>JBAWVF010000150.1:0-9366 GCA_037147415.1 Rhodospirillaceae bacterium | reverse complement strand
ACGCCCTCGCCGTTGAAGTCGAGATTATAGACGTTCTCGACCCCCTGGACATACATGGCCAGCCGCTCCAGCCCGTAGGTCAGCTCGACCGCGACCGGGTCGCATTCGATGCCGCCGACCTGCTGGAAATAGGTGAACTGCGTCACCTCCATGCCGTCGCACCAGACCTCCCAGCCCAGGCCCCAGGCGCCCAGCGTCGGGCTTTCCCAGTCATCCTCGACGAAGCGGATGTCGTGGTGATTCGGATCGATCCCCAGCATGCGCAAACTGTCGAGATACAGTTCTTGAGCATCGGCGGGCGAGGGCTTCAGAATCACCTGATACTGGTAATAATGCTGAAGCCGGTTCGGATTCTCGCCGTAGCGGCCATCCTTGGGCCGGCGCGAGGGCTGGACATAGGCGGCCTTCCAGGGCTGCGGCCCCAGCGCGCGCAAGGTGGTGGCGGGATGAAACGTCCCCGCCCCCACTTCCATGTCATAGGGCTGAAGAATGACACAGCCCTTCTCTGCCCAGTAATTCTGAAGCTTCAGGATAAGACCCTGGAACGAGAGCGTCCGGGGGCGAATGACGGCGGGGCCTGACGGCGCCATGGCGTTTTCCATGACTGATTATTCGGCTTCCGAACGATACGGCCCACGGCCTGCGAATGCAAGGCCCGGACCGCCCGATATCCGGCCTCTATCCGGTTTCGGCGGAAATTTCGAACTCGATTTTCAAAATCCGATTAATTTGAGTCTCGGTCGGATCGGAGCCGAGAATCAAAGTCCCGACCCCCTCAAGGACCATGCCGCTTTTGTTTAATTTCGTCAGCACCCCGTTGGTCAAAACAAAAGTGCCGTTGCGGCTTTGGTCGATATAAACACAGCCCTTATCGATTACGGTTATATAGCCGTGAATACGAGAAATAAGGTCGCTCTCGATAACCAAATTGCTGGTATTCGCGCGGCCGATCACCAATTTCGATCTGGTATTATCGGGAGCCCAGGTTAGGGACCCCCGATAGGAAATCAACTTGACCGAGCCCTTCCATAGCGTGGCCGGAAAGGCCCCCGTGTGCATATCCTCAACCCGGATAACGTCGGCGGCAAGGACCGGTGCCGATTTAGTAAAGCTTGCGCTGCCCTTACCGACAAAGGTTTCTATACACTCATCCACCACCGGATCGCTCATGGCCCCACACCTTAATCTCCTAGAAGTAAGATTGAAGCGTGCCCCGGCGCCGAATGTCAAGTGTTGCGCAGTGGAATGCTCCGCCAAACGGGCCATAACTGAGGAAAGGAACCGGAATCGGCTCGAAACCCCAATCCTTGAAAGCACGAATCAAAGTCGGCTGCGAGGAATCGACGATCACGCGCTTTTCATCAAGCATCAGAGTATTAATGCTGGTCCAGGGGCTGCACATTGAAATTTTACTCATCACACCTTCGACCGGGTCGGGCGTCGGCGCGATCAGAATGTCCCATTTCTTCAAAACTTCCGGCAGCCGCTCGATATCGACATAGGCCGGATTGACCAACACCTTGCCCGGCGCCATCGGAATAAAGCTCGAATCGATGTGCATCGGTTGACGGCACAGGCTGACGATCTCGTGAATACGGTAGCGGTCGCCCAGATGGCGGCGCAGCCAATTGATACCCGCCTTGTTGGTCACGTTGCTTTGCGTGACGAACAGATCACGACCACAACGCACGAAGTCGGCGGCGTCGAACACCGGCTCGAATTCCGTGATAGTATACCGCAACGGCTCGTCTTTACCGGGTATCGAATAGTCGTAATTATACAGCTCGTCGGTCAATTCGGGCCGCGGCGCGCTGGTCCAGCGGGCACCCTGGTTGAAATACTCCTTAAACAAAGACCGATAGGCGTCGCCTTCGAAATAACGCGAACGCCAGCACATCGGCGATTCGATAATTTCGTCGCCGATCACCAAGTACCCGTCGCGCGGACAGGCAACACAAAAGCCGGTGCTCGACCAGGTGATGCCGCGGAAACGGCGCCGATGATTGATGATATCGGGGCGACGGATTTTTACGCCTTCGCCCGCGAGAATATTGATAAAGCCGTCAAGCTCTTGTTGCGCCAGCTTGACCATCCACTTCGGGTAGCGCCAGCCGGCGACCAGCCGGTGCAGCTTGCCGGTAAAGCTCGGCACATTGAGGGTAACGGTCAGGTGATAAGGCGGGATCACCGCTCCGTCGAGCCGGCCGACAATCACCTCCTCCAGCGGATCCCATTCATTATGGGAATTGACCGGGCAGGCCTCCGGGCTGTGCGGCGCGGGGGATTCTCCGGATTCCGGCGAAAGTTTCTGCATGATGGTCATGACGGCCTGCTATTCGGTGGGCAAATTAAGGGGGTCGGCAACAGCGCTGATGCTTGTTTTCCGGCGCTCAAGCAGTCGGCGCGCCTCCAGGAACTGCCACGCTGCCAAGCCGGGAACTCCCAGTACCAGATCAGGCACCCGCTTGACCAGAGAGAGCGCAATCGCGACTTCCGGCGTAATACCGTAAAGCTGGCCGAGCAACAGGAAACCGCTCTCCTGAACACCGAGCGCGCCCGGCACCGGAAACGCCGCTCCGCGCACCGCTTGGCCCAAACTCTCCAAAACCAGCGCCTCAACGATGGTCGGATGCGTACCCATACAATAGAGAGCGATCCAAATTTCGGCCGCTCCGATAAACCATGCGACAATATGAAGCAGAAACGAACTGAGCACCGCCCCGCGGTTTGCGTAAATCGCCTGAATATTGTCATGCAGGCGCAACTCGCCTCCGAACGAGGCCTGCGGCCAGCGCGCGGCTGCTTTCAGCATCAAACGCTCGAACAGATCAAACAGACCGAAGCGCTGAGCCCCGTAAAAACTGCCCAACGCCACCGCCGCCACCAGCAACCCGACGATGACCCAGCCGGCGAAGTCACCGCCGCGCCCCCCGGCCAACAGCAAACCCAAGCCGGTCAGAGTAAAAAGAACCTGCGCGCAGGCCTGAAGCAGCAAATCGACCAGAATACCGGCCGCAGCCAAGCCCCCGGTCACCCCCCAAAAGGTCAGCACCCGGCCGCCGACCAGATCGCCGCCGACCGCGGCAACCGGCAGCAGCACATTGACCGCCTCGCGGATCCAGCGAATGAACAGAAATGTCCGTAAGCGGCAAGGCACGAGCGGCCTGATCAGGCGCGCCCAACCGAAGCCGCATGTGCTGACGATGGTCGCACGCACCAAAACCACGGCAACCAAGCCCCAGCCGACTCCGGCCACGGCGCCGAACACCGCCGTGGCATCGTTGCCGGCAATCAGAGCAATGATGGCTGCAAGCCCGCACAGGGCGACCGCAATAACGCCGAGCTTCATGGCCGCCCCTTATCCTTGTGCGGAAATTCCTTGTGCGGAAATCCGGTCACGATGACGGATCTCGGGGGCAGCCGTTCAGACATGAATCGGCCGACCATCGACGGCCAAAGCCGCCTCTTTGACCGCTTCACTCAGCGTCGGGTGGGCATGGCAGGTGCGGGCGACATCCTCGGCCGACGCGCCGAACTCCATCGCCAAGCCAATTTCAGCAATCAAGTGCCCGGCGTCGGGACCAAGGATATGGACCCCCAAAATCCGATCGGTCTTGGCATCGGCCAACATCTTGACGAAGCCATCGGTAGAAGCCATCGCCCGCGCCCGGCCATTGGCGGTGAACGGGAACTTGCCGACCTTGTAGGCGATGCCGGCTTCTTTTAGCTGTTCTTCGGTTTTCCCGACCGAGGCCACTTCCGGTGACGTATAGATAATGCCGGGGATCGCGTCGTAATTGATGTGACCCGACTGACCGGCAATGATTTCGGCCACCACCACGCCTTCGTCTTCGGCCTTGTGCGCCAGCATCGGCCCTTCGATCACGTCGCCGATGGCATAGATGCTTGGCACCGCAGTGCGGAAATGGTGATCGACCTTGACCCGGCCGCGCCCGTCCTTTTCAATGCCGACCGACTCCAGGCCAAGCTTATCGGTATAGGGGCGGCGTCCGATTGCCACCAACACGACATCGGCCGTGACCGTTTCGGCGGCGCCGCCGGCCGAAGGCTCAACCGTCAGGGTCACGCCGGCCCCGGTGTTTTCAACCTTGGTCACCTTGGTCGACAGGCGGAAGCTCATGCCCTGCTTGGTCAAAATGCGCTGAGTCTGCTTCGACAATTCGCCATCCATGCCGGGCAGGATGCGGTCGAGAAACTCGATCACGGTGATCTTAGCGCCGAGCCGGCCCCAAACCGAGCCCAGCTCCAACCCGATCACGCCACCGCCGACCACCACCAGATGACCCGGAACCGCGTCGAGCGCCAGCGCGCCGGTGGAAGAGACCACGGTCTTTTCGTCGATGGTGACGCCGGGCAGCGGCATGACGTCCGAGCCAGTGGCGATGATGATGTTCTTTGCCTTGACCGAAGAACCGGTGCCATCCTTGGCGGTCACGGTCACGGTATCGGCGGCGGCAATCGTGCCGATGCCCTTCAACCAAGTAATCTTATTCTTCTTGAACAGAAATTCGATGCCGACGGTATTATCCTTGACCACCTTGGTCTTGTGCGCCATCAGCGTCGGCAGGTCGAGTTCTACCGAGCCGACCTTAACCCCGTGCTGACCGAGATGATGCTTCGCTTCCTCGAACTTCTCAGAGCTGACCAGCAGCGCCTTGGACGGGATGCAGCCGACATTCAGGCAGGTGCCGCCCAGCGTGTCCCGGCTTTCGACCACCGCGGTCTTCAGCCCGAGTTGCGCTGCACGAATCGCCGCGACATAACCGCCGGGGCCGGCACCGATAACGACAACGTCAAAGGATTGGTCGGACATTCGCAAAATTCCCTGAAGAATAATACTAATCAAGGGGGCAATGCCCCCTTGATCTCTTGCAGCGCGACTTAGACTTCCAGCAACAAACGCTGTGGGTCTTCGATGGCTTCCTTGATGCGAACCAGGAAAGTCACCGCCTCGCGTCCATCGATGATTCGATGATCATAGCTCAGCGCCAAATACATCATCGGCCGGATTTCGACCTTGCCACCGATCGCCATCGGCCGATCGAAGGTTTTGTGCATGCCGAGAATGGCGGACTGCGGCGGGTTGAGGATCGGCGTCGACATCAGCGAGCCGTAAACCCCGCCGTTCGAGATGGTAAAGGTGCCGCCGCTCAAATCCTCGATCGCCAGCTTACCGTCGCGCGCCTTCTTGCCGTAGTCGTTGATCGCCTTTTCGACCCCGGCAAAGCTGAGCTTGTCGGCATCCCGCACCACCGGCACGACCAGACCTTGCGGCGACCCGACCGCGACCCCGATATCATAGTAATTCTTGTAGACGATATCGGTGCCGTCGATCTCGCCATTGACCGCCGGCAGTTCTTTCAAACCGGCAATCGCCGCCTTGACGAAGAACGACATGAAGCCGAGCCGAACCGCATGCTTCTTTTCAAAATTGTCCTTATAGCGATTGCGCAGAGCCATCAGATTGCTCATATCCACCTCGTTAAAGGTGGTGAGCATCGCCGCGTTGTTCTGCGCCTCTTTCAGCCGCTCGGCAACCCGCTGACGCAGGCGGGTCATGCGCACCCGCTCTTCGCGATCTGCGCGCGGACGCGGACCCGACGGCACCACCGGCTTAGGCGGCGGCGGGGGCGGAGCCGGGCGCGGCGCGGGCGCCGCCACCGGTGCGGGAACCGGAGCGGCCTTGGCCGCCAGATGGGCCTGGACGTCTTCCTTGGTCAGCCTGCCGTCCTTGCCGCTGGCCGCAATCTTCGACGGGTCGAGCTTGTTATCATCAACCAGCTTGCGCACCGCCGGTGACAGCACGTCGGCGGCCGAACTTACCGTCGCGGCCGGAGCGGACGCCGGAGCCGGAGCGGCCACGGGAGCGGCCGCAACGGCCGATCCCGCCTCGCCGATCACGCCGAGCACGGCGCCGACGCCGACATTCGAGCCCTCCGGCGCCAAAATTTGGCTAAGCGTACCGGCGGCGGTCGCGTTAACCTCTAACGTGACCTTGTCGGTCTCCAACTCAACCAGCGGGTCGTCAACCGCGACCGTCGCACCCACAGCTTTCAGCCACCGCGCGACAGTAGCCTCGCTCACCGACTCGCCCAGGGTGGGCACCTTGATTTCCGTCGCCATCACGATCCTCTGATAGCTGGTTCCTGACGAATGCAGTTAATGACCCGAGGTGCTGCGCTCACCTTACGGTCAGCGCGTCATCCACAAGCTTGGCCTGTTCTTTAGTGTGGTTTTTAGCAAGACCGGTTGCCGGCGACGCCGCTGCCACTCGACCGGCATAACTCGGCCGCTTGGCCTTGCCTTCGAGTTCACTCAGCACGCCTTCGATCCGACGATCCATGAATGTCCAATACCCCATATTTTCGGGCTCTTCCTGACACCACACGACATCGGCGTTCGGATACTTACGCAGCTCGTTGGTCAGCGGCGTTTTCGGGAACGGGTAAAGCTGTTCGACCCGAATGATCGCCACGTCCTTGAGTGCGCGCGCCTCCCGCTCCTGAAGTAGATCATAATAGACCTTACCGGTGCACAATACCACCCGCCTCACTTCCTCGCCCGGGGCCAGATCAAGCGCGGTTTCCCGGATCACCCGCTGGAAGGCGGTGCCGACGGTCAGTTCATCAAGGCGCGACACGCACAGCTTGTGACGAAGCAAGGACTTCGGCGTAAAGATAACCAACGGCTTGCGAATGCGCCGCCGCATTTGCCGACGCAACACATGGAAGTAGTTGGCCGGGGTCGAAATGTTACAAACCTGGATGTTATCCTCGGCGCACAGCTGCAAGTAGCGCTCCGGGCGAGCCGAGGAATGCTCCGGTCCCTGACCCTCGTAGCCGTGCGGCAGCAGCATGACCAACCCGGACATGCGCAACCACTTCGACTCGGCCGAGCTGATGAACTGGTCGAGAATCACCTGCGCCCCGTTGGCAAAGTCGCCGAACTGCGCTTCCCACAACACCAGGGCATAAGGCGCCGACAACGTATAACCATACTCGAAGCCGAGCACCGCGAACTCCGACAGCGGGCTGTCGATGATCTCCAGCCGCTCCTGCTTGCTCGGACGAATATGGTTAAGCGGAATAAAGCGCGTCTCGTCGGTCTGGTCGTGCAGCACGGCATGACGTTGCGAGAAGGTTCCGCGCCCCGCATCCTGGCCGGAATGACGGATCGGCGTGTTCTCGATCAGCAGCGAGCCATAGGCCAGCGCCTCGGCGGTGCCCCAGTCGATGCCCTCGCCGGTCTCCAGCATTTCTTCTTTTTGCTTGAGCTGACGCGCGATCTTGGGGTTGAGATCGAAGCCTTGCGGCACCGTGGCCAGGGCCTTGCCGATTTCGCGCAAGGTCTCTTTATCGACCGACGTGTGGCTGCGATGATCTTCCTCGCCCCGGGTCGCCTGGAAGCCGGCCCAACGCCCTTCGAGCCAATCGGCTTTGTTGGGCTTGTACCCGTTGGTCGCCTTATGATCATCCTCCAGCCTTTTCATAAAGGCCGTGACCATCTGTTGCGCTTCGCTCTCGGTTACCACCGCTTCCTTGACCAATTGCTTGGCATAGAGTTCGCGGGTGGTCGGGTGATTGCGAATATTCTTGTACATGATCGGCTGGGTGAAGGCCGGCTCGTCGCCTTCATTATGCCCGTGCCGACGGTAGCAGAACATATCCACCACCACGTCTTTCTTGAACTTCTGCCGGAACTCGACGGCAATGCGCGAGACATGAACCACGGCTTCGGGATCGTCGCCGTTGACATGGAAAATCGGTGCTTGAACCCCCTTCGCCACGTCGGTGCAATAAGGACCGGAGCGTGAATATTGCGGATTGGTGGTAAAGCCGATCTGGTTATTGATGACGACGTGAATAGTACCGCCGGTGCGGTACCCTTTCAGCTCCGACAGCATCAGAGTTTCCGGCACCAAGCCCTGTCCGGCGAACGCGGCATCACCATGGATCAGCAGACCGATAACCTTGGTCCGGTCGTGATCTTCCATCTGCTCCTGTTTGGCCCGCACCTTGCCGATCACGACCGGGTCGACCGCTTCCAGATGCGACGGATTGGCCGTCAGCGACAAGGAAACGGTATTGCCGTCGAAATCACGCTCGGTCGAGGTACCGAGATGGTATTTGACGTCGCCCGAGCCCTGAACATCTTCCGGATTGGCCGAACCGCCGTGGAATTCATGGAAAATCGCGGTAAACGGCTTGCTGAGGAAGTTGGCGAGCAAATTAAGCCGGCCGCGATGGGCCATACCGACCACCACATCGCGCAGACCAAGCTGGCCGCCACGCTTGATGATCTGTTCCAGCGCCGGAATCAGCGACTCACCGCCGTCAAGGCCGAAGCGCTTGGTGCCGGTGTATTTCATCTGAAGGAAGCGCTCGAAGCCCTCGGCCGCAGTCAGCCGTTCCAGAATCGCGCGCTTACCGTTGACCGTAAAATCGGTATGGTTGCGCGCCCCTTCGATGCGCTCCTGAATCCAGGCCTTTTGCTCAGGATCCTGGATATGCATGTATTCGACGCCGATATGACCGCAATAGGTGCCCTTCAGGGTATCCATCAACTGGCGGAGCGTCATGCTCTCGAGCCCGAAGGCATAGTTGATGAAGATCGGGCGGTCCCAATCGTTCGGGCCGAACCCGTACGTCGCCGGATCGAGTTCCGGGTGACGCTCGCGCTTCTCCAGGCCGAGCGGATCGAGCCGCGCTTCCAGGTGACCGCGGACCCGGTAAATCCGGATCAGGATAAAGGCGCGCAAACTGTCGGTAATCGCGGCACGGACCTGATCGACCGACTGGTGAGCCGTGAAGAAGGTCGGCAAAGTGCCGACGCCCTCGGCCATCAACGCAGATGGCTGCGCAGCCGCATAGGCGGCAACGCCGGCGCTGCGTTCCTGCCCGATCACGGTGTGATCGCTGGGTGCCCAGCTGGCCCCGCGCAACTCATCCAGGATGGCTCGGCCATCCTCGTTCAGGTCCGAAAAGAAGCCAGCCCAGCTCGGATCAACCGAAGCCGGATTGTTCAGGTAACGCGAATACAACTCGGCGATGAAGGTTGCATTAGCGCCGTACAGGAACGAGGATTGTTCGAAGGTGCCTGTCATGGTCCCGACCCGAGCGTCTCGGGTCCTCTTCCAGAAGGTTGCCGGGAGAACGCGCGCGGCCCGAACACGCCCGCACAAAGCGCGGGCGCATCCGGAACCGAAAGACTGACCCGGGGTCAGCCCTTCATCAGCTTCAACATCGTGCTGCCAAGGCTGGCCGGAGTATCGGCAACCGTGATGCCGCACGCCTTCAGCTTCTCGATCTTGTAGTCGGCGGTGTCGTGACCGCCGCCGATCACCGC
>JBAWVF010000149.1:0-9494 GCA_037147415.1 Rhodospirillaceae bacterium | reverse complement strand
TTACAGCTACCAAAACGAGTCAAAGTGCTGTGTATCTCTACCGAAGACCCTCTCTGTTCGGGCAGAGTGTCGAACAATTTCCCGTCATTACAGCAGGTCATTATCACCGTTCCGCCTTAGAACCTTGGTCCCGATACGCAGATTCTATCATTAGCGGGAGCCAAGCGCAGCCATAATCTGGCTGCCGCCGTGAAAGGTTTTCAGGCTCTCAGTGGTGACGCCGACCTGCTCGACCAGCAGGTGCAGCAACCGCTGCTGCTCGGTCGGAAACAGGCTGTCCCAGACGGTGTCGAGGCAGGCCAGCGCTTCGATAATTTCGGGCTCGGTGACCGCGTCCGACCCGGCCGAGGCCGCGAGAGTGCGGGCGGCGATCTCCGGGCTGCGCAGCAAGTGACGAACCTGAGCCAGCACCAGGGTTTCGGCTTCTCCGGCCGCCAGCGAGCGCACCGGGCAAGCGGCGTGGCCCTGCTTGATCGCGGAGGTGCAGGTATAATAGCGATACAACCGGCCGCGCCGCCTCGTGTGCGAGGGTGTCATCGCCGAGCCGCAATGTTGGCGTGCAAGAGGTTTGCGAAAAAGTCGGACGGGCCGGTTGAGTAAAATCAATGGGATAGGTTGGGGCGCGTTGCAAGAGGTTTGAAATGCACAGCCAGCACGTTGGAACATTATAAGAACAGCGCTCAAAGCAGTGGTTTGAACAACACCGTTTAAATCCTGTTTTATCAATTGGTTGCGGCTGATTTAGGCCCTTGAGAGCATGTCCCGCTTTCTGTGAAAGTCGGCCCAATTTGGACCGACTTTCGTCCTTACGCTCGACTTTTTCCGACCCAACTAAGGGCCTCCTTTTTGGGGTCCGAACTTTCACCTGTTTCGGCACTTGGCACGCAATCTAGCGTCACACTATTGGATATTATGTCTTTCACTTCTGATCGGAGGGTATCACGCAATGTTGCCTCAATTACGTTAAGAATGTCATTAATTTGTGCCTCGCTATCCGCTAGTGAGGGAATTAGATCGCGAGCCTTTGAATATGCACTAACAATAGCACTAACATAATGAGTGTTTATTTCCGATAAGATTAAAAATGGTAATGAATGCCCATATTTACTAATAAATTTGTTGTTAATTTCATTGACAAACTTATCTCGATGTACATTAAGCCACGGAGAAATGGCGCTTACTAAGTCATGTGCTTCGGATCCAAATTCATCGTAAACTTCATCATCATGTGGCGCTTTATCAGTATAGCATTCAAAGTTAATTTCCTCGTCTCCCAATAATACCCAATTAATATTAATTCCATATTTCGCAAGTTTTTGCAGTGCTTCCGCGCCGGGGAGGCGCACCCCGTTAATATAATCTTGTAGTGACCTGTAGGGTATTCCGATCATAGTCGCCATAAAGCGGAGCGACATCTTGCTGCCTTCGCACTCCCGAAGGCCCTCAATCGCGTGCGCAATCCTCTTTGAAATTCCGACGTCTGCACTTTTGTGTTTCATCGCACGCAATCCAGTGTTATGGTGTGCCTATGGAACATGATCGTACCACAGAACAATGCGCTTTGCACCATATTGCAGGGGAAAACCTCTACCTGCAAGTGAGGTCGGCATTCGTCCGAAACGGTTCGTCGCTGAGAGCGTGGTGCCTGAAGCACGGTGTTCTCCGACAAAATGCCAGAGATTGCCTTGTTGGGAAGTGGAATGGCCATAAAGCACACAATCTCCGTGCATGGATAATCGCTGAGTCATTGGGAATATCTGGAACAGACCATGTCAACCAATGATAGCACAGCAAGAGTTTGGACATCTGATCTCTGCGGATTACCATGCCTGCAATTGAGTGCCGGGAAATTTCCGACCTGCGGGCGAGGCGTACGAAAATCCCTTAAATACTTAAACATTGAAGTAGCCACTTTTTCCGTCCGCGGCGGCCAGAAAACCGTCGTCAACCTCTCCGATCTTCCCCCTGAAACCCAAATCGCCTACCTGCAACGCCGCGCTGGTGTCGCTCCCGCCGAAGCCGATCCGGCTTTGTGGGATGCTTTCCAGCGTAGCGCGGTCGCAAATCAGGAAGAGGCCGCGCGCCGACACCCTATCATAATGGCGCTGGCGGCGAAGATCGAGGCGGGGGCGACGCTGAAGGCCGCGCTGGCGGAGATGTTCAGGGAGACCGGAACTTCACCCGCCAGCTTGAACCGCTGGTACTCTCGAGTCGACGGCAAGCCCGAGGCCGACTGGCTTCCACTCTTGGCTCCCGACTGGAAGCCCGGCGGACGGAAAGCCGACGTCAGCGAGGATGCATGGCGATTTTATGCCGGCTGGCTCGGACGGCCGGAAAAGCCGAAATTCGCGGTTGCCTACCGTAAGACAAAGGAAGCCGCTGAGTTCAACGGTTGGAAACTGCCGTCTTGTTCGACCATGTGACGTCAATGGCAAGCGCTTGATGAACGACTCAAGGTCAAGTGGCGAGAAGGTATCGAGGCTTTGGACCGGCTCTACCCCTATCAGGAGCGTGCCCGCGAACAGTTACACGCGATGCAGGGCACGAATACCGACGCCCGGATTCTTGATCTCAATGTTATCTGGCCCGATGGCAAACAAGGGCGGTGCGCCGCTGTTGCAAACACGGTCGATGATTATTCCGGCTATCCGCTCGCCTTCCGGTTCGATCGGACGGAAAATAGCGACCAATACCGCCTTTTGTCTGCCGAAGTGTTCGAAAATTACGGCGTTCCCGAACGCATGACATTTGATAACACCATGGCAGCGGCAAACAAAATGCTGAGCGGTGGAACAAAGCACCGTTTTCGATTTAAGTTTAAACGTGACGAAATCATGGGGATTTTCCCTCGACTTGATATCGATGTTCATTTCGCCAAGCCCCGTCACGGCCAATCGAAATCAGTCGAACGGGTGCAATGCGAGCTTATTGATTATGTCGAGAAAGACCCCCGGCTTGCCGGCGCCTATCTCGGCAGCGATCCGACCCGGAAGCCCGCGAACTACGGCGAAAAGGCGGTTCCGATTGAACTGGTGATTCAAGTCTACGCCGAAGCGGTCGAGTTTGTCAGGAGCCGCACCGATCGAAAGACCCGGGTCTGCAACGGCCGGTCGCGCCGGGAAGTGTTCGAGGAAAGCATCAAGGCTTACCCGGTACGAAAGTTAACCAGGGCACAGCTTCGATACCTGCTTCTGGCAGCCACGGGCGTTAAGGCGGACAAAGATAACGGCTCCATTCGGCTCGGCCAAAAACCTTATATTCATCGGTATTGGTCGGAGACGCTTTTGCCCTATCGCGGGCAGAAGCCCGCGGTTCGCTTCGATCCGGACAAATTAGAAAATCCGATCATTGTCGAGACCCTTGATGGCGTTGTCATCGACGACACCGTGCCCTGCCTGGAGCGTGCCGGGGTCTATGACACCGCAGCGGCGCGCAAGTTCCACCACGCCAAAGGGCAATTCAAGAAGGCGACCAAAGAACTTGAAAAGGCCCAACAGAAAATGAGCGTTGCCGAGCTGCAATTTCACCTGCCGCCGCCGCCCGCACCGGCCCCGTTGCCGGAAGCCAAGATCATTGCCCCGGCCTTCGAAAGCAAGCGGCCTGTTCCACCCGTCGCACCGGCTCGTGACCGACAGGCGGATTTTGAAGCCGCTGTTTTCATGCTTGAGGAAAAGCGCTGGGGCAAAGCGAGTTGAGCCCGGGGACGTTACAGCGCCCCCGGACTCGGTAACAGCGGGCGCCAGCCCGCCCCTCTCACAGGGAGACACTCTATAATATGACACTCTCCGAAAAACCATCCGGCACCGGCAGTGAACCGCCCGTGAAAGACGATTTCACGGGCGTTGCCGAGCGGGTGAAAGCGGTTATCGCGCTTCGCGATCTGAAGCAGAACGCCGTAGCCAGGGAAGCCGGCATCGCGTCGTCCGCCCTCTCAAAATTCCTCCGGGGCGAGTATGAGGGCGACAACCAAGCCGTCTCGGTCAAATTGACGATTTGGCTCGATGCCTTAAGCCTTCGAGACCGCTTGCCCGTCAGCACGACGAGAACGTTGGAGTTCGTCGAGACGCCGACTGCACGGAAAATTATTTCCGCCCTCCGATATGCGCACCTGACGGTCGACTTTGCCTTGATTGCCGGGGTACCGGGCGCCGGGAAAACCACCGCCTTGCGCCATTACCGGGACGTTCAGACCAACGCATGGCTGGCAACCATGAGTCCGGCAACGGAGAAGCCGGTTGCCGCGTTGTCGACGATCGGCTTCGCCATTGGCCTTCGGTCCCTTGGTGGCGGTGCCGACAAGATGTTCCGTGCGATCGTAGAACGCCTGAAAGGTACCGCCGGCATACTGATAATTGACGAAGCCCAGCACCTTCTTCCGAAGGCTCTTGAAAATATACGATCAATCGGGGATGAAGCCGAGATTGGTCTTGCCTTTGTCGGAGACTTGGCATTGCTCGAAAAGTTCAATGCCTTCGGTCAGCTCTCAAGCCGGATCGGGAAAAAGGAAGTCATAACGAAAACAGAATTAAATGATGTTGCGGCACTTTCGACTGCTTTGGGAATAACCGGAAATGCGGAACGGGAGTTTCTCAATAAAGTGTCTGCCCAGCGCGGTGGCTTACGCTGTGTTGTCAAAGTCGAGCGGCAAGCTCAAATGTATGCGGCTGGTGAAGAGAAGCCACTCACGCTTGATCATCTTGTTGCCTCATGGCAAAACCTCAACTTGGGGTCGATAGCATGAGTTCAATCCTGAAGCCGGTCATCGCGACCACCAACGACGCCGATGTGAAGTCGCTCCGTCGTTCAGCCAAGGCGTTCCTCAACGCGGCCCGTCGCGCAGGGGTGCCGATACCCATCATGTCCCAAATCGAGATTATCGCGTACCGGATCGAGTGCAATGAATACCTGCCCGGTCACCTCATCCCCGTTCGAGAGTACAAGGAGGCCTGAAATGTTAATCGACAGCAAGAAGATCGCCCTAATCCGGGTGGCAAAATCTCAGCTTGGTTTAACGGATGACGACTACCGGGCCGTCCTTAAGCACTACGGTACCGTTGATAGCAGTAAAGACCTGGACTTGGTCGGTTTCATGGCCGTGATGACTTATTTCGAGCAGTGCGGTTTTCAGTCCACGGCCAAGAAGCGGAACTTCGGCAATCGGCCAGGCATGGCCTCGGAACGGCAAGTCGGTCTGATCCGCCAGCTATGGGCGGAATTCACCGACGGGACCGGCACCGATGCCACGCTCGGGAAATGGCTGGACCGGACCTTCAAAGTGTCGGCGATCCGGTTCCTGCCCGCCGATAAGGCGCCCAATGCGATCACCGCCCTCAAGGCCATGAAGCAGAGGAAGGCGGCGTAGACGCTGCCTTATATAGGGAGAGCAATGATGCACGAACGTGACCAAGATGTTGAGGATTTCATTCGAAGCTGCCCGCCGTCCATGACTTGGTCGGAGATTGTCACGGCGATCAAGGAGCGGTTCGGCGAAGCCCGCGCTTGGTCGCGCATGCGCATCTTCGATTTCTGGAACACGGTGTGCGGTGCCGGAAAGGGGCGCCCCGGCAAGCTCGATCGTGATCCGGAGGTGCTGCATTTCGTTGAGGACCGGCTCGGCCGGATGACGCACAAAGATATTGCGGCGGCATGTCGGCAACGGTTCGGTGAGCGGGCTCCGGCCCGGTCATCGATTCATCGGTACCACCAAAAGGTGCGAGGGGTTGGCCCGTACCGCAAAAGTACGCGGTCCCGATAATTCGATAAGACGCTCAAGGAGGTGCCTGAAATTTTCAAGCACCTCGGATGGCCCGGAAAAAATTAAAGATGAAATTGAAGAGGATGGCGGGTTTTTAGCACGGCTCCGCACACCATTCATTCCCACCCGGCTCCAATCGTGTATAATGAGCGTGCAGGCGCCGGTCGGGCCACACACCGATGACCGGTTGCCGGGCGCCGTGGCGCGTGCGGGCGACCATAGGCACCATCAATCCCCGCTACTATTCACTCGGAACCGGTTCTGGTTTTCCGAACCCGTCAAGATGGAACAAGTTCCCCCCAAGCTTAATATCAAAGCATGTGGGGGTAGTGTTTCAACATGGCCATGGATACCATTGACGCGAGAATTGTCGACCCGGTTCTCAGCGAGTATGCGCGCGGCTATATCCAGCCCAGACTTGTCGGATCAACTCTCTTTCCCGTAGCGCCGGTCTTGACCGACAGCGGGCGTGTGATCGAGTTCGGCAAAGAGGCATTTCGGCGCTACAACGCGCGCAGAGCGCCCGGAGTAACGGTTAAAGAAGTCAGTTTCGGCTATTTCGGCAAAACGTTCCGCTTGGTCCAGGATACGCTCGACGCCAAGGTGCCACGCGAACTGGCGGAAGCCGCCACTCAGGGGCCGGGGATCGATCTCGGGTTGCGCGCAACCCGCGTCGTGATGGGAGCGCTGTCTCTGGCCCTGGAAATCGAGCAAGCCGAGATCGCGGCCAATCCCGCCAACTACGAGTCAGACCATAGGGTCGATCTGACCGGAGATGATAAATGGAGCCACGCGGCATCGAAGCCGATCGCACAGCTGCGCGACTATATCGAGACGGTGCGGCGATCGGTCGGCATCCGCCCCAATGTCGCGGTGTTTTCAGCCGAGGCGTTTGCGGCGCTGGAAGAGAACCCCTCGATCGTTGACCGCTTCAAGCTGTCGCAGCCGATCCTGACCCCCGACCTTGTGGCGGCTTTGCTGAGATTAGACCGGGTCGTAATCGCAGAAGCGGTCTACGCCGATGACAATGACGTTTTTGTCGATGTTTGGGGCAACAATGTCATTCTGGCCTATGCGCCGCAGTTGGGCATAGGGGTGCCGTTCGGTGGAGATGTTGGCAATACGAGCAATCAGCAGGACGGGTATCAGTACGATAAAAGGATAAATCCGGCGAAGGCGGCGACATATCTGGCAGGAAAGTCGGCGCCGCTGGGCATCGAACAGCCGAGCTTCGGCTATACTTATGTTCTTAAGGATTATCCGCTGGTGGAGTCGCGCTTCGGCAGTCCGAAAATGTCTCGTTCGTCGAACGCCTGCTGTCGGAGGGGCGCGCGCTGCCGCGCGAACGAGGGGGCATCCTGTCGTTCATGGAGGAATTGGACAACGAGGGCGTGATCGAGTTCGCCGATCCGGTCGGCGGCGGAAAGCAGGCGGTCGGACGGCTCGACTGGTTACCGTGTACCGCTGCGTGACTTTCAGCGGTGCCCAAGCCACCAGTCAGGGCGCCAAGGTGCTCGGCATCGCCCAAACATCCGTTGCCGGTGGCATTGACTGCGCCGTCGCCGTTGACGGCTCGGTGATCGTTGAGGCCGGTGCCTATATCGCCATCGGTGATTCGCTGATTTGTGACAATCAGGGTCGCGCCATTCCGTCGACCGGGGCTCTGGCCGTGAAAGCGGGAGCAACGGCGGTCACCAGCACTGCGGCCAACGGCGCCGCAATCTTGCAGGGTGGCGATCCGCCGGAGTTCGTATTTGCCGATGCTTTGGAAGCGGCTTCAGAAGCCGGAAAGAAAATCGAGGTGCTGTTGCGGCGCTGAATGTTCGGGGCAAGCGGTCCACCGGTAGATGTGCCCGGTGGACCGTAAATTCTGATCGGACCACCGGCACGGCCGGGCTTAGTTTTCGAAAGAGGGACACATGGAGAGCATCAACGGCGTTATGATTCAGCACCTCTCGACGTTCATGTCTTCAGTCGCTAAAGCAACATCACTTCAAACAGCAAAGAAATTATCCGATGCATGGGGTGGCACAAAAAGATACATTGCCGCAAAACCTAACGAAAAATCGGCGACTTCGTTGGTTGTCGGCCTGGAAGATGCAACAAAAATCGCCGAAATTTATGGCGGCGAATGGGTTGATGTTTCTCACTTTCCAAAGGCACCGCTTAAAAAGCAATTAATTCTTGAGTCATCCGAAAGCGCTCGTAAAACGGCACAGGCGTGCGGCGTGTCAGAAAGATACGTTAGAATGGTAAGAGTTCGGGCTGGATTATGATCTCGGCCGGCCCGGGGGTAATGCGAGGTCGATGCCAGTCTCAGAAAGGCCAGGGATGTCGCGGAAAATCCCACTACCAAACCTCCTGAAACAGACTAACAAACCACTTGAAGACTGACACCGCCCTCGTAAGAGAACGTTTTCTTCACAAGTACTGGCGGATGGGGTGGGATTTGAACCCACGGTGAGCTTCCACCCACGCCAGTTTTCAAGACTGGTGCCTTAAACCACTCGGCCACCCATCCACGCCGAAAAACTGTACCCGTCGGGCGGCGGAAAATCAAGACGTTGATGATGCCCCCTTCCCGCCGGAGGAAAGACGGGAAAGGGGCTGACGATTCACGGTCGCATGGGGTACATGCCGGTCACGCAGATGATATAGCGCAGGGCTAAGAAGGGCTGAATGGTCGGGACGTTCAGCGGGACTGAGAACGGAACGGTCAGGGGCGTGCCGCCGCCGGTATTGGCGTTGGAGACCGTGCCGCCGCCGGTGCTACCGGTAACCGGCAAGCTGACATTGCCGCTGGCCGTGCCGCTGACTGTGCCGGCGGAAACGGCCCCCCCGCTGACGGAGGCGCTGACCGGTATCGCTGCGCTGGTGTTGGGGTAGTAAAGAGTTGATGTGCCGGGCGAGGTGCTCACCTTGCCCAGCATGGTGTTGGACGCTGTCGGGGCACCAACGGCTCCGGTTGTCGCCGTCGTCAGCAAGTTGATGGTGGCGGTGGCTCCGCTCAGTGTACCGGCCGAACTCGTGCCAGTGACATTAAGACTGACCGGACCGCTGGCCGTTGCCGTGCCGCCGGTGCCACCGGTAAAGGTCGCGACATGGGTGTGGGCCGGCATGTTGGCTACGCCGATCGTTACCGAGCTGCTGGCGGCAACCGTCGTTTTGTAAGCAACGCTGCCGCCCTTATCGCCCATAATGTTCGCATTCGACATCACGGTGTGGTTCGGATCGACACCCACGGGAACCCGGCCGCGCAAATCGGGCAAGGCAAAGGTGGTTGATCCATTGCCGCCATAGGCGTTCCCGAGTATCGAGAATAAGGCCTGATTCTCACTAACATTCAGAATCTGCCCAGCGCACTCCTGCCAATCCACGGGAACGAAACCCGGAGCTGACCACAACATGATTTGTCCAATATAACCTTCCATTGCGTTTCACCTTTTCAAAGTTGCCTCGTTAAAACACGGACAGGTTCGTACTATAGGCTGCAACAGCGTTAGCATACATTTGTATGTTTGACTAACATGGCCGCACATAACGACCTGCGGATTAGTATTACGATATAATTGGCTCTCATTACGAGTCAAATATTGGCGCGGAGACTATTGTTATGGCCGTTTCTCCCCTCCCGTCATTCCCGCTTCTCCCTTCCCGTCATTCCCGCGAAAGCGGGAATCCAGTCCTTGTTGTCTGGACCCCCGCGTTCGCGGGGGTGACGAGGAAGAGGGCGGGGGTG
>JBAWVF010000148.1:0-9702 GCA_037147415.1 Rhodospirillaceae bacterium | reverse complement strand
ACATGATCCTCGACGGCCGCCTGCCCAGAGGGGTCGGGCTGGCCGAGTTCATGAAGCCCTGGCCGGGGATTTGGGAGGAGCAGAGGGCACATCTCCGCTCCCTGGCTCAAGGGTGAACCGAGGTCGGTGACGCACTCTTTGCGGTTCCGGTGATCTGGAGACCGCCAAGAGTACGGCCGGCTCGTGAGCAGGACAAGCCTTTCTCTTGCATCCTTCGCGATGTTCAGACACAAAGCCTTCAGGAAATTCCCGGAGGCAATGATGAATCACGGCGATCTGGTCACGGCGATAGCAACCGCCCTTGATCTCAGCCGCAAGCAGGCCGAGACCACGGTCGCCGCTGTACTGGCGCCGATCACCGAGGCGCTCGGGCGTGGCGAAGAAGTAAAGCTCAACAATTTCGGCGCTTTCGAGACTGTCGACCGCCCGGCCCGGCCGGGACGCAACCCGCAGACCGGTGCCGCCATCGAGATCGCCGCCAGCCGCACGGTCAAGTTCAAGCCGGCCAAGGCATTGCGCGACCTCCTCTGCCCCACGACCTCGAAGGAATAGCTATGACCGACTCTTCTCCGGCCCAAGCCGCTCTCCTCGCACTCGTTTCCGAACTCGTTGCCGCCTACGTGGCGAACAACCGCGTGCCGGTTGCCGAATTGCCGACCCTGGTCGCCACGGTCCACCAGGCACTCCGGGCCGCCCCAACCCCGGAAACTGCCGAAGCGAACTCGACGCCCCTTAAACCGGCCGTGTCGGTTAAAAAGTCGGTTCAGCCCGAAAGCATCACCTGCCTGGAATGCGGCGCCGGTTTCAAAATGTTGAAACGCCATTTGGCCGCCGATCACGACATGACTCCCGACGCCTATCGTGCCCGCTGGAACCTGCCGCCCGACTACCCGATGACCGCACCGGATTATGCCAAGGCCCGCTCGGAGCTGGCGGTCAAGATCGGTCTGGGACGAAACACAAAATCAGCCGCGTGACCGACCGAATCGCATCCGTGCCCAAACACCGCCGCACCTCAAATCCTGGTCTCGTTCGTGGCATCGATTGGCAGCCCGGGCTTTCCACACACATGTTTCGGCCATGCCCCGGCGCGGAGTCTCCGCCTGTTGTGCCGAGCGCCGTCCGGGTGAAGCGGTCCGGGCGGCGCCTGACGTCCCGACATAGCCATGGTTTCCGGCCGCAGCCAAGGACAAAGTTGGGAAAACCCCTCTATTTTCAAGGCAGTGGGCAGGCCACGCGACACCCGCCCGGATTCCGCAGGTTGCCCGGTTCGGTTGCCGGAGCCGACTCAAAAAGTGCGCAGGTTGGCAAAGCTGCGCAGTGCGACTAAGTCTTTGATATTATTACAGTGCGCAGGTTTGAAAAAGCTGCGCAGTGAATTGGGGCAGTGCGCAGGTTTCAGAGAATATCGGGCGAGAGAGAGAATATCGCCCCCGATACCGGGTGACGGCAGTTCGCAGGTCGACATGCAAAGGCCCGGAATTGCTTGGGTTTTTCCAAGAATTTCCGGGCCTGATAGCGTTTATTACTTAAGGACTGGTTGCGGGGGCCAGATTTGAACTGACGACCTTCAGGTTATGAGTCGTACGTGCCAAACTACGCGCGAATACTCGCTACCACTAAAATATACGCCTTTTCAATAGGTTGGTTGACTTCATGCGGCCGTATGGCAAGAGTGGTTTTCGAACCGGGACGCAGCGGCTCCTTCCCTCTTGCTACCACAGTGCTTCCAGACCCGCCGCGCCCTCCATGGTGGTTTCATGTCGGGAGATTCTGATAATGACAAAGCTCACCAAACGCACCGTAGAAGCTGCTGAACCAAAGGAAGCCGAATACATGCTCTGGGAGTCGGATACCCCCGGCTTTGGCGTTCGGGTTCTACCCAGCGGCAAGAAGACCTACATGATCCAGTATCGCGTCGGCACCCGCACGCGCAGAATGGCACTGGGCTACCACGGCATTCTGACCGTCGACCAAGCCCGGACGCAAGCGATTACCGCCCTTGCATCGGTGCGCCAGGGTGCCGACCCGGCGGGTGAGCGTCAGACCCAACGTCACGCGCTTACCGTTGCCGACTTGGCCGACAGGTTCGCGGAAGAGCACATGGCCTTGCGCATCAAGGCAAGCACGGCCAAGGAATATCGGCGCAATCTTGATCGCTTTATCCTCCCCGCCCTTGGCCGGCTTAAGATCGCAGAGGTCACCCGCCCCGACATTGCCAGATTCCATCATGATCTCCGGCACATTCCTTACCAAGCCAATCGATGCCTGGAAATAGTTTCAAAGATGTTCAATCTCGCAGAACTGTGGGGTTTTCGGCCGGACGGAAGCAATCCTCGCCGGCATCTCAAGAAATATCCCGAGGAAAAACGAGAACGGTTTCTGAGCACGACAGAACTCAAGCGCATCGGGGAAGTTCTCCGAGAAATGGAATCAGAAGGCATTGAAATGTCCTCGGCCACTGCTGCGCTGATGCTGTTGATGCTGACGGGCTGCCGTCTCAGCGAGATCATGACCCTGAAGTGGGATTATGTCGATTTCGATACCCCTGCCCTTCGCCTGCCCGACTCCAAGACCGGAGCCAAGGTCGTTTTGGTGGGCCAACCGGTAGTCGAGGTGCTCCGCCGCATCCACCCGCTCAACGGCAATCCCTGGGTCATCACCGGGATCAAACCCGGCGCTCGTCTTACTGACCTGCAGCCATTCTGGCAACGCGTTCGGGCACGTGCCGGCCTTCCCGACGTTCGCATTCACGATTTACGCCATACCTTCGCCTCGGTCGCCGTTGCTGGCGGGCAAGGCCTGCCGATGATCGGCAAGCTGCTCGGCCACACCCAAGTCCAAACCACCGCCCGATACGCCCATCTCGCGGTTGATCCCGTCAGGGTCGCTGCCGATCACGTTGCCCGGACGATCTCTCGGTCTCTGGGAGCTGGTGAGCCAAAAATTGTACGCAATCCTCAGCCCGTTGCATAAACCTCTGGTATACCGACTCTTCGTTGCCCGAAACGGCATCAGCATTGACGCGATCTTTGGTGTTTATCATGGAAGCTTCGCTCGACGCCGTCAAAATTTCAGCTCGGGCGCCGCCCTTTACGAAATCGACTTCACCCGCTATCTTTGCTCCTCGAAGCTGTTGCAGGTGCTGGACTGTCCGCGCCAACATTCTGGCGCTAGGGCAGGAAACAGAGAGGCTGCAGGCCAAGATCATTAAGGCAACCGAGGGAGGGACGCAGCACCATGAGCATCGAACCCCGGATCGAGGAAAGAGTTGTGGCGGCGTTACGGGCGCTGCCGGTCCAGCGCCAAGGGGAAGTGCTGGATTTTGTCGAGTTTCTAAAGCGGCGCCCCACCGCCGTTGAGGAACCGAAGAAACCTCGCCCCTTCGGACTCTGTGCAGGAGACTTTCGTGTACCCGATGATTTCGATGCGCCCTTGCCCGACGACGTGACCGACCTCTTCGAAACCCCATGAAACTACTGCTCGACACCCATATTTTCTTGTGGCTAATCGCCGGAGATACCCGACTGAGCGCAAGCACAACCGCCGCCATTCGCAATCCGGACCACGAAGTCCTGCTCAGCGTCGTTTCCCTCTGGGAAGCGATGATCAAGCATCAGCTTGGCAAGCTCCCCTTGCCTCACCCTCCGGCACTTTACTTGCCCGAACAGCGGGAACGACACCAAGTCGAAAGTCTCCCCTTGGACGAGGCCTGTGTCGGACATCTGGCCCGTCTGCCTCCCATCCATCGCGATCCGTTCGATCGGATGCTGATCGCCCAGGCTCTGGCCCACGATCTGACCATCGTCACCGTCGATCCCCTGATCATCGCCTACCCAGTTCCGGTACTGCACGGAGCGAGGGAGCAACCCAGTCCATGAGGCATACCCTACGGCCGCTTTCCATACTGGGGTCTTATGCGACAAGGGCTGGAACCGTTGCGCGCTGAATGGTATAAGGTGGTGGTCATCCAAAGTGCTATAAATCGAGTAAACGCAATGCCATATCAACTGAACTACAGTGTTGAAACCCCACCAGACGACGCTATTGCCTGGCGGTTTATGAGTTTAGGGAAGTTTGTTAGTGTTGTCACTACATCAACACTATGGTTATGTTCTGTTGAGGCCCTTCAAAAGAATGACCCATTCGAAGGGTCTCTCTCCAATGCGAACTTTGATTATCTCAGATCTCTTGGTGCTGACGATAGCAAACTGCGAACGGCGCTGGGTATAGATGAAAATCGTCCTATAGAACCATATGCCCGCAGAAGCGTTACGCCAGAAGTCCAAGAAGAGCGGTGCATAAATAATGCGAGATCAGTTTATGCAAATTGCTGGCATTTAAACGAGCATGAGTCCGCAGTGTTGTGGTCTGTATACGCTGGTAGCGGTGAGGGGGTGTGCGTCAAATCTTCAATTGGTAGAATTAAGTCAAGCTTATCAGATGTAACAGAACAGGTCTATATAGGAAAAGTGCGATACCTTAATTATGATACAGAGTTAGTTGACATGGGGCATATATATAACTTAGTTCTTTCAAAGAGAATGAGCTATAAAGCAGAAGATGAGTTGAGAATATTTGTTTACTTACCGCCATTTGCTTACGGACGACAGTGTGGTATTTCAGTGGCCTGCGACACATCAGCTCTTATTGATGAGGTGTTGGTATCACCAACTTCTGAAAAATGGTATGAAGATGCGGTTAGGAGTTTAGTAAATAAACTTGGACTAAAGTGTAGGGTGAACAAATCACCATTAACAAGCCGGAATATTGTCTAAATCTCTCCGTCCCGGCCGTAATTGGGCGGCACACTTGAGCGCGGGTGGTGTACTGACATAAGCGGTTGTGCAAAATTCAAGGCTTCTGCACGAATGCCATGACCTTGAAATTGCGTCGGTTTTTCCGTGCAAAAGTCGAGTGCAAAATGGCGGTCGTTACACGACCACGGTCAGCGCGCGATGGATATAAGCCGCCACATCTCTTGACAAAAAGCTGACTTCCGGTTACGTTTCCGGTAACATATGGAGTTTGCCCATGTCCCAACCTAGGCCACCAGCGCAAACGACGCCCCGTGTCGCACGGCACCGGCGCAAACTCACCGGCATCGGCGCCCAACGGGTCGAAATCACAGTTCCGTTGGTGGATGCGCCATTGATTCGGGATATCGCGGCCATACTGAGAGCCGGCGGCGAAGGGGCGCAACGGGTGCGCGATCGGTTGCAACCAATCCTTCAGCCAAGGATCGCCGGAACCGGACAAGAATTAGTCGCCTTCTTCCAGGCGTCGCCCCTGTGCTGCGAGGATTTGCTGATCGAGCGGGATAAATCCACTGGACGACAGGTCGACCTCTGATATGTCCGGCCTCTTGCTCGATACCAACGTCATCAGCGAACTGATCAACCCGACCCCGGCGCCAGACGTGGTGGGCTGGGTCAGCCGCCAGCAGGTCGGTGATCTTTACCTCTCCGCCGTGACGATCGGCGAGTTGGCCCGTGGCGTGGCCCGGCTGCCTGGCAGCCGCAAGAGGGATCGCCTGGATCACTGGGTTTCGAACACTCTGCCGCGACAATTTGAAGGCCGGATTTTGCCCTTCGATCATGGTGCCGCCGTGATCTGGGGAACTCTGATGGGTGAAGGCGACAGAAACGGTCGTCCCCGCTCCGCTGCCGATGCTCAGATCGCAGCCACCGCCTTACGACACGGCCTGGGTATTGCAACCCGGAACCTTGCGGATTTTGAAGACATGGGAGTGACGCTGATCAATCCGTGGACGGCACCGGCTGACTTGTCCCGGCCGATAGAATAACGAGCGCCGCGTCGAGAACGGGACGAACCCGAGTCGCGCCCAAAATCCCGTGATCATCGAATACTCCCTCACGTCCTGCAACCTCCAGTGCGTCACGCTGGGGGGCAAGGCTCTGGTCACCGGTGGGCACGCGGGCGGACCCGATCACTATGGCCTATTTTGCGACACGCAAGCCATTGAAATCACTGGCGTCAGAAAAGTGTCTCAAAAATGGCCGTTTTCCAGATGACCTATTTGTTGAATATTCAAGGTTTAGAAATTTTATTGAGCATTCTACACTGTATACCGGAATTGACTACTAGTAGGCGCACATCATGCGGTATGGGCTAACGGATACTACCCACAAGCTTTTTGTGGAGATATCTGAAGACGAGTTCAAGAATATTAAGTATGCCGTTTCCGGTCTTCTTAAGATTCTTCAGCTGGAGACTGTGTACGATATAGTAATTGATAACTATATAGAATTTGAAATTGAATTAATGAAGCTAGCTACTTACGGGTCAGTGCGACGGTATACAACAAATATCGAGTTCAGGGAAATTGCTATTAGCATTGATCGACGGCTCATAAATATTATGACGTCAGGTAAGATGTTTAAAGACTTTTCTACAAAGGGTCTTATAGATAAAAATATTGTACAACAAAAGATATGCGCTAGTTTTGACAGTAGGCGTTGTCAGATATCGGAATACAGAATCTTTGAAATGCTGAGAAACTATGCACAGCACTCGTCATTGCCAATATCTGGATTGACTGTTGGAGGAAAATGGGAGCTTGACGAAGACGGCAAGAAGAAATACAATTGTTATAAGATAAGCCCAAGAATCGATGCAGAAGTGATTAAGAATGATATTAACAGCGTTAATAATAAAAATGATAAGGACGTCTTGCGGGAAATGACTGGATCATATGATGTAAAGCAGTTGGTAAGGGGCTATGTAGATACTTTAGCAATCATAAGGAGCGAAATCAGAGCCACTGTAACGGATAGCGTAGAAGCTTGGGAGACCGAATACAATGAGACAATTCGTCGTGTTCCAGAAATATCTGCCTGTGCGGTTATAGAAAATGACGACGGTGCATGGGATGAGCAGATAGGGCTTTGTAAAGACATGATAGAAATGAGAAAGATGTTAGAGTCAAAAAATAGCAAAAGCATCAATCTGCTGCACTCGTATGTGTCGAGCATAATTTAATATACCTCCGTCGGTTGCTCAGCACTGCCCAATGATGCCAGCAGCTCTGTCTCAAAACCGAACCCTTTTGCGACGCCCCCTTCCGTAAGCCCGATTCTCCCGTAGCGTTCGATAAGAATGAGTTATCTATTCTGTGCCGCCTCACTATGCGGGAATCAGTAGTCATAACGCCAGCCCCGCACTATTTTGGGGTTTCCTTTTTAGAAAATCGGCACACGATTAATTATGTCCGAAACAATACCGTCTCATTATAAAATAATTACCGCAACATCATGTTAGAAATCAGCTATTATTAAGTGGTGTAAATTTCCTTCCTACCACATTCAGTAATACTCCCTGACATAACCATAAGCGCGATCAAAAAGATCGGTGTCCTGGTGAAGCTGGTACTTGAGCAGGCTCTTGCGCAAGGCCTTCTTGACCTCGCGTTCGCCCGCAGCCGTCTGTTGCCAGCCGGGAAAGCGGACGAGTCGAACTATTTCGTCGATGTCGGCAACCACCCGCTCCACCACCACCGGCGTCTTCTCGTTTCGCACCTGCTGGAACAACTCGGTGAGGGCTGCCTTGCCGCGGTCCTCGTCCTCCTCGGGCGGCATATCCTTCTCGGTCGCAACGAGGTCTCGGGCGAGTTCGAGCAGGTTTTTCAGGAACTCCACGCTGTTGAGCAGGCCGCGCTCGTGGCGCTCCTTCAGCGCCTCCAGGCGTTCGGAAAGGTTCCGGTAATGCGGGTTGCCCATGTGCTTCCGCAGTCGCGCCATCAGCTTGGTCTCGAACTCCCGCGCCCGCTTTTTGGGGTCCGGTGACCCCATCACCGCCTCAAGCAACTCGGCATCCAGCACCAGCGTGTCGAGGTCGTCACGAACCGCGTCGACATGAACGTTCTGGTGAATGAGTTCGATGGTCTTGGCGCCGAGCGCATGCCAAATCAGCTTGCCCGTGCCGCTGGTCGGCTGGACCGAGGTGTAAACCTGGGTGAGCCAACGATAGTCGGTCTCGAACTGCTTGAGCATCGGGTCGGGCGAGATGGCCTCCCACAGCTTGCCGACAACGGAGTATTCGGCGGCGAAGGCGTCGCGAACGTCATTGTTGGGCAGGCACTCCTGGGCAGCCATCAGCCCCTCGTAGCCGGTCTGAGTGCGGTCGACGCCGGGGAAGAAGGCGAGGCACTTCTGCATGGCCTGGGGAAGCTGGTCCTTGAGGCCGGCGATATTGCCGACCACGCTACGGAAGCCCTTCTCGTCGAACTCCAGCGCCTTGGCCACGTCGTCGAACACGCCCAGGTAATCCACGATCAGCCCGTGGGTTTTCTTGTCGCCGTAGGTGCGGTTGGTCCGGCAGATAGCCTGAAGCAGGGTGTGGTCGCGTAACGGCTTGTCGAGATACATCGCCTGAAGGATCGGCGCGTCGAAGCCGGTCAGCAGCTTGGCGGTGACGATCAACAGTTTGAGCGGGTCGTTGGCATCGCGGAAGCGGTCGAGCAGCTTCTCCTCCTCATCCCGCGACCGGGCGTAGGGCTTGAAGCGCGGGTCGCTGCCGGTGGCCGAGATGACGATCTCAGTGGCTTCGGGGGGCAGAAGCTGGTCGAGCGCCGCCTTGTAAAGCAGGCAGCACTCTTGGTCGAAAGTGACGACCATGCCCTTGAAGCCGTTGGGCGCAACGGCGTCCTGATAATGACGGGCGATGTCGGCGCAGATTTTCTGCACACGCTCGGGGACCTTGACCAGCACCGCCATCTTGGAGGCGGCCTTGGCGAGGGTGTCCTTGTCGAGGTCGGACAACTCGCCGGTGAGCGCCTGATACGCCTGATCGATGGCGGGTTTGTCGATGTGCAGGTCGACGAGGCGTGGCTCGAAATGGAGCTTGAGCGTGGCGCCGTCGCGGATCGACTCCTCGAAACCATAGCGGCTCATATAGCCGTGAGCGTCCTCGGCGGCGCCGAAGGCGTAGAAGGTGTTGCGGTCGCGGCGGTTGATCGGCGTGCCGGTCAGGCCGAACAGGAAGGCCTTGGGCAGAGCGTCGCGCATCTTGATGCCGAGATCGCCCTCCTGGGTGCGATGGGCCTCGTCGACCAGGGCCACGATGTTGCCCCGGTCGTTGAGCACGCCATCGGCCTCGCCGAACTTGAAGATCGTGGTGATGATGATCTTCCGGGTGTCCTGGGTCAGCAAGCGCTGGAGTTCGTCGCGTGTCTCGGCCTTCACCAGATTGGGCACGTCGGAGGCATGGAAGGTCGCGCTGATCTGGGCGTCGAGGTCGATGCGGTCGACCACGATCAGCACCGTCGGGTTACCGAGCGCGGGCTGGAGCCGGAGCTTCTGCGCCGCAAACACCATCAGCAGCGACTTGCCCGAGCCTTGGAAGTGCCAGATCAGGCCCTTGCGCGGACTGCCGGCCAAGACCCGCTGAAGGATCAGGTTGGCGCCCTGATATTGCTGATAGCGGCAGACCACCTTGATCCGGCGCTTCTTCTTGTCGGTGGCGAACAGCGTGAAGTGGGCGAGGATGTCGAGGATCACCGCCGGGCGCAGCAGGCCGGCCACCGCCGCCTTCAGCCCGGCCAGCGTGCCCGGCGCGGCCTTGTCCTCGTCGCGCCAGGGGCCCCACAGTTCAACCGGCATGCGGACCGAGCCGTACATCAGCTCCTTGCCCTCAGAGCCTGAAAACCAATCAACATTGGCTGAGAGAGCGAGGTGGCCAAAG
>JBAWVF010000147.1:0-9740 GCA_037147415.1 Rhodospirillaceae bacterium | reverse complement strand
ACACGCCGATTCTGGAGGTCAACCCCCTATCTCCGAAAACTGATGGATGGTGAGGGACACGGGCTTCCACCCCGGGTGGCAAGGTGTCAAAACGGCGACATAACAGGCGGAGAAGTGTCTCGGCCTTGCCCTTGGTTTCGCCCTCGGCAATGCCTTCCGCCTTCCACTGCTGCTTCCACTCTTTTCCCTGCGTCGCCAACATGGTCTTCATCTCCACCAAATCATCGGGGACCGCTACGGGCGCCCCCAACCCCTCGATCGCTTGCCGTACCAGTTCGGTGAATAACGCCTTCAGCTCCGCGTAGCCTGAATGGTGCCGGAACCAATCGATAACTTCATCGATCAATCCAACCAGCTCGTCCGGCTCGTGACGCTGTTCAAGTCGAAACAAAAGCGCAGCCAAGCTCTCTCGACGCACAAGTTCGTCGCCGGGAAAGCCCCCCATATCCAGAACATGATAGCGGACTTGCGGTTGAAAAGGCCAGAGCGGCGAATCCGGCGGCAACGCGATCAGGTCGGCTACGGCGGTCGGCGCGGTCCAGCGTTGCTCGCCATTATACAGAGTGAGCAGCAACACCGGCGGCAGACGATCGCCGGTCTTCAGTTTCCTCTCGACCACGATGTGCTGCCACAGCAGCCCCTCATAGACCTGAGCCCGCACCGCCATCCACCAGTCGCTTTGGGATTGGAACTCGAAAAGCAGATACAGGTAAATCTCGCCGCCTTCGCCGGTCGGCAGGCACCAGATCACGTCGCCCTCGCGACGTTTGCCACGGCGCCCATGGAATTTGGCATTCACCCGCCGCATCCGGCTGAAATCGAGCCCGGCCGCCATGGCTTCGGGCACGAAATCGCGCACCAACTGCTCGACCATGAGCGGGTGAGAAAACAGCCTGTGGTAGAGCGAGTCAAAGTCGGCCATCGTGATATAAAATTGTTATTGACCGTCCAGCAGGCATATCAGGTTCCATCCCGGCCCGGCAAGCCATGACTTTCCTCATCGGCCACCCTGCACGCACAGGGTCATCGCATCTGGAAAATTGGGTTGCGCTGGTAGGAGAGAAGCTCCCCCATGGATAGCGACATCGGTAAGTTCGCGACATGACTCGTTCAGCCCTTGAGGCGGCAACAAGCAGACGCCAAGCATTTAGTGTTCTGATTCCAAATATTAATCGCGATCCCCAATCGCCCTTTCCGAGTCCGTCCCTTGGCGTCAGCAACCAGATTTCCAAATGCGATTCTCCTGGCCGATCATGCATCGCCTATTGACATTATCTGAACATGTTGCTACTATTTCTTTAGTAAAGAAATAGTGCGGATAGTCGATTAATCGGCGGCAGTTTCCTAATCTTTGCAGCAGCATCTCCTGGAAAAAATATGAATGTCGGAGACCTTATTAATATCATATTCCACGATAGCAGCATCGTGCACGGTAAGATTCATGGAGCGGACGCAGAGGGTTTAATAACTATACGTGCACGTATTCAAAAAGGAGTTATGATGATTACGGTCCCACAAGGATGGATCACGCCAAATGGAAGGGGAGGCTGGCAAGTAAAGATTTTCTAACAATGCGCATCGCTATTCACCCCTGCCGGAGTAGCCCCCTGTGAGTGACGAAATTCCCGATCTGTCGGTCATTTTGGTCGTTTTCAATATGCGCCGCGAAGCTGAGCGCACCTTATTCGCCTTGTCGTCGGCCTTCCAGCGCGGCATCGCAGCGGAGAACTACGAGGTGCTGACGGTCGAGAACGGCTCGACAGCGCCGCTCGACCCGACGGTGGTCGCCGCGCACGGGGCCAATTTTTCCTATCACATCGTCGAGAAGCCGACACCATCGCCGGTTCCAGCGGTCAATCTCGGGCTGGCTCGGGCGCGCGGCCGGCTAGTGTGCGTGATGATTGACGGCGCCCGCATCCCGAGCCCAGGCCTACTCGCCGCCTCGGTGCTGGCTTGCCGGCTCGGCCCGCGCACGATTGTCACCTGTCCATCTCTAGACCTCGGACCCGACATGCAGTTGCGGACAAGTCGGCTCGGCTACGAACAAGCGGCTGAGGACCGGTTGCTCGAAAGCGTGCCCTGGCGCGCCAACGGCTACCGTCTTTACACCGTCGCGTCGCTTAATTCCTCGTGCGACTTTGGTATCTTCGCCCGCATTGCAGAAACCAACGCCCTAACCATGCCGCGCACCTTGTGGGACGAGATCGGCGGCTACGATGAGGCTTTCGATATACCGGCCGGCGGCCTTGCCAACCACGACGCCCTGATTCGCGCCGTGCGTCGGCCGGAGACCACGCTGGTGCGCCTGCTCGGCGAGGCGACCTTCCACCAGATACACGACGGCTCGCGCTCGGCGCGGCCAGTCGAGGAGGCGCTACGCAGCTTCGCCGAGTGGCGGGAGCACTACCGTCGGGTACGTGGCGAGCCATTCGAGAAGCCGCCGTTCACACCGCTGTTTTTTGGCGAACTGCGGCCGGAAGTTCTGCCGCTGATCGCGCAATCGGCTGCGCTCACCATCGAGCGCAACCGAGTGCGTGCGATGCTCGAGACGGCGGGCACCCCCGGTCTCGCCGCCATGGCCGGCCCCTTCACCGATTTCCCGCCGTTAGCAGGCTGCGGAAAAACGCCAAAGTATTAGGCTGTATAAATATCTTGAAATGCGTATAATTCAGCAAATAGAGTGACGCGGACAAGATGGCGGTCAGGAATGCGCGGTGAAGATTGACGGTCTGAGCAATTGTTTAGCTACGTGAACCTTGATGCCCGGATTCCAAGCAAGCACCCTCTACGGCGCATTCTTGCTCTGGCGGATGAGGCGCTTCTGTCTTTGTCTGGCGAGATTTCGGCGATCTATGCCCTGACCGGACGTTCTTCGATCCCGCCGGAGCGTCTGCTTCGGGTGTTGCTGTTGCAGGCGTTCTATACGATCCGTTCGGAACGGCAGTTGATGGAGCAGCTTGAGTACAACCTGCTGTTCCGGTGGTTCGTCGGCCTGTCAGTGGATGATCCGGTTTGGAACGTGACAGTGTTTACCAAGAACCGGGACCGATTGCTGGACTCGGATGGGTCCAAGAAGTTCTTGCAGGCGCTGCTGGCTCAGCCCAAGGTCAAGGTGCTGCTGTCGGAGGAGCATTTTTCGGTGGACGGCACCCTGCTGGAGGCGTGGGCTTCGATGAAGAGCTTCGTGCCGAAGGACGGTTCGGGCGAGGCGCCGTCCGGGGAAGGCCGGAACGCTGAACGCGACTTCCATGGCGAGAAGCGCAGCAATGAAACCCATGCCTCGACCACTGACCCGAACTGTCGGCTGTACCGGAAGGGCAAAGGCAAGGAATCGAAGCTCTGCTGCATGGGCCATGCGCTGATGGAGAACCGTCACGGTCTGGTGGTGGACGCCATGGTGACCACCGCGGCCGGGACCGCCGAACGTGAGGCCGTCGTCGAGATGATCACGGCCGCCATCACCGCAGAGCCGGATGTTACGGTACCTGTGGCCACGCCGGCTTGCGCGACGGTGCTCCCAACCATTACGCCGCCGGCCGTCCCCGAAGGAGAACAGCCGACCCTGGAGAACGCCCCTCGGATTACCCTTGGTGACGACAAGTGCTACGACGCGGCCGAGTTCGTTGAGGACCTGACCAAGCTCAACGTCGATCCCCATGTCGCCCAAAACACCGAGGGGCGGCGCTCTGCGCTTCCGGACACGGTCGCGGCCCGTCCTGGCTATGCCACCAGCCAACGCATCCGCAAGCGGATCGAAGAGATGTTCGGCTGGATGAAGACAATCGGCGGTATGCGCAAGCTCCACCACCGGGGCACCGCCTTGGTCGGATGGCTGTTCACCCACCAAAAGCCGATGGCCTTTGGAAACCAATAACTATAAGATCAGAGCTGCAATCAAGGGTAACTGTGGATCACTTGCCATCGGAGGCGTGCGATGCCGAATTTTGTGTGGTGTGCCCATCGATTTTGCGAGCAACTTGTAAAAGAATTTCGTCTAATAAGTAGTGTCAGAATTATGAACAATGGGAACATTGATGTAAATGAGCTGGCCATTAAAGAGATAGCTATTTGGTATCAAGTATCACGAACACTTAAAGTGAATTTTGAGGAGCATGCCCGCAATAATATTAGAGGACATCTGCATGAGAATCAAGCAATCATACAAGGCGTGAATCATCTTGCAGATGCACTAGGTAGGTTGGATGGCTCTCATAGGCGCCCGCTGAGTGCAGCAAGTAAATTTTTGTATTTCTTTCACCCACTTAACACTATTGTCTTTGATAACAACTCAAGACTTGCAGCAGAAAAGATTGTCAGACACAATGGATTGGTTAGGGCGAACGGCCTCTCAAAGAGTATAAATAATAAATATATTAATCATTGCAATAATTTTAACATAATATACAATACCATTGATATGAATTCACCAAAAATTCTTTGTGATGCCAATCATGCTGAACGTGGGTATTTGTGTATTGTTGATTATATTAGTGGTGTTGATATAATTTTAAATATGTTTAAATATATGAGGACATACCTTGAAGAAACCATGGGGTATCTGGCCACCAGTCAATGGACCCCTGAAGATATTGACCTGTTTTCAAGAAGAAGATTGCTTGATTTTTTCTTGTATAGAGGAGGAGTTGTTGGGTGAACGCATGTGTCCTAGTAGCAAGTGATACTGCTGGCGAATTCCTTGAATGAGCACATCGGCTGCGCTATGTCTTGGGAGCGTGCAAGGTGTATGAATCGACATTTTATTTTCGCTCGATGATGGCAACAGCGCTTGCCTTGCTTTTTCGGGATGGCCCGGGTGAAGCGCTGGATATTGCCTCGCGATTAGCAGAAAACTGCGGCGATAGGCCCGAGGCGCTGGAAGTGCTGTCCATCGCTCGGATGGCAGCACTGAACGGTGCCACGGCCGAACGGGCCGCTATTCTTGCCAGCCATCTGGGTTTTTTCTTTCTGGCCGATCGCTGTGCGACCCTGATGCACGATGCCGAGCGGGAAAACAGGGCCGACCGGGCCGAGTGGCGGCGGGCGACATGGCAACTCGGCTTCGTAACCCGAGGAATCGAGGATGCCGAACGCGCTTATCAGGCCATGGATTGGGGCCGGGCTCTGGAGATATACAGCGGTCTATGGGAACACAACGTTGATCTGCCGGTCGTGTGGCAGCGTCGAGTCGGATGCAGCTTTCGTTTAGGTGACCTTGATCAAACCTTGGCGATGTGCCACGAGATGGCGCAAAGGGAAGCTCACAATCCCGAGCTTTCGGTGATGTGGGCGCAGGTTCTCTCGGCGCGCGGAGAGTTGGATGTCGCGCTGGAAATGCTGCAATCCTGCGATCATCCCCGAAACCGTCAAATGGCCGCCTGGCGCGAGATCTCATGCTGGATTATCCTGGGTAATCCCGCCAAAGCGAGGTCCGCCTTGGACAAAATCCCCGCTCCTCATATCCGGACTTTGCAATCGGGGGTTCTGGCCGTGGCCACGGGCGACCTAGATGCCGCTTCCGCTATCCTGGCTCCATTAGATAACACTGCCGAGGTGACGCTTTTGCTCGGAATTATTGCGGAAATGCGGGGCCGGTGGTTCGAGGCGGCCGACCGTTATCAGGTGACGATCGATTCAGTTCCGCTCTCGTGCTGGCCGCTGGTCAACCTTGCCGGACTAGAGAAAAAAAGAGGCAATCATAGGGCCGCGCAAGCGATATTGACTCAAGCCTCAGCCTGTCACGCTGGCGATTTAGCGTTTCTACAGCGGTTACGCTCGGTGCTTTTCGACCGCGTGTGAGCGCCCGGAGGTCAATAGCACATTATGTCGATTACCCTGGATGCCCCCCATAACGCTAAACCGCCTCGACCATCTCTGTCTGCGGATTCCGATCTTCACGCTTATGGCCGTTCGTATCCATAGCGCTCCATAACTTTGCCACAAATTCTGTCGATGACAGAGATTTCTTCGTTGCTAAGCACATCCTTGTAATCTCTCCATGTACTGCGAACACATGAAAAGTCATACCCAATTAATAATTGATCCTCTCCCAGGAACTCCAACAACCTTTCAGTAACGACCTTAGTATTCATGATAAATTCTTCAAAACATACTTCAAAGCATTGATTCGGCCATGCTGTTTTAAACTGATCAAATATATTTACAGCCTCAAGCCAATAATTGCAGGCTCCCTTTAATGGAGCTTGGATAACCTCTCCTACTTTCATACTCGCGACTACGTCAATTGGATTGCGAATTAAATGAATAAATTTAGGTTTGTCATAGAATGAGTTCAACATAAGGAGGCCATAAATATCCTGTGGGGATTTGTTAAACCACCGGCGCCCTGAAAATCCATTGCGCTCCATATAGAGTTTGTAATATCTGTCTTGAAAACTAGCTCGTGTTTCACTTATTTTTAAAAGTTCAATAAACTCACTCTCTCTAATATTGTCAATCTGCCTATGAAGCTTATAGACCGGCTCCTTATTTTTAAGATCATTGGGAATCTCTAAATAAAATTTCTCAAACATAGCGGTACCGAATGGATCACCCCAACGGAAATATTGGGTTTCCTCAGGGCAGCACAGTCTCGGATGTGTTCTCAATATTGTCCTTAAAAGAGTCGTGCCCGAGCGCACACATCCGACGATGAAAAACGGCGTATCTACCATTAGAAGAACCTTTCAGGATCAGGACCTTACATGCTGTCTCGGAAGATCAAGTCATGAGCACACGGACAGCACAATATGATGGAGTCATCGGAATCTGCAACGCTGTGCCGCGAGATGGCGCGGAGTGACGCCGTTATTTGTTCCTCTGTCATATCCGGACGGCCCCGTGCGTGCGCTCGCTCAGCATTTGGCAGATGTCACTGATAGCGGAGTCGGGCAGGTCGACGAAACAGGGCAGGCCGAGCGTGCGTTCGGCCAATGCCTCGGTCGCCGGCAGGGGGGTACGCGAGCAGGCGGCGAAGGCCGGATGGCGGTGCACCCCCCTGCCCCACCAGCAGCGGCTGTCGATGCCGAGATTCGCGAGGTAGAGCTTGAGAGCATCCGCTTCAGGATCGGCAAGCCGGATAACCGTGGTCGAACTGACCCAGGTCTCGCCGTAGCCATCAGGCAGGGCGGCGTCGGGCAGAGCCGTGGCCAGCGAGCGGCGCCAACTGTGCGCCACCCGTTGGAAGGCCCGACGGGTCTCAGCCCAGCGATCGAGGGCGGCCAGACCTACCGCGGCATGATACTCGCTGAACTTGCCGTTGAGTGCAGGCACCGTCGCCGAGCGCACATGGTAAAAGCCGAAATTCAGGTGCCGGCGCAAGTCTTCGGCAAAGCCGGTATCCGGGCAGACCACGAAGCCGCCTTCACCCACGCCCAGAACCTTGGTTGCGTGCAGGCTAACCATCATCGGGGCCTTGGCCGGGCGGACCGCGTCGAAGGCGGCGGCGGCATCGATCACCACCGGAATGCGGTGGGCGGCGGCGAAGCCGTCCCAGGTGGTCAGATCAACCGGTTGCCCGAACGGCAGCACTGGAACCACCGCGCCAACCGGTCTCGGAGCCGCCGCGAGTGCCGCTTGCGCGCCCTCCGGGGTGAGCAGACCCGACTCCGGATCGACATCGACAAGATAAGGCACCAGCCCGGCCATGCGCACGGCATGGCCGGTGGCGACGAAGGTCCAGGCCGGCATCAGCACCGAAGCGCCGGCCGATACCCCCGCTGTCATCAATGCAGCGGTCAGGCCGAGTGTTCCGTTCGCGACCGTTACCACCCGCTCGGCCACGACATGAATCCTTGCCGCTAATCGTTCTTCAAGGAGACGGTTTAGCGGGCCGAAATTGGAATACTGGCGGGCGGTATCGATCCGCTCCAGATAGGGAGTGATCGCGGCCGCGGGCGGCAGCTTCGGCCATGCCACCGGAATCCAGGCAATTTGCTTGGGCGGCAGTGGACGTGAACTTCCCGATTTGCCGCGCCAGTTGTCACACTGCTCGATGAAATCGGCGTGCCCGACCCGGTAGCGTTCGGCCCATGCCAAGTCGATCTCGCTGCCCAGTTTCCTGACGTTCGTGTCGACGACCAGTCGGGAACAATCAATCTCAAGACCGAGAGTCTTGAAAATAAACGCGACGGTTGCCCTGGGATTCTCGACCATGTCTTCGTAGACGAGGTCGATCGGAAGCAGGCCGCGGCGCTCAAAATAAGCGCTCAACATCCATTCCTGATAAATCGAGTGACGAACCCAGTGATGGATTTTGGAATCATCATAGTCGAGCTCGCGCAGCCGGTTGCGCGCTGCTTCATCGGCGGGCATATAGCTATGGAAGACACCGGATTCCACGGCCCGATAAAGAGAAATTCCCTGGAGGACATAATCCCGGCGATACAGGCGAAACCAGTCGATCGGGCAATTGAACAAGCGGTACAACGGTCCTTCTGCTTCGGCCTCCAACAGTTGGCCGAAGCTGGCCTTGAGTCCAAAAAAACCGTCGGTACCGGCCTTGGCTCGCATCAGGTAATCGACATAATCGACCAACGTCGAAACTTGGCCCTCGTCAGCGTGCTTGCGCGCAATCACAGGCAGAAACCACTCGGTCGGCAACCCGATGCGCCCGGTCCCGTCCACCACCGAGGATAGCCAGGTGCTGCCCGAACGCGGCACGAAGCCGATAACATAGGCGCGCCGGGCCCGGGGAAGGGTTTCCCAGGGGCGGGGCAAAGGCCGGCGTTCCGGACGTGTCCGGAAGACGTCCAGCAATCGGTTTGATGTCGTCATTTTCCCTCCGGGCTTGTATATGACGAGTGCGCCGCTCTCCCGACATGGTCGCGCCAAATCTGACGAAGCGTGGCGAGGAAGCTTCGCGCGTAGGCGGCCTCATCCATCAGCGGCGACACCAGCATGCGGGCGCGACCCGTGGCGCGCATTTCGGCCAGCATCGCCGGGCTCCGTGCGAGCTCGATCGCGGTGCGCACATAGGTATCCTCGTCAGTGGCAACGCATTCGCCCAGACCGAGCGCACTCATCACCGCGGCGCCGGTTTGCCCGGCACCATCCCGGCCGCAAAGACAAACCAGCGGTACGCCCATCCAGGCAGTCAACAGGGTGGTGGTTCCGCCGTTGTACGGAAACGGATCGAGCGCAACGTCAACGCGGGCGATCATTTCCAGGAACGCCGGCAGCGGCAGCCTGCCGAACAGCTCGACCCGTTCGGCGTCAATCCCGGCGCCTTCAAAACGGCGCTGCCAGTGTTCGCGTACCGCGCTATCCTCGCAACCGGGCACCGACAGCAGCAGGCGCGAGCCGGGCACTCCGGTCAGTATACGACACCAAGCGGCGAAACAGCGCTCGCTGGTCTTAAGCGGCTTGTTAAAGGCTCCGTACACGGGCGGTCCGCCGGCTAAAACAGGCGGCGGGACCACGTCCGGCGTTCCGGCTGGCGGGCGGAAAATGCCCCACCCCTCACCCAGAAGGCGTTCGGAACTCAGCGCTTGTTCCTCCGGGGTCGGCGGCCGTCCCATCAGACGATAGTCGATGCGGCTGAGCCCGGTGGTATCCGGATAGCCGAGCCAGGTCGCCTGAACCGGCGACGGTTTGTATGCAAACACCGGCAGCGCGTTACCGGCGGTGTGCCCGGCGAGATCAAACAGAATGTCGATACGGTCGGCGGCGATCAGAGCGGCGGAGCGATCGGGAGGGCTTCCTGCGATTTCTCGCCAAGTATCGGCGAGTGAGCGGAGCCTGCG
>JBAWVF010000146.1:0-9751 GCA_037147415.1 Rhodospirillaceae bacterium | reverse complement strand
GCCGTGAAGTTGGGCAAAGCGCGTAAAGCCGCATATTCTGCTGACATCTATATTAAGATTGCGCTCATCGAGAACGGTTTGCGCATAAGCCTCAAGGAACAAGCCCCAAGTCGTGTCGACTGAAGCAAGTTGGCTCGTCGTGAGATGCCGCCGGTCAAATTCCTGCAAATCCCGGATGGCGGTCCTTAGTTCCCGTCTGGTCAACATGGCGGTTCCTGAGCGGCTGTAACGAGTCCTATAGAATCCAAAACTGGCTCTATTTACTAGTAAAAAATTCGTTAAGCCCAAAAAATTATTTCATGTGTCGATTCGGCACGACCAACGGGCGCGCACTGCCATTTTGCAGCGTCTTCGCAAGAGTCTACCCTCCGTCATATGAGATAGATGGCGCTACAACAGTTGGGCTATCCTATCTACGAAACCGGTGACCGTTCGCGGCCCGACCGATTCGATTTCGAAAGGAACTTCTTTCATGTCCAGTCCGGCGCCCTCTTCATCTTCCATGGTTGTTCCATCATTGCACGGCCGTGTTGCCGTGATCACGGGCTCAACGAGCGGAATCGGACTTGGCCTTGCCAGGGCGTTGGCTTCAGCCGGAGCTAATATTACGCTGAACGGTTTCGGCGACTCAGCGGAGATCGAGTCGCTCCGTGCCGGTTTGGCGGCGGACACCGGCGTTTCCGTACTCTATTCACCGGCCGATATGAGCAAGCCCGCAGAGATTGCTGAAATGATTGCTGAAACGGAAGCGAAATCGGGGCCGGTCGATATTCTGTGTAATAATGCCGGCATACAACATGTGGCACCGATTGAGAAATTTCCACCGGATATGTGGGATACCATCATTGCTATCAATCTTAATGCCGTATTTCATGCGACTCGTGCCGTTTTCGGCGGGATGAAACAGCGCAAATGGGGAAGAATTATCAATACCGGTTCGGCGCATGCTTTGGTTGCCTCGCCGTTTAAGTCGGCTTACGTTGCGGCTAAACATGGCGTCGCGGGTCTGACCAAGGTGGTCGCTCTGGAAGGGGCCGAACATGGCGTTACCTGTAATTCCATCTGCCCCGGCTATGTCTGGACGCCGCTGGTTGAAAAACAAATCGCCGACCAGTGCAAGGTTCATAATAAGTCGCGAGAAGATGTTATTCGTGACATTTTGCTGGCGCCTCAGCCAACCGGACGCTTCGTCACTATTGAAGAAGTCGCCGCGATAGCCTTGTTTCTTTGTAGTGATGGCGCTCAATCAATTACAGGTACATCCTTATCAGTGGATGGGGGCTGGATTGCTCGCTGACCCTGTCGAATGCCGGATACGAGAGTATGCGAGGCTTCCTGCGGTGCGATCATCGTGCCGACATTTTTTTGGCGCAACGGTTTGCAGTGGCGCTCGTCCGGGTGTATCTTCCCCCGGTTCGCGTATTGGCATGCCGGACGACCGGTGACGACATTGCACGGCAACGACCGATATCAAGCTGGAAGACCGCCTGAATGAGCACTCTCGTGGCAGATCAATTGAAACCGTTGTTGCAGCGGCTGCTGGCCATGGCGGAAAGCCATGATGAGCGCCTTGCACGTCTTGAGGCGGCTAATTCCCGCTTGGGCAATCAAATGGCCCGGATCGGGGAACAACTGACCCGGCAAAGCGATCAACTGATACGATTGGAGGAGGTGCAGTCCAGGGCGATAGCCTTGCCCGCGCCTTCCGCGCAGCCCTCCCGCCCCCCCGTTGTCCTCGACTCCGGTAACGGGCGTTCGTCCGAGCAGATTGCCCGCCTGAACGAACAAGTGACCCGCATTCGCGAACAGTTCAGCCGAATCGCCGAACAGCTGAATCGAGTCGAACACAGCCAAGCCGAACTGCGTGACGACTCGACCCACAATGCCGAGGAACAACAACGGTTGTTCGATCGCCTCGAGACCAAAGTCATGGGCGAACTCGAAGGGCCGCTTCCGGATCGGGTACAGCAACGAGTCGAAGCCGTGCTCAACTCCGCTCAGTTTGAGGCGGCGGTTGCGCTCGACGAAGAGGTTGCCGATGGGCCCGAGCCCAAAGCCGAGGCGCACCCGGAGCCGGCGCCTGTTCCTCCAGCCCCGATTCCCCCTCAAGTCCCGGTCCAGGCATCACCCGATTTATCGGTTGTGCAGGAAGAGGTGCGGTCACTCAGTGAAAAACTGTCGGCGCTGATGACCCGGTTAGGCAAAGCCGGGGCGACGGAAGCGGCCGCGCCGTCTCCCGCCCCCCCCTCTCCGGCTGCGCCGAAGCCGGTTGTTCAGAAAACGGCGGTCATGCGGGCAGTCGTTAAACCACGGCTGGTTGCGCGCTGAGCGAGGCTTTGCCTGCGAGGCTTGAACGGTGAGTGAGGAACGCGAGAGCGAGCGCTGTCGGCGGCGTGGCTTGGCTGCGGTTATGTTGACCGCTCTCGCTGTTGGTCTGACCATCGGGATGAGCCTGCCCCTGATCGCCCTAAGCCTGACTGCGGCCGGAGCAGGAGCGACACTGGTCGGCGTCAATACGGCCATGCCGGCGCTTGCGGTGCTGGTGATGGCTCCGTTGGCGCCAAGGTTGGTTTGTGCGCTCGGGATGGTGCCGGCAGCGGTGGCGGGGTGTTTGCTCTCAGCCTTGTCGCTTGCCTTGTTCCCGTATTTCGACTCGATGGTGGCTTGGTTCGGGCTTCGCTTTGCCATGGGCCTGGGGCTGGCGGTTCAATGGGTGGTGAGCGAAACCTGGCTCAGCCACATTGTCGATTCTGCGAACCGGGGCCGGGTGGTCAGCTTGTACGCCACCTTGTGGGCGGTCGGAATTTCCGGTGGGCCATTGCTCTTACAAGTAACCGGGATTGAAGGCGCCCGTCCCTTCCTGGTTGCGGCGGCGGTGCTGGCGTTGGCGGCACTGGCCCCGGTGTCGGGACGCGACGGCGTGCCGAAATCAACGACAACCGCCGACTGTGACAACAACAAGACCGGAACGGTGCTGCGTGCGGCCGCCGGCACGATCTTTGTCGGTTTTGCCAGCGGATTCGTTGAACTTTCACTGCTTTGCCTGCTGCCGATTTATGGTCAAGCTGCGGGACTGGACCGCGAATCGGCAACGCTGATGGTTTCGGTTCTGGCTGCCGGAGGACTGGTTTTTCAATTGCCGTTCGGTTGGCTGGCCGACCGATTCGGTTCGGGGCGCGTGCAGGTTTTAGTGGTGCTGGCCTGCCTTGCGGCGTGCGCCGGTCCGGCGTTGCTGCCTGTTCGGTCTCCTCAACTCTGGATTTTGCTATTTATTTGGGGCGGTGTAATGTCCGGTTTCTATACATTGGGCTTGATCCGAATTGGCGAACGCTTTGCCGGTCCAGAACTGTTGCGCGCCAATGTGCTGTTTATCATGGCCTACACCGTGGGCACGGTGGCGGGTCCGGTGTTGTCCGGGATTGCCCAGGATTTTGCCCCCTCGAACGGCCTGCTGCTGTCGGTTGCGGTGGTCTGCATGTGCTGCCTGGCCGTCGGATCGGGCACACGCACTGCACCGCCCCGCTGACCCGGAACACTCATGGATTGGACCGACGAAGCTCTTGTTTTGTCCGCACGTCCACAGGGCGAGACCTCTGCGGTTGCCGTGTTGTTGACGGCAACACATGGTCGTCATGCCGGGCTGGTTCGGGGCGCTCGGTCGGGACGGGGGAGCTGCGCGCTCGAGCCGGGTACCTTGACGAAGGCGCATTGGCGTGCCCGGCTGCCCGAGCACCTCGGCACACTGACTCTCGAGTCGCACCATGGTTACGGGGTTGCTTTGCTCGAACGGCCGGATCGGCTGGCGGCGCTGGTTTCCGCCTGCGCGCTGATCGAGGCGGGACTGCCCGAACGAGAGCCTCATCCCGCCTTATTTCACGCCGTGCGCACCCTGTTCGAACAGTTGGACTATGCCGCCGGGGCCGAGGCCTATGTTCGCTGGGAGGTCGGTTTACTGGCGGAATTGGGCTTCGGCCTGGAGCTAAGCCATTGCGCTGTCACGGGAGTGACCGAAGGACTGACCGCTGTGAGTCCACGCTCGGGCCGCGCGGTTTCGCATAAGGCGGCAGCACCGTGGGCTGATCGATTGTTGCCGTTGCCGGGCTTTCTGGTCGGGCGCGGCGGCGGAGGCGAAGCCGAAGTTCGGCACGGTTTGCTCTTGACCGGGTATTTTCTCGATCGACATTTGCATGGCGGACTGCCGGCCGCACGCAGGCGGTTTGCCGAACGCTACGGGATCCGCTAAGAAGCCACTCATGAAACCAACGCTCGAACCCGACGTCCAAGACAAGCCATTATCCGAAGCGCTATCGGAGCGCTATCTGGCCTATGCGCTGTCGACCATTATGTCGCGCTCGCTGCCCGATGTGCGCGACGGGCTGAAGCCGGTGCACCGTCGGCTGCTGTATGCCATGAGCATACTGAAGCTTGAGCCCGACCTCCCGCCCAAGAAGTCGGCGCGCGTGGTCGGCGACGTCATCGGTAAATTCCACCCGCACGGCGACACGGCGGTGTATGACGCTCTGGTCCGACTCGCGCAGGATTTTGCGGTTCGGTATCGGTTGATCGACGGTCAGGGCAATTTCGGCAATATCGACGGCGATAATGCCGCGGCAATGCGATACACCGAGGCTCGGCTGACCGAGGTCGCCCGCGCCCTGCTTGACGGCATCGACGAGGACGCCGTCGACTTTCGCGCGACATACGATGGCGACGGTGAAGAGCCGGTCGTGCTGCCCTCGGCTTTCCCGAATTTACTGGCGAATGGCGCCACCGGGATTGCGGTCGGAATGGCGACTTCGATTCCCCCTCACAATGTCGGCGAGTTGTGCGACGCACTCCGCCATCTGATCAAAGACCCGCAGTCTTCGATCGAACAGCTGGTGAACCATGTGCCGGGGCCGGATTTTCCGACCGGCGGCGTGCTAGTCGAGCCCCGCGAGTCGATCCTTGAGAGTTATCGTACCGGCCGCGGGTCGTTTCGGCTGCGAGCGCGCTGGGCGGTCGAAAAACTGGCTCAGGGCATGTGGCAAATCATAGTCACCGAGATTCCCTATCAGGTTCAAAAATCCCGGCTGATCGAGAAAATTGCCGAACAATTGAGCGCACGCAAGCTGATCCTGCTGGAAGATGTCCGTGATGAATCGGCCGAGGATATCCGGTTAGTGCTGGTTCCCAAAAACCGCAACGTCGATCCCGACGTGCTCATGGCCTCTTTGTTTCAGTCGACCGATCTTGAAGTCAAGTTCAGCCTGAACATGAATGTGCTGGACGCCGATAATATTCCGCGGGTAATGGACCTGCGCCAAGTCTTAAAAGCTTTTCTTGATCACCGGCACGACGTCTTACAGCGGCGCTCTCGGCATAAGCTCGCCAAGATCGAACATCGGTTGGAGGTGCTCGACGGTTTTCTTATCGCCTATTTGAACCTGGACGAGATCATCCGAATCATTCGATTTGAGGATAAGCCGCGCGAAGAATTGATGCGCCGGTTCAAGCTGACCGAAATTCAAGCTGAAGCAATTCTCAACATGCGTCTGCGGGCGCTTCATAAGCTTGAAGAATTGACGATTCGGCGAGAACATGATGGCTTGTCCAAAGAGCGTGCCGGCCTTCAAGAATTGTTGGGCAGTGAACCGCTACGCTGGCGCGCGATTTCCGATGAAATTGCTGAAATGAAGAAAAAATTCGGCAAGACAACTGTATTAGGCCGACGGCGCACCGATCTTGCCGACGCACCACCCGAAATCGAAATTCCGCTGGAAGCGATGGTTGAACGTGAGCAAGTTACGGTCTTGTGTTCACGTATGGGCTGGATTCGTGCGGTTAAGGGCACGCTGACCGAAGCCGACACTACAGAAACCAAATACAAAGAAGGTGATGGCGCAAGATTCATTATCCACGCCGAAACAACTGACAAACTCATTCTATTTGGCAGCAATGGCCGCTTTTATACACTGGGCGTCGACAAATTGCCGCGTGGCCGTGGTTTCGGCGAACCGGTGCGTCTTATGGTCGATCTTGGCAACGATTCGGAAATTGTCGCTCTGTTCAATCACCGGCCCGGCCGCCGATTGGTCGTAGTGGCCTCAGATGGCCGCGGCTTTCAGGTCGAAGAATCAGAAGTGGTGGCTCAGACCCGCGCAGGTAAACAGGTGTTAAATCTGGAAGAAGGTGGCGTTGCCCGCATTTGCCTGCCCGTCGATGCGGTGCGTGGTGACGATGCGGTTGCAGTGATCGGCAATAATCGTAAAATGCTGGTGATCATGCTGGAAGAATTACCGGTCATGACCCGCGGTCGAGGCGTCATCATCCAGAAATATAAAGATGCCAGCTTGGCCGACTTAATCCTATTCAAGCTTTCGGACGGTCTAAGCTGGAAAATCGGCGATAAACAGCGTACTGAATCCGACTTGATGCCCTGGCTCGGTGCCCGCGCTTCGGTCGGCCGGATGCCGCCGAACAAATTCCCGCTGAACAACCGGTTCGGGTGAGGGGCGGCGAATGCCCCCTATTTTTCCCGAGTGACTACCAACGCAGTCAAATCGTCGTCACAATCGCCCTTAGCGGCCAAGCCGGTTAGCAGGTGAAGCAAAAAGCTCTGGCCCTCGTGCTCGCCCATATGTGCGACAACCAAAGCCTCAAGCCCGGCTTCATCCAGAATCCCGTCATCAACCGGTAATTCGACCGCGGCATCACTATAAAGAAACAGGCGGCCGGCTTGGTCCATTTCCAGCGTGTGATTTTCATACTCGGCTGATGAAACAATGCCGAGCGGCATTCCGGTATTGTCGCCAACCGTCGGCTTCGAAGCATGCGGAGACCACGCCATCGGCTTGGTCGAACCAGCCGAGGCATAGAGGAAATGATTGTGTGCCGGATCAATAATCCCGGCCAGCATGGTTGCATATTGGCCGGTCGGCAATAGCGGACATAAACGCCGATTAAGGATTGAAAGAAAAGTCGCGGGGTCAAAGCCGGTAAAGTCGAATTGATTGAGAATGGCATGCAGACGGAACGTATTAAGGGCTGCCCCGACACCATGGCCGGAAAAATCAACCATCCAAACAATTAAGCCATCTTCCTGTGCACGCATGCCCCAGAAATCACCCCCCAACTCCGAGGACGGCGCAAAATGTGCGGACAAAGACAGACCAAGCCGTTCGCGGACCTTCTCCATTTGTTGCCGTTGCGGCATCAACCGTTCTTGCATTTTACGCGCAAGCGTTAACTCAGCTGCGGTGCGCTGCCGATATAGCTGAAGACTATGCAAAAGCATGCGATTTTGTAGATGAATGCGAACACGCGACAACAACTCAATTGCATTAATCGGTTTGCTGACATAATCGGTTGCACCGGCAGAAAAAGCGCGCGCCCGATCCTCGGCTCGATTGAGACTGCTCTGAACCAAGACCGGCAGGTCAGCGTAATCCGGGTCGGCGCGCAATCGGCGGCACATCTCAAACCCGTCGAGGTGTGGCATCATCAAATCAAGCAAAATCAAATCCGGTTTGAATTGACTAATCTTCGCCAGGGCCTGTTCGCCATCCTCTGCCAAGTTAACTTTGGTAATACCACCACGTTCGAGCAAGGCAACCAGCAGATGTCGGTTGACACGATTGTCATCAACCACCATGACCCGCGCGTCTCGCAGATCTGTAAATTGAGACTTTACATCGGCCCTATCTGTGCTGATCACTTGACTCACCTGGGATATCCCCGCTTACTGAGATTTCAAGATCATTGACAAACAATATAGTATCGCACAATAAAGTCCTTCAATTCAAAGGCTCACTATTCACGCGGCAGCTTCTCAACCGGCTGATCGCAAGCGTCAACGCCTCAACCATACCAGCGTGTGATCGTCTTTCGGCGGATTGCCGACGATTCGCTCCAACCGGTCGACCAGTGCACTAAAATCCGTCGTCGGATTATTAGTCATGGGAACACTTTCTATTAACATTGCAAGCGCAGACGGACCGTTAGCCGGATCACGATCAAGAGCATCAAGAATAGCATTACTATGCAGCAGAATTGATGTTCCCTGTGGAAAAAATAATTCGCCTTGTTGGAAGCTGGTATCGGCAGTCACCCCCAAAGGTAAGCCGACTGTATTCCCGGAGTGAGGTCTAACATCAGGGCTTATTAATAACGGGTTGCTGGCCGCAGCACATGCATAGCTAAAACGATTTTCCGCCGGAGAAACCACGCCATAAATCATGGCGGCGTGTTCTCCAATGACCAGCAAACCATGAGCCCGACGATTAAGTTCGGTTAAAAAAAGTCCTGGATCCTCGCCAAAAATACTTAGTTCTTGAACCAGGGTATGCAGACGGCAAACATTAAGCGCAGCCGAGACGCCTCGCCCGGCCAAATCCAGCAAGTATACCCCGAATCGTCCATTGCCGAGATCAAGCGTGCCCCAAATGTCACCACCAAGTTCCGACGAACGCAGCACCCTGGAACGAATAGCCAGTCCGCTGCTAACCTCTAGTCGAGCCAAAGCCACGGGGGCCGGCAGTAAATGGTCGAATATTGCCCGAGCCATCGCCAATTCGCCTTCCAGGCGATCGCGATAAAGCAATAAACTCCGAATTAAAGCGCGGTTTTCAAGATGAATATTAACCCGGGCCAATAGTTCCGCTCGGTCGAGCGGCTTCGTCACCAGATCGGTCGTCCCGGCTTCAAATGCGCGATTGCGGTCCTCAACACCCGAAAGTGCGGTCTGAACCAGTACCGGCGTATCGGCAAAGGCCGGATCCGCACGCATCCGTTTACAGACTTCAAAACCGTCGAGATTAGGCATCATAATATCGAGAATCACCAGATCAGGTGGGCTCTCGGCAATACGGTCAAGTGCTTCAAGACCATCCGCAGCGTATCGAATATTACGATAACCGGCTTCTTCCAGCAAGGTGCCAATTAGCGCACGATTCCACTCAATATCATCAACGACAAGGATATCACTATCGATAACAGGGCTGCGTTCCTCGGATACCATGACGTCGGCAGAAAGAGCGCGGTCGGGCATCATAAGGGAAATCTCATACTAACCCGGCGACCACCATCAAGCAGGCGGAAGGATTCGCAACTGGCACCAATCAAGGCAAAGCCACGCCCACTCGCCTTAGGTTCAGCTTTAGGCTTTGGAACAAAGCCGCCACCCTGATCAACTACATCAATAACGACACACCCCTGATCCAGGTCACACACGACATCAATTCGCCTGTTTGCGAATCGGGGATCTGTAATCCTGCCCATAAGCTCACTTGAAAAACGTTCTAGTGCCTCAATACTGAGCGCTCCAATACTTTCCAATTGTAAGTTACCGTGAAGCAAAGCATTACAAAGGGCTTCATGCAGAGCAAGTTCAATGTTATCTCGTATAGTCTCACTCAGCGGAGACAGCCGCCCGATTGCGACCATCATTTCACCGGCCAAGTCAAGCTTGTTTGCAGCTAATGTGGTGAATGAAGCATATAGTCGACTATCGGTTGCGCGTTTAATTAACTCCAATACTGACTGATCGGCGAGCGATGCCACCTCAATCCACGCGGAATAAGGATGATCCCAGTATTGACTGAGTTGATCTTCCCAGCCATGACCAAGCAAAAGGACAACTGCAGACTCCACAGGGGGGCGTTCTGCATGCACACTGTCCAGCGGCAACGACCACAAGGGCAAACCTGAAGCCCTAGCTAAATAGGCTAGCCGCTCGGATGGAAAGCCCAAACAATGCAGCGCAACAGCGAAA
>JBAWVF010000145.1:0-9894 GCA_037147415.1 Rhodospirillaceae bacterium | reverse complement strand
GGAAAATACTATATCTAGTGGGTGTGTGCGTCAAGCCGATAGGCATGGAATAAACATATGCCGATACTGGCGGTTCCGTGATAGTTGCGCGGGGCATCCGCTTCGCCCACGGAAAACGGGCTTCTAAGGGCGTTTAATATCCGTGTTGCGACCTCCTCGGCCTGTGCGGCGGCTTTTTCGGTGTCCGTGCCAAGGTCTTCCAGGACAACGACGAACTCGTCGCCTCCCGGCCGGGCGACCCAGTCCCGAGAGCGCACGCAGGACAGGAGGCGCTTCCCGACCATGATCAGCAGCCGGTCGCCGATCGCGTGTCCGCTGGTGTCGTTGATGGTTTTGAAGTTGTCGAGGTCGATGACCAGCACCGCACCGTTGTGAGCGTGACAATCAACCGCGGTCAGGGTGTGGCAAAGCCGATCCCGCAGCAAGTGGCGGTTAGGCAGTTGAGTAAGCGGGTCAAATAAGGACAAGATTCGGTAGCGGGCGTCACTTTCCTCGGTGCGTTGGCGTTCTTCGGCCAAGCTGTCAAGCATGGCGTCGAATTGGCCGGCGACCGTTGCCATCTCGGCGAAGCCTGATCGGGCTTCGATCGGGGTTCGCTGATCCAGACGGCCGCTGGCCACCGCTTCGGCGGTCCGCGCCACCGCTTGAATCGGGCGGGCGATTTGGCGGCTCAGCCACAACGCCAAACCGATAATCAGGCCGATGCCGCCGGTCAGTCCGGTCAGCCAGAGCATATAATGTCGACGGATGGCGGTATCTATCGGTGTCGTTGGAATTCCAACGGTTGCAATCCAATCGGTACCTTCGACCGGAGCGACACCGATCATGCGCTTGATATGATCGATTCCGGCGGTCAGGGTAATAATGCCCTGGTGCAGGGCAATGAGTTGAGTGGTCGAGGGCGAACCCGAGCGGTCGGCACCCACCCATTTATCCGGGTCGATCGAGCGGGCCAGAATAATGCCTTTGCTATCGAGTAGAGACGCCAGCGTGTGTTCGGGCAAGGTTTGAAAGGCGGCGTCGCCGACCAGCGGGTTGAACCGGGCCAAGTCGATCGAGGCACCGACCATGCCGATGAGAATATGGCCCCGGTCGAACAGCGGATATTCCAGTGTTACCACCCAGCGCCCTGAAATAAAGCCGCGGTTGGGGCGTCCGATCACAAAAGCTTGCGTCCGTATAAGCTCGTTGATGGAGAAGGTGGGATTGGTCTGCCGGGTTCCGGGGGTGACTGCCAGAGAACTGCACACCACCGTGCCATCCAGCTTTTTGGTCAGCAGATTGGCGTAGCCGATATGGAATTTGGGGAAATTTATAAACTGAGGATCGCACCGTTTCGGGTCAAGCGAGTACACACCGGGCAACTCGGATAGGCGAGCCAGAAAGCCACGGGTTTCGGCAATGCGTCGTGCGGTATCGGCCGCCGTTACTCTGGCAAGACGCAGGGCATTGTCGCCGGCTTGCTGCCGAATCGCCTCGGCCTGATAGCCCAGGTCACACAAAACCGCAACGATGATGGGGATTGCCATGACAAGCACGATGCTGACCAGCAAAGTGCGGATGCGGAGCAATCGGGGAAGTCCAAGAATCAACGAAAGACCCCGGATGTTGATACTGAATTTTTATTATCGGTTCATCGGGTGCGGACAGCAAAGCAGCGATTACCATGTTCACTGCGTAGCTTAAACCAGCAGGTCGGGCTTAGCAACGGTCGCTAACGGATGTGCAAAACAATAAAGGGCGTCGCTCCGAATGGAGCGGCGCCCTTTAACTGGTATGCCCACATAAATAGTGGATCGCGTACAACTTTCAATCAGAGATTTACAACCCACCCGCCAGCCGAGGCGAAGCTGGTCCGTCCGCTGACCGTGCGAGCCGGGCGGTCGGTGTTGTCACCGAGGAGCGGGCTGGAAAAGCCGCGAATCGAGCCGCCGGTCGTGCCGACGCTATGAGCGGCAGTGTGATGAGCAACCGTAACGTTTTCATTAATTTCTGTTTTTTCGGCGGGCGCCATGATTTCGTCCTCCCGGGGGGTGTTTGCAGAAACAAAGTATCAAACAGGGGGCCCGAGTTTAACTGTCATGTTATACAGGTGACAATCGAATGCCAATCTACTGCCCTGTCTGAAAGGTAAATTTTTCATTGATTTTTTACTCAGCTGACCGCTTTAAGCTTGAACGAACAAAGACCTATTCTTCGCGTCGAGAAAGAGCCGAGGCGGCCATCCTATTGAAAATAAGGGAAACCCCTGCGGCAGTCTGTCACACCTCGTCGGTTTGGCGCCATGGCTCGGCGAAGTTTTTTCAGTCCCTGCCGCGAGCGCGGCTTTGACATTATCGGTTGATTCCCTATAGTGCGCCCCTCATCCCGAGAACGTGGGCGCGGCTTTCATGGCGTCCCGTCCGTTTGCCGTGCGCGGTGTCGTGCGTGCATCCGGGCCTATCGGGACAACAAAGACCTTAAACGCCGGAACCGGCAGGGGAAATTATGAGTAAGCGTCAAGAATCAAAGTACAAGATTGACCGCCGTCTTAACGTCAATCTGTGGGGCCGCAGCAAAAGCCCGATCAATCGCCGGGCCTATGGTCCCGGTCAGCATGGTCAGCGCCGCAAGAAGCCGTCCGACTTCGGCTTGCAATTGATGGCGAAGCAAAAGCTGAAGGGCTATTACGGCAATATCGGTGAGCGCCAGTTCCGCCGGCTTTACGCTGAAGCGGTGCGGCGCCGCGGTGATACCGGCGAGAATCTGATTCAATTGTTGGAGCGCCGGCTCGATGCGGTGGTCTACCGCATGAAATTCGCGCCGACACCGTTTGCGGCGCGCCAGTTTGTCAATCACGGCCACATCCTGGTCAATGGCAAGCGCCTTAATATCTCGTCCTATCAGGTAAAGGACGGCGACACCATCGAAGTGCGCCAGAAGTCCAAGCAGATGGCGGTCATCCTCGAGTCGATCAGCTCAAACGAGCGGGACGTGCCCGAGTATCTGAATGTCGACAAGCATGCGCTGAAGGGCTCGTTCGTGCGCGCCCCGGCCTTGGCGGACGTTCCTTATCCGGTTCAGATGGAACCGAATCTGGTGGTCGAATATTACTCTCGCTAACTGACGGAGTTGCGGCCCCGGCTTTTATCGGCCGGGGTCGCGGTCCATGCAGCATACTTTGCGCAAACATTCGCTGACCATCGCCGGGCATTCGACCAGCGTGTCGCTGGAAGAGCCATTCTGGCTGGCCTTAAAAGAGATTGCAGCGGCGCGCGGCTGTTCTCTCAATGCCCTGGTCGAAAGCGTGGATAACGAGCGCACCGGCAATCTGTCGAGTGCTCTGCGCGTGTTTGCGCTACAGGAAGTTCGCGCGTTCGCGCCGACGGAACCGAGTCGGCCGCGTCCTGCCGCTGATTCCCCGAAATAATCAGGCCCCTCCACTCCCCTCCGTTTTTACGGAGGGGGCGCAGTGTAGTTCGTATTCCGTGATTAATGAGCGGAAGGTGAGGAGACGGGCAGAGCCGGCACCACTGAACCGGTTGCGATAGCCGAGAGCACGGCCCCGGTTTTCGGATCAATCAGGTATAATCGGTCGCCGAGCCCGGGTTGACGGACATGCAACAGAATCCGGGCGCCGAAGTCGTGGATGGTCTCGATTCTGGCATCGGCCGATAGTCCGAGCGCGACCAGGGCCGGTGCACCGGCGGTTCCGACCGGGAAGACGGGTTCGGCGTTCGCCGCTGCGGTAGCCTTGCCGAAATAGCCGGTGCCGGTCGCCCGCTCATAGGCTACAAACGCCAGGAAGAGGAAGCCGGCCACAATCAGGACACCAACCACGACGAGGATGGTTTGTATTAACTTCACGTTCACGCGGGTATTCCTGTTGTCATGAGCGAAACCCTGTTGACCTGCACGATTCCGGACGACGCGACGAACGATCGGCTCGACAAGGCGCTGGCTGCGTTGCTTGCCGACCTGTCGCGCTCGCGTCTCCGCATGTTGCTGGATCAGGGCCATGTGCGCTGTGGAGGTGCGACCATAACCGACCCGTCGCAGCGGGTCAAACCCGGTCAAATTTTTGTCGTATTCGTTCCTGATCCTGAACCGGCGACTCCCGAGGCGCAGGCCTTGCCGCTGGTGGTGGTCTATGAGGACGAAGACGTGTTGGTGATCGACAAACCCGCTGGCATGGTGGTTCATCCGGCTCCGGGTAGTCCCGATATGACGCTGGTCAACGCCTTGCTCGCCCATTGCGGCGACCGCTTGTCGGGCATCGGCGGCGTGCGTCGGCCCGGCATCGTGCATCGCCTGGACAAGGACACCAGCGGCCTGATCGCGGTCGCCAAAAGTGATCGCGCCCATGCCGGTCTGTCGGCGCAGTTCGAAAGCCGGACGATTCGCCGCACCTATAGCGCCGTGGTTCGGGGTCTGCCCTTGCCGCGTGAAGGCGTGGTCAATGCCGCGATCGGGCGGAGCGAGGGCGACCGCAAGAAGATGGCGGTGGTGACCCGGGGCGGTAAGGCGGCGATCACCCGCTATCGGGTGCTGGAAAGCTTCGGCTCGACGGCGGCGCTGGTCGAATGCCGGTTGGAGACCGGGCGCACCCATCAAATCCGGGTTCACCTCGCCTCGATCGGCCATTCTCTGATCGGTGATCCGCTTTACGGGCGCGGACGCGCGGGCGGGAAGCTTCCCGCCTTCTCCCGGCAGGCGCTGCACGCGCACCGGCTGGAGTTTCTTCATCCGGTCGGCGGTGCCGCGCTGGCGTTCGAAGCACCGCTTCCCGCTGACATGACCGAGTTGATTGAATTGCTGCGCTCGGCCGTTTTAAGATAGATTTGCACAGCGCAAGTCCGGCCCCGGTTCCCGAGAAGGTGCGAGTATGGCAACAGTTTCCAGCGTTCCGGCGATCAGTTCCGAGAGCAACCTCTCGCGCTATCTCCAGGAAATCCGCCGTTTTCCCATGCTGGAACCCGGCGAGGAATACATGCTGGCCAAGGCATGGCGCGAACATGGCGATACCGAGGCCGCGCACCGGCTGGTCACCAGCCATCTGCGTCTGGTTGCCAAGATCGCCATGGGCTACCGCGGCTATGGCCTGCCGTTGTCGGAGCTGATCTCGGAGGGCAATGTCGGCATGATGCAAGCGGTCAAGCGCTTCGATCCCGACCGCGGCTTTCGGCTGGCGACCTATGCCATGTGGTGGATCCGGGCATCGATTCAGGAATACATCCTGCATTCATGGTCACTGGTGAAGATCGGCACCACCGCGGCTCAGAAAAAACTGTTCTTCAATCTGCGCAAGCTGAAGGGCCAGTTGCAGGCGATCGACGATGGCGACCTGTCGGCCGAGCATGTGCGCTCGATCGCCGAAAAGCTGGGGGTGCCGGAAGACGATGTCGTCAACATGAACCGTCGGCTGGCCAGTCCCGATCACTCGTTGAACGCGCCGCTGCGGGCCGATGACGAGGGCGGGGGCGAGTGGCAGGACTGGTTGGTCGATGACAGCGCCAGCCAGGAAATCATGCTCGGCGAGCGCGAAGAATTGGGCAAGCGCCGCACATTACTGCACCAGGCGATGGATCATCTGAACGAGCGGGAACGGCAGATACTGATAGAACGCCGCCTGCGCGAAAACCCCGCGACTCTGGAGGATTTATCGCACCGGTTCGGCGTCAGCCGCGAGCGGGTCCGTCAGATCGAGGTGCGTGCCTTCGAGAAGCTTCAGAAATCGATCAAAAACGCCGCGACCGAGCAACGATTGATCGGGTAGATGCTTAGCTTCTTTCGTGTTGAAATACAGATTGAGGGACACGACGATGACACCAGAGAAAGAAATGGAACTGTTCGCGACGCTCAATGGTATGGGCAAGCTACTTGACCGGGTTATTCTTACTCAGGAGATGCAGGGCAAAATGCTGGAACGCATTCAGGCATTGCAAGAAGAGCTGGGGCAACGGGTATCCCGCGTCGAGGGCCGGATCGAAGAGCAATCGAAGTTCCTTCAACTTGCGATCGGCAGCAAGATGACCCGCAAGAGCGCCGCGTGATCCTATAAGAGAGCCGATCCGGAGCAAAGGCGATCTATTCTCATTGAAACACCCGACTGAGGAAACAGCGATGACACCGGAGAAAGAAGCTGAGCTTTTCGTTAAGCTCGACATGCTGATCGAAATTTGCCGCAACTTACAGGCTGAACAAAAAACTCTAGGCGAGCGAGTTGCCCGCGTCGAGGGCCGGATCGAAGAGCAGTCGAAGTTCCTTCAACTTGCGATCGGCAGCAAGATGACCCGCAAGAGCGCCGCATGATACCGAAACAAAGCCGGCGTTTCCACCGGCCCCGTCTCGTTTCAGAGATTTGTTGTTAGAAGGGCGACAGAATGTCCATCAGCTCGTCCCCGATGCGGGGCTTCTGAACGTCGCTGACGTAACCCTGGCCGCCGTAAGAGATGCGGGCTTCGCCGATCCGGTCGGCACTGATCGCGTTGGTCGAGTCGATGTCTTCGGGGCGGATCACGCCGGTGATCGTCAATTCGCGCATTTCCGTGCTGACTTTGACTTGCTGCTTGCCGTTGATCACCATGTTGCCGTTGGGCAGAATCTGCAACACGATGGCGGACAGGCGCATGTTGACGACATCACTCGCGCCCTGGTTACCGCCCCGGTGAACGGTCGCATTGTTTACGTTGGCGCTGGCAGACTTCAGCGTATCGGCGGCCAAGGCGATCCCTTTCTTTTCGAGCGGATTGAACCAGTTCGGCACATTCATGGTTTCGTTGTTCGGTCCGCGATTTCGGACATTGTCGCCTTCCAGCACGCCGCCTTCGCCGGCGATCGCCACCACCACCGTTAGAATGTCACCGACCTGGGAGGCGCGCTGGTCCTTGAAAAAGGCGCGGGCTCCGTTGCGCCACAGCGAGTTCGGATTGCGGACGCCGGGTTGCGGGGTCGGCATCGGCATCGAGACCGGCTTGTAGTTGTGCTTGGCCAGCGGGTCTTCGATTTGGGACAGCGGCGGATCGCCGGCATTGGCCAAACGTTGCGCGGTGTTGCACGCGGAGACGGTTAAAGCGAGGCTGCCGAGGACGGCCAACTGAACGGCGCGGCGGCTGGCGGAACGTGTGAGCATGGCGTTTACTCCTGGAAAGACCGCGTGAACAATGTACCGCGTCAGTTGATGAGGGAGCCGGGAACCGAAATGCTGACCTTGCCGGGGCCGGAAACGATGGCATCCACGGTGCGGTTGCTTTGGATATTGACGACCCGGATGACTTCGCCCTTGGCGCCGTCCTGGGTGGCCTTGCCTTGAGTGGTCAACAGCATGGTCGGGGTTTGCAGAACCATGGTGACCAACTGGTTGCGGGCGATCAGGCGCTGGGTCTGGATATCACGTAGCGAGATCGGGCTGTTGACGGCCAAGCCGCGGCGCGGCGTACGGTCGATCAGATCGGTTTCGCTGGCGGCGATTTCACCGACCAGTTGGTTTGCGTTGAACTCGACCCAGCCGATATCGGCGCGGGTGATGACATCGCCGGGATTAAGGCGCCGGATCAGCACCGGGATTTCCATAAACAAGGTCGCTTGGCCGGTGATCGTGATCCGCTGGGGCGACGGGCCGCCGGCACCGATCAGCACGTCGGTGCTGAAATGCGGCTGGCTCGGGTTGAAGTAGATGTTTTCGACCGTGACCACGGGCGAACTGCCGGCCGGAACGATCACCTGAAGCCCGGGATTGTCGAAATCGACCTGAAGCCGACCGCCGAGCGCACGCCGCGCCAGGGCTCCGGTCACCGGGCCGCGCAGCTCTTCCATGCCGATGGTGCGGTTGGCACGGCTGACCGTAATGCGGGAGTCGCTCCGGGGCGTCCAGTCGATGTGATAGGCCGCGGCGATCCGCGCCAGATAGCCGGCGTCGAACCGGACCGACTGGCCGGGCGCAGGGGCCGGAGCAACCGGGCGGTCGGCCTCGCCCGCACCTTCGAACAGATCTCCGACATGAATACGCTCGCCGGTCACGACGGCGGACGGGCGAAGTCTTGCCGCATCGGCGCCGGTGGCGGCTAAGGTCAAGGCGGCGGCGAGGCTGAGGGTGACGAGCGACTTCATGGCGGTAATCCTTGTTCTTCACTTACCGGAGTTGGCCTACGGTCTGCATCATTTCGTCCGAGGTCTTGATCACCTTGGAGTTCATCTCGTAGGCGCGCTGGGCTGAAATCAGCGTGGTGATTTCTTGCACGACATTGACGTTGGAGGTTTCCAGCGAGCCCTGAACCACCCGGCCGTAGCCGGTGGAACCGGGGTTGCCGGCGGACGCCGCGCCCGATGCCGGGGTCTCCAGGAACAAATTGTCGCCGATCGCCTCCAGTCCGGCATCATTGGGAAACGAGGCGAAGAGAATCTGTCCGGCGGTGGTCGAGGTAACGCTGCCGGCCAATTTGACCTGAACCTGACCGGTGGCGCTGACCGTAATATCCTGCGCGTTGGGCTGAACCGTGATCGGCGGGGTCAGCGGGTACCCGTTGGCCGTGACAATCTGGCCGTTCGGATCAAGCGAAAAGGCGCCGTCGCGGGTATAACCGGTTTCGCCGGTCGGCAACTGGATTTTGAAAAAGCCGTTGCCGTTGATCGCCAAATCCAGCTTGTTATCGGTAATGGTCAGGTTGCCTTGTTCCATCACCCGGTACACTCCGGCGGTGCGAACACCCGCGCCGATCTGTACGCCCGACGGGACGATGGTGTTGGCGTCCGACGAGGTGGCGCCGATGCGGCGCATGTTCTGATACAGCAAATCCTGAAATTCGGTACGCTGGCGCTTGAAACCGTTGGTGCCGCTGTTGGCGATGTTGTTGGAAATCACTTCGACATTCAGCTGTTGAGCCTGCATGCCGGTGGCGCCGATTGAAAGACTGCGCATAATATTAATCCTTCTCTTTTCTTATTATTACGGGATCAAGAGGAACGACCGAGTTTCTGGATCATGTTCTTTAGACGTTCATGCTCGGCATCAACGATCTTTTGCATGCCTTGATACTGACGCAGCACGTTAATCATATTGGTCATTTCAATTACCGGCTTGACATTGGATTCCTCGATCGCGCCCTGGGTGATCTTGGTGTCTTTAGCGGCCGGGGTCGGGATTTCGTCGGTGGTGAACAGGCCGCTGCCGACTTCGGTCATCTGCTGCTCTTTTTGGAAGTTCACGACACCGATCCGGCCCACCGGGGTAAGGGGATTGGCGTCCGAAAACACCGAGCCGTCGCCGGTAATGTTGATCCGGGTGGTGCCGGTCGGCAGCGTGATCGGACGGTTGCCGGTTCCCATCACCGGCAAGCCGTTATTGTCAACGATCGTGCCCTTGGCATCGAGTTGAAAGCGGCCGGCGCGGGTATAATGGGGACCGTTCAGCGTATCGACCGCGAACCAGCCCTTGCCGCTGATCGCGACATCAAGCGGATTGCTGGTCGCCGAGACCGGGCCGGGGCTAAGGTCGCGCACCGTGGTGCGGTCCTGAACCAGTGAAACCCGTTCGCCATTGGCCGGCTTGTCGAGAAACTCGGCAAACTGGACCCGTTCCTGCTTGAAGCCGGTGGTGGTCGCGTTGGCGACGTTATTGGCCACAACATCCATCTGGTGCCGCAAGGCCATCATACGCGACAGAGAGACGTAGATCGGGGTTTCCATTTGCGGCCTCTTGACGTTTGACCGTGCTGCCGGTCCTGTCCCCCGGCAATGCACATGGTGTGCCAGTCATCCGAATGGCGGAAAAAGCCGCAACGGGGCCGGGTTCGGTCGGGGGTGTCGGCAAAAACCGAAAGAGGGTTCCGGGTTGCCGGGCAAAATGTGCCCCTGCCGGCTATGGTCAGCCATTCTAACTGGCCGATTTTCTGGAAATTTTAGGGCGGTCTGGCGTCT
>JBAWVF010000144.1:0-9901 GCA_037147415.1 Rhodospirillaceae bacterium | reverse complement strand
AGTCAACTTGTCGCACCACTGCAACTGCGACTCAGCCGCATTTAGAACAGCTGGTCTGTACGCACAACACTTGACAACGGAGCCCAGCCCCTTACATTCGGTCAGCCCGAAACCCTTTTGAATTCGGTTTATCACGATGTCGCTTGTCGAGTCTGCGTCGCTTGTCGAGTCTGCCGCGGTCACCGCCCCGGTTGCGATCACCTTGCCCGACGGCTCGATTCGCCGTTACGACGGCCCGGTGACCGGAACCGCGATCGCGGCCTCGATCGGCCCCGGTCTTGCCAAAAGCGCGCTGGCCATCCGTGTTGATGGTCGGCTTTGCGATCTTGCCGTCTCGATTGCCGCCGACGCCAGCGTGGAAATCGTCACGCGCGCCGCCCCCGATGCGCTCGACCTGATTCGCCACGACGCTGCGCATGTCATGGCCGAAGCAGTGCAACAGCTTTATCCGGGAACGCAGGTCACGATCGGACCGTCGATCGCCACCGGCTTTTATTACGACTTTGCTCGATCGGTTCCCTTTACGCCCGACGATCTGGAAAAGATCGAAGCAAAGATGCGAGAGATCATCGCCGCCGACCGCCCGTTCGTGCGCGAGGAATGGCCACGGGAACAGGCGATCGGCTTTTTCCTTGATAAAGGCGAGAAGTACAAGGCCGAGCTTATTACCGCGCTGCCTGAAGACGCTGCGATTTCAATTTATCGCCAGGGCGAGTGGCTCGATCTTTGCCGCGGCCCGCATTTACCCTCGACCGGTAAGGTCGGCACGGCGTTTAAGTTGATGAAGATTGCCGGGGCCTATTGGCGCGGCGATCACCGCAATGAAATGCTCCAACGTATCTATGGCACCGCTTGGCGTGACGATAAGGAACTTAAGACTCACCTGACCCAGCTGGAAGAGGCGGAGAAACGCGATCATCGCCGACTCGGTAAGGAAATGGACCTGTTCCATCTTCAGGAAGAGGCGGTGGGCAGCGTGTTTTGGCATCCGAAAGGGTGGGTGCTGTGGCGCGTGCTGGAAAATTACATTCGGGCGCGCATTGATGGCGCCGACTATGTCGAGGTGCGGACACCGCAGCTGATCGACCGCACATTATGGGAGCAGTCGGGCCACTGGGAAAAGTTCCGTGCCGCCATGTTCACGGCCATTGCCGAAGAGGATAAGGTTCTGGCGCTGAAGCCGATGAACTGTCCGGGCCATGTCCAGATTTTCCGCCAGGGCATCAAGAGCTATCGTGATCTGCCGCTGCGCATGGCCGAGTTCGGCGCTTGCCATCGCAATGAGCCTTCGGGAGCGCTGCACGGCATCATGCGGGTGCGCGCCTTTACTCAGGACGATGCACATATTTTCTGTACCGAGGATCAGATTACTTCGGAAAGTGTCGCGTTCTGCCGGCTGTTGGAGAGCGTCTATCAGGATCTCGGCTTTACCGATATCTCGGTCAAGTTCTCGGACCGCCCGCCGGTGCGCGCCGGCTCCGATGCGGTCTGGGATCGCGCCGAATCCGCGCTCAAGCATGCAATCGAGGCTGCCGGCCTGCCCTACATCCTCAACCCCGGCGAAGGGGCCTTTTATGGCCCCAAGCTGGAGTTCGTGCTGCGGGATGCCATCGGCCGCGATTGGCAGTGCGGCACACTGCAGGTTGATTTCGTGCTGCCCGAACGGCTTGACGCCAACTATATCGGTGAGGACGGCGCCCGTCATCGCCCGGTCATGCTGCATCGGGCGATTCTCGGTTCGATGGAGCGCTTCCTCGGCGTGCTGATCGAGCACTATGCCGGACGCTTTCCGCTGTGGCTGGCCCCGGTTCAGGTGGTGGTGGCCACCATCACTAATGACGCCGATGCCTATGGGGCGGAAGTTGCAACCGCGCTAAAGGCTGCCGGACTGCGCGTGGAGCTTGACACGCGCAACGAAAAGATCAATCTGAAGGTCCGTGAACACAGCCTTCAGAAGGTTCCCGTGCTGGTCGTGGTCGGTAATCGTGAGGCCGAGACCAAGGCGGTCGCCCTGCGGCGTTTGGGAAGCAAGGACCAAGAGGTACTTGCTCTTGACGCAGCAATCACTAAACTCTGCGCCGAGGCCCGGTCTCCGGCAACCTGTCGCCCATAACGATAAGACGTTCCGAGGTTCGCCCGAAGGCACATCCGGAACCTAACCAGGGAGCACCAAGATAGCCAGACTACCGAGCGAAGCCCAACCGACCCGGGACGGCCCGCGGGTCAATCGGGAAATCAATGTCCGCAGCGTCCGTCTGGTCGATGCCCAAGGCGAGATGGTGGGTGTGGTGACTCTCCGCGATGCATTGATCGCGGCGGAGGAAGCCGGACTCGACCTTGTCGAGGTGGCACCGAACGCAGACCCCCCGGTCTGTAAGATTCTCGACTACGGCAAATACAAGTACGAGGCCCAAAAGAAAGCCAACGAAGCGCGCAAAAAGCAAAAGATCATCGAAGTCAAAGAAATCAAGATGCGTCCCAACATCGACGATAATGACTACGAAGTGAAAATGCGCAGCGCGAAGCGGTTTATCGAGGAAGGCGACAAGGTGAAAGTCACCATGCGTTTCCGCGGCCGCGAAATGGCGCACCAGGATTTGGGCATGAACGTACTGGTCCGGGTTCGTGATGAACTGGACGCCGTTGCCAAAGTCGAGCAAATGCCCAAGATCGAGGGCCGACAGATGATCATGGTCTTGGCGCCGAAATAACCGGGGACAACCGGCCGAAGATAGAGGGGCGATTCGTACTCAAGAGTCCCTTATCTTCGGCGCCTGCCCTTACGGCTGAATTCACGTCGGCTCGGCGTTCGGGGAAAACCGGTATCTTCTCCGAGTCGGCGTTGATTCACACCTGCCTCTCGGCATTCTGCCCCAGGCTCTCGGCATTCTACCATCGTCACCTATATCACTGTTGCACCCAAGGCGGGTATCCGCCGGAAACCAACGGGCGCTTTCAGAGGAGCTAATCGCCATGAGCGACACGATTTATAAAAAAGTTGAGATTATCGGGACGTCCAGCGTCAGCATCGAAGATGCCATTGCCCGCGGCGTAGCCGCTGCCGCTCCCACCGACGATGAGCACCATACGGATTGGTTTGAAGTTCAGGAAATCCGGGGGGCCGTGCGTAACGGCAAGGTTGATCAGTATCAGGTTGTATTAAAACTCGGCCTTCGGTTGAAGGCTTGAGCCCGGTAGGGCCGTAAACCATGACGAAACCTGAAGCCGCCCCCGAAGGCGGCGGCGAGCGCATTGCCAAGCGTCTGGCGCGGGCCGGGTTGTGTTCGCGCCGCGACGCTGAGCGTTGGATTCTTGAAGGCCGGGTTGCGGTTAACGGCAAGGTACTGACCAGCCCGGCCCTGGTCGTCACCGACTCCGATAAAATCGTGGTCGATAAAAAGCCGCTGGCCGAACCGGACCCGCCGCGCTTGTGGCGCTACCACAAGCCCGCAGGGTTGGTCACCTCGGCACGCGATGAAAAGGGACGGCCGACGGTTTTCGACCGGCTGCCCACCGATTTGCCGCGGGTCATCTCGGTCGGTCGACTCGACTTAACCACTGAAGGGCTGCTGCTGCTGACCAATGACGGTGAGGTCGCTCGCTATCTGGAGTTGCCGACTACCGGTTGGGCCCGGCGCTATCGCGTACGGGTGCACGGACTGGTCGATCCGGTCAAGCTGGCCGGACTGGCCCGCGGCCCGACCATCGAAGGCGTGCATTACGGACCGGTTGAAGCCGCGCTCGATCGCCAGCAAGGCAGCAATGCTTGGTTGACCATCACCCTGCGTGAAGGCAAAAACCGAGAGATTCGCAAGGTGATGGAATCGCTTGGTCTGACCGTCAATCGCCTGATTCGCACCGCTTACGGGCCGTTTCAGCTCGGCAAGCTGCCGGAGGGTGAGGTCGAGGAAATCCCGAAACGCGTGCTCAAGGATCAATTGACTCGTTTCTTCCGGGAAGGCGCCGATGCGGGTGCCGGAGCGTCCGCCAATGCGCATCGTCGCCGGTAAGCACCGCGGTCGAACATTGCACGCCCCGGCCGGGGACGCTGTGCGCCCGACTTCCGATCGTATTCGGGAAGCACTGTTCAACATCCTGGCCCATGCTGAATGGAGCCCCGGACTCGACGGTGCTCAAATACTCGACGGTTTTTGCGGCTCGGGCGCGCTCGGCTTGGAAGCGCTGTCACGCGGCGCCGCCTCATGCGTCTTTATGGATAGCAGCGCCGACGCGCTCGACTGCGCCCGGCACAATATCGCCGCTTTGAAGGAAGACGGTCGCGCTACGCTGTTGCGTGCCGATGTGCTCAAGCCGCCCCCGGCGCGTGCGCCCTGCACTCTTGCCCTGCTTGACCCGCCCTATGGCCGTGAACTGGTGGTGCCGGCACTGATCGCTTTGGCGGCAGCCGGGTGGCTGGCGCCTGATGCCCTGGTGATCGCCGAGGCTGATACCCGTGACCCGATCAACCTGCCCGAACGCTTCGAACTATTGGACAATCGGGCCTACCGCAACACCGAATTACGGTTTTTGCGATTCGGGTGAGGATTAGTGAATAAACAGCTTCACGAACATCGCGATTTGGAAAGCGACAATAACGCCGCCCATCCATTTCAAAAGATTAACGTCAGCTTTCACCGCTGATATCTTAGCTTCCAGGTGGCGATCAACTTCGACCAAATCAGCACTAAACTCGGTCTTAAGCCTAGCGATGTCGGCCTTCAGTTCCGTCCTGAGATCGGCGATGTCGGCCTTCAGCTCGGTCCTGACTCCGGCGATTTCGGTCCTGAGATCGGCGATGTCGGCCTTCAGCTCGGTCCTAAGATCGGCGATGTCGGCCTTCAGCTCGGTCCTAAAATCGGCGATGTCGGTCTTCAGTTCAGCCCTGACTCCGGCGATTTCCGTCCTGAGATCGGCGATCTCGGCCTTTAGTTCGGTCCTGACTCCGGCGATTTCGGTCTTGAGCCCGGCAATATCGGCCTTCAGCTCGGTCTTAGCTTCCATCAGGTCGGTCTTGCTGGCCGCCTGAGTGTCCATGAAGTCGGCCAAGGCTTCGACCTGATCGACCGTGAACCCGACCTTCTGAAGCTTGAGAACTGCGCTGGCGCCCATTTTTGCCATCTCCTTTCGCCGCGGCCGATTATCTCACAACCGGGCGGGAATGTCACGCCGCCGCAAAGCCCCTACCCCCGGTGAGCGGTTGCGGCGACGGCACCTGCACGAAACAGGCGTCCCCGTGCCAGCTTTACGCCGAACCACGCGCCGCTGGCCACGCCGAGCGCTCGTAAACGGTCCGGGTCCATCACAGCTTCAACCGTGACACCGTTGATATCCAGCTCGACCCGGGCGGTCGGGCCGATCGAATAGACATGAAGCACCTGCGCCCGCGGCATGACCGGAGAGCCTTCCTCAGCATTTCCGGCCGGATCAAGCCGGATCAATTCGATATCATGCGGGCGGAAAAACGCTATCGCCGGCCCCGAAACCATCCCGGTTGCCTGAAAAGTTATGCCAAGCCCCGACAACCGCGCTATGCCGGCATCGATCATGCACTCAAAGCGATTCACATTGCCAAGAAAATCATAAACAAAAGGAGAAGCCGGCACCTCGTAAACCTCGCCCGGCGTACCGATCTGCTCGATCCGGCCGCGATTCATCACCACTACCCGGTCAGCGAGTTCAAGCGCCTCTTCTTGATCGTGCGTCACGAAGACACTGGTGATGTGCATCTCATCATGAAGCCGTCGGAGCCAGCGACGCAACTCCTTGCGGACCTTGGCGTCGAGCGCCCCGAACGGCTCATCAAGCAGCAACACCCGCGGCTCGATCGCCAAAGCCCGCGCCAAGGCCACCCGCTGGCGCTGACCGCCGGACAATTGAGACGGGTAGCGGTCGGCCAGCGGTTCCAGCTGCACCAAGTGCAGCAGCTTCATGACCTTTTCGGAAATCTCGGTGCGCGGCATCCGCTCCTTGCGCGGGCGCACGTCGAGCCCGAAGGCGACATTGTCATGGACCGTCATATGTCGAAACAACGAGTAATGCTGAAACACGAAGCCGACCTGCCGGTCACGCGGCTTCAACCCGGCCGCTTCCTCGCCGAAAAAGGTAATGCTGCCCTCATCGGAGCGCTCCAACCCGCCGAGAATCCGCAACAAAGTGGTCTTGCCCGAACCGGACGGCCCGAGCAGAGCCAGCAGTTCCCCCGACCTGACATCGAGATCAACCCGGTCGAGCGCGGTAAACGAGCCGAACCGCTTGGTCAGCCGCGACACCTTAATGGTCATCGACGGCTCCATCCCCGCCCGCACGCCCGTCGCTTTCACATCCACACTCATTCCGAAAACTCCGCGCGTGCCTCGCTCCAGCGCCATTCAAGAATCGACTTCGCGGCCAGCGTCACCAAAGCCAATAAAGCCAGCAGCGAGGCGACCGCAAATGCCGCAACAAAATTATACTCATTGTAAAGAATTTCGACATGCAGCGGCATGGTGTTGGTCAGCCCGCGCACATGCCCGGAAACCACGGATACCGCCCCAAACTCTCCCATAGCGCGTGCATTACAGAGCAACACACCATAAAGCAAGCCCCACCGAATATTTGGCAGCGTCACCCGTGTAAAAATCTGCCAGCCGCCCGCCCCCAACGAAGCCGCAGCCTCTTCCTCGTCGGTTCCCTGCTCCATCATCAACGGAATCAGCTCGCGCGCAACAAAAGGGAAAGTCACGAAGATCGTTGCCAACACCAACCCCGGCAGCGCAAACACCACTTGAAGATCATGAGCGCGCAACCACGGCCCGAACCAGCCATGCAAGCCGAACAGCAAGACATAAATCATGCCCGAGATCACCGGCGACACCGAAAACGGCAAATCGATCAAAGTAATCAGGAAACTTTTGCCTTTGAATTCGAATTTGGTGATGGCCCAGGCCGCCGCCACTCCGAACACCAGATTGACCGGAACCGAAATACCGGCCACCAGCAGAGTCAGCCGTATCGCCGATAAAGCATCCGGCTCGGCCAAAGCATCGAAATAAGGATCAAAGCCCCGCCCCAGTGCTTCGACAAACACCGTAACCAGCGGCAACACCACGAACAGCGCCAAAAAACCCAGCGCCAGCCCGATCAACGACCAGCGCAGCCATGTCGGATCACGCAAGGCCGGACGCGCAAAATCCTCCGCGGTTACCCTAGTGCGCATGACGCTTCCTCATCCAGGCTTGCAGCAGATTGATCACCAGCAACATCACGAACGACAACGCCAGCATCAACGTTCCGATCGCGGTGGCGCCCAGATAATTGAACTGTTCCAGCTTGATGATAATCAGCAGCGGCACGACTTCGGTGACATGGGGCATGTTTCCGGCAATAAAAATCACGGAGCCGTACTCCCCGAGTCCGCGCGCAAACGCCATGGCAAACCCGGTCAACAGCGGCGGCAACAGTGCCGGCGCGATCACCCTGGTAAAGGTCTGCCAACGGCTGGCTCCCAAACTATAGGCCGCCTCTTCCTCCTCGGGCGGCAAATCCTGAAGCACCGGCTCGACCGTCCGCACGACAAAGGGCAGGCCGATGAAGGTCAGCGCCACGATGATGCCCAGCGGGGTGAAGGCAACCTTGAGCCCCCAACCGGCCAGAATCGAGCCGATCCAACCGTTGGTGGCATAAAGCGAGGTCAAGGCGATACCGGCGACCGCGGTCGGCAGCGCAAACGGTAAATCGACCAAGGCATCGACCAACCTTTTCCCTGGAAAGCGATAGCGCACCAAGACCCAGGCGACCAACAAGCCGAACACCAGATTGATCAAAGCCGCCCAAAGCGCGGTCGTAAAGCTGACCCGAAAGGCCGACAGCACCCGCGGAGTCAGAACTTCGTGCCAAAAACCCGCCCATCCGAGCCCGGCGGCATGGATCGTCAGCCCGGCCAACGGCAACAGGACGATCAGCCCCAGCCAGATCAGGGTCATCCCCAAGGTTAAACCGAAACCGGGAAGTACGGAGTATCGGATCAACATTCCTTTCCGTTCCTTGTCCTCAGTTTCATTGAAGATCAACCGGCGCCCGAATCCAAGCACCCTTGCTCCGGCTGCGGCGAGCCGGTAGAACCGCTGCATTCCCATAATACCCTCCGCCGCACCTTCGTGGCAGTATCGCCTTATGGATGCGGGCGGAATATCCGGTCGAATACGCCTCCATCGGCAAAATGCTCCGATTGAGCCGCAGCCCAACCGCCGAACCTGTCATCAACGGTAAAGAGTCTGATCTTGGGGAAGCGCTCGGCATAATGGCCCGCCACTTCGTCCAGACGCGGCCGGTAGAAATTGTCGGCCGCAATTCTCTGCGCCTCCGTTGTATAGAGGAAGTTCAGATAGGCCTCGGCGAGTTTACGGGTCTTGTGGTGGTCAACCACGGCATCGACCAAGGCCACCGGCGGCTCGGCCAGGATGCTGACCGACGGCACCACGATTTCCAGGCCCTCACCCAACTCTTGACGCGCCAGAAACGCCTCGTTCTCCCACGCCAGCAAAACATCGCCCAGGCCGCGGCGGGTAAAGGTGATAGTTGAGCCGCGCGCTCCGCTATCGAGAACCGGGACATGCTGATAAAGCCGCGCCACAAAATCCATGGCCTTGGCCTGATCATTGCCGAACCTTTCAAGCGCATAGCCCCAGGCCGCAAGATAATTCCAGCGCGCACCGCCGGACGTCTTCGGATTCGGGGTGATGACCTCGACACCCTCCCTGACCAGATCGTCCCAATCCTTGATATTCTTGGGATTACCCTTGCGCACCAGAAACACGATCGTCGAATAGAACGGCGTGCTGTTGTAGGCCAGTCGCCTTTGCCAGTCCGGCTTAAGCTGCCCGGCGGCGGCGATCGCGTCGATATCATAGGCCAGGGCCAATGTGACCACATCGGCATTCAAACCGTCGATCACCGCCCGCGCCTGCTTGCCCGAGCCGCCGTGAGACTGATTGATGCGAATTGACTCCCCGGTCTCCGCCAGCCATTTAACACCGAACGCCTTGTTGATCGCCGCGTACAATTCCCGAGTCGGGTCATAGGACACATTGAGCAGCGCGGTCTCGGCCCGTGCCGACACCGCCAGTCCGGCAACCAGCACGGCCGCCACCAACGCCGACACCCAACCTTGATAGCGCGTGTTTCGATAGCGCATGACGGGGTTCCTTATCGCCGCCGACATTTCACATAAGGTGAATGTCAATTTATCCTAATTCACACTAACATCGTCACATTAGCGAACCGCCCCGTTAATTGGCCAGTGTTATTTGCTACGACATTTTTTCATGACCACGCCGACCGATACCGCATCGGGAAAAACCTCCAGCTTCTCGGCACGCACCTCAACCGCCTGAACCCGGAGATCCAACAAACAGAGGTCGGCAATCCGATCGGCCAGGGTCTCGATCAATTTAATGTGACCGGCTTCGGCAACCTTACGGATGCGGTCAACCAGGCTCTCATAGGAAAGCACGGCGGTGATTTCATCGGCGAATCCCGAACCGGGATGGTGCACGATCAATTCGATATTAAGGCGTACCTGCTGCGGTCGCCGGTGCTCGTGCTCGTGCACGCCGATGGACAGGCGCACCACCAGATCACGCAAAAACATCTGATAAACCCCGGCATCACCGGCGGCAGGAAGGACATCGACCACGGGACTTGCCCTCACGCTTTTCGGTCCGGGTTGCGAAACATCGGAATTAGAATAGGGGGAAACCGGGGCCGACGCCATCATCCGGTAATGCCGCCCGCAACTCCGCCACCGTGCGTCCAAGCACGGGATGGCGAAAACCGGGCGCGATTTCGGCCAACGGCACCAGCACGAAGGCGCGCTCGACCAGGCGCGGGTGTGGAATTTCCAACTCGGGCAAGGCCAGCACAC
>JBAWVF010000143.1:0-9982 GCA_037147415.1 Rhodospirillaceae bacterium | reverse complement strand
GGCCGATCGAGTATCATCTATAGCTGTGAAGTCTCATTTATGTGTGTAGCTGACAACCGCTTCCCGGCTTGCGGTGACAGTAACAGACCCCGCAGCTTTTAAAAACGGTAGGGCTTTAGCTGCATGGCTTGGCTTGGTCCCGCGGCAAAACTCAAGCGGCGGGAAAAACAGACTGGGAGGCATCACCAAGGCGGGCGACGGTTCGATCCGCCGCTTGCTGGTCATCGGTGCCACCAGCCTTCTCCGGTATGCCAAAACTAAAGCGCCGGGAGACTCGGACTGGTTGAAAGGTTTGCTGGAACGCAAGCCGGCCAGAGTAGCGACTGTTGCGCTTGCCAACAAGATGGCCCGCATAGCTTGGGCCGTGTTAAGCAGAGGCGAAGTTTATCGTAATAATTTCGCGCTACCGGTTGCATCCTGAAGACAAACAGGGCGGGCTCCGCCCGTACCCGCCGGGGCCACTGGCCCCGAACCCCATTAGACAAGATGTGCGAGGGTGAAAGGTGAGGTGATGGCAATTCGGTCGAGCCGAAGATCAGGAAGACCCGCCAGCGACATGCGTGCAAAGCGCGTCTGTTTGATTGGGACCTGATCTGCGGATTTCATCATGGCCCGCGGTCATATGCGCCGCACCTTTCGAGGCCGCATACATGACCGCACCCGACCATGTTGCTTGTCACCAAAGATTCTCCTTGCGCTAAAGCGGCCGTCCATACATGACGCTCCGAGCAGTACGGCCACAATCGAGGCAAGGGCCATCCAGGCTCCGATGCCCGATGCGGCGGTCATGCCGAACGCCCCGGCCAGGGCCAGCGGAACGGCCGTGTTCCGAACTTCATGGGCGAGTTCCGCTCCACCCCACCACTCGGCCGGCGTCAGGCGCGACCGGGACCAGGATGGCCAGTGCGATGCGACCGGCAACAAGACCAGGGTGACAGCCGCTGCAAGCATGGCAATGGCCGCCAGCCCAAATAGCCATGCTTCGGCAACCGCCGCCGGCACGTTCAACACGATGACGCCGGGAACAAGGGCCGCCAGAATTCGCACGGCGTGAAACAAGGCTGCCATTCCCGTCGCGCGGTCGGCCGAACCGATCAGGCTATAGCGGATGGTGTCAGACAGCAGGTAATAGAGGTTGCTGCCGATGCCATTGGTCGCCGCGAGCAACAGAAGCCCGATGAACGTGCTTGGAAGAAAGGCGATGCCGGCCTGGGTCGCCGCCACCATCGCTAGACCGGCAATCATTGTCCTTCGTGGCGTACCCCACATGGTTAGAACGCGGACGAACCTGCGCCACAGGATGGTGTTGCAAACCAGAATGACGCCATAGTTCGCCGCGAAAAACAACAGGGTGTCCGGAATCGACTGCCCCACTTTCCCGTAGATCATCAGGGCGCCGAACGCAAACAGAATGGTCAGCGCCATGCCGCTGAAGAAGCGGTGGAGCAGGAACAGCGCGATGTTCGGAATGGTGGCGGCAATCATGCTGACCATTCCCATCTGCCGCCGAACTCGCCCATGTTCGTCCGTGCCTCTCGCTCGGATGTCCGGCCCTGAAAAAAGTCGATGGCTTCCAACCGCCGTGTTCGTTCTTCAATCGCGGGAGCGGCGGCGAGGGCGTCCCTGACTTGGAAATAGCTGCCAATCGGCACCGTCGAGGCCCACCGGACGGCAGCGGCGGCACTGCGCCCGAGCGGAAGACGTGTTACGGGAAAGACGCTTTCGATCACCACCTCAAGTTCCCAGCAGTTGCCATTTGGCGTGAGGCGGGCGCTCTGTCGAAGGCAATCATCCAGAGCCTGCTTTTCGGTCGCGTTCACAAATGGCTCAATAAGAGCGAGGAAAGCATCTGCCAGTTCAAAAGACGTGTAGAGAGTTCCCCATTCGATTGGCCGAATGGCCAGTTCTAATAGGGGGATCGTCAGCAGCCTCACGCCTTTCGGCATCTCTGCCGCCTCCAGACAGGCCGGCAGAATGTCATCGGGGGCGTCCGTGAAGCCGATGCGGCGGAACCAGTTCGCAGCCTTGGCGGTCACCGGAGCCTCGAAGACGAATTCCGGGGGCGGTTTAAGGTCAAGGTGCCGAAGACGGGTCGCCACCAGACGAAGGCCAAGCTGGGCGATGCCCTTCCGGCGGTGTCGCGGAAGCGCGCCGTGCCAACGCAGGCCGACCATGGACGAAGCGCCGGGCACGGGATACCATCCGGTGATGCCCACCACGCCGATCGTGGCGTCGACCATCACCAGCACCTCGCCGGCCGCGTCATCGGTGAGACGGTCCGGCTGGTCGAGCCATGCCCTGGTGTGGGACAGCACAGCGCCGCAAGGTCGGGACGCCATGTCCGCCGCCAGGGTGTCGACATCGAAGTCAGGGGACAATGGCAGCAGCATAAGCGTTGAGCCGCCAGGAAGCGGGGCGTGAAAATCGGGGTCAGCCACAGCTCACCGCCTCCGTTGCTGAATTGCCAAGCTCGATCATGTAGTGATGAACGGTCGCATCCCCGTCGCCCTTCACGGCCGGCAGCGACGCGACGGGACGCAATGCTATAAACTCATTTCGGTCCGGCAGTCCGGCCGTCGTTAATAAAAGAGTGTTATGAGCCGACATCATATAATGCATATGCGGTATTGACCACCTGTCCGCAAGGCCGGACGCAACTATACCAGTGGCTACACTGCAAGAAGCCACGACATCAGGACGATGGTCTTGGAAGTGCGCGAGGCACGCTTCCGTCGCCGCGCTTATGTAATCATGGGCCGAGGCAATCGGCCCCGGTTGCTCACAAGCCACGGGAATATGATAGACATTGCACTTCTCTGAAATATTGACGACCCCATGATCTGGCGCGGCCACGGCAAACGAAACGGTTTTTCCTCTTCTAAGCAACAGCGCCGCAAGGTTGAACATGATGTTTTCAATGCCATTGCGTCCGTGTATCGAAGGATCAACAGGGCTGCCCGAAAGGCAGATGATAAGAACATGATCAACATTATTAATAACAGCAGTCATGAAACAGCGCTCCCCAATTGTTTGGGTTGAAACACCATTGGAGTGATGATGCCTACCAGGACATGACAGCATCCGAGGACGGCGAAGCCGAATACCACGGTGGTCATGATGTCTCCGGTAATTGCCGCAATCCCAGCGAGCATGCCAAGAAAGAGTATCCGACCGATTCCCACGGCGGTGTCCCTGATCACCATGATCGTGAGATCGTTGCCGTCGCCGGCCATTTGCATTTCTAGGGTCGTGGTGACGCTGCCCCAAAACGGTTTGACGGCGTTCCGGGCACCCAGGGCGACGACGAACGCCACTATGCCCAATGGTTGGGCCGCCGGAATGGCCCATGCGGTGAGGGTCATGGCGACGGCGGCGATGGTCATGGCGCGATGTCGCCCGGCATGGGACGCCACCATGGTCCAGTGGCAGGAAACCGCCAACCCGAGCCAGATGCCGAACGTCAACATCCAGCCGTATGCCGACACGGTGCCGACCACGGTGGCCCCCAGCAGCGGGACCAGGACGGAATCCTCGGCCATGGTCACCCGTAGCAACGCCGCCCAACAGATCAACGGCAGGGACCGCCGATCCCGGAAGGCGGCCAGGACCCGCGACGGCGATGCCGGGGGTATAAGGTCATCACCCAACCCGAGAGATCGGGATATGCCCCAGACCGAGGCCGCGACCATGGCAATCGCGAGCGCAGGCCCGGCCGGATGCCCCCAAACCGCGAGGAGAGAAACTAGCGCCGCAAGGCCGCCCGGTACGACGATTTGAATTGCTTGCCCCTGAGTGGACGAGAGCGCCACAAGCGCGTCCCTGTCTCGATCATGGCTGTGGCGTAGCATCCAGGCGAAATAGCCGAGATAGAACAGGCCATGTCCAAGCCCCATGAAGGCACCGAACATCAATGCGGCCGATCTTGGGGGCAGAACGGCAAACGGTAGCGGAGCCACCAGGATGGCTGCGAACCCGGCGACGAGCACGGACCTGACGGTGGTGAGGCCGATAGATCGGCACATCAGCCCCCCACCGGAATAACCGGCGGCGATCCCCAGCGCCAGAACCAGCGCCACCAATAGCAGCGTCCACGGGTCGCCCCCCTCATGTGTATAGGCGAATGCACCATAACCGAAGACAAGGATATCCGCTGTGGTGTAGGCAGCCTTCACGTGCTGGATGGCGCGTTGAGGTGGAGTGCAACGTCCCCAGATGGCTAGGATGGAAGCTATCATCGGGGCAATACATTATCCGGAGTTATTGGATACAGGTTGTTAAGCATAGATGTCAGCAAACGTCCTTTTGACTTGAAGAGCGACGGCTCCGGATACGAACTGCGCGTCAGAGTCTTGGTCCAGTTCACCCAGGCGGCATCCCAGTGCAAGAACACCGTCGGCGCCCCATTTCCATCGGGGTCGAGATCAGGTGCGACGCGAGTGGGACGGAACCCCGCCTTGAGCATGGTGCAGAGCGAACGCTGATTATCAGCCGAAACTCCTGTATTGGCGACCGAATAACCAGCCAGAAACAAGGTTTCAAGTCGGGCGCGGACAAGGTCGTGATGAAACCCGTGCCCTCGATAAGGGCGAAAAACGTGCCCCGCTCCAAGCCACGGCCCACGCAGGCCGAACTTTGCACCGGCTCCATGCTGGTCCGCCACCACTATTCCAGTCGCAACCGGGCGGAAGTCGGCAGCCACACCTTCACAGGTTGCCAACGCCACGTAGACGCCAAATGGTGCCGCCGCCGTCACTGCTTGTTCAATGGTATTCAGCCAGCCGACACCATTCTCCCTATCTTCCTCTATGGTCATATTTTGAGCATGATCACGGACCTTGTCGCCAAGACTGAATAGCCCCGCGTCACACCGGTATTCCGTCGCATATAGATTGTCTACTCTGGACAGCACGATTAACTTCCCGTTCGTGCGGGGGGTGTCGAGGGTTGGCATAAATTCATGACGCCGCAATCCGATGCTACCCATTGTCGACCTCCTCGTGCTGCAAAAGAAATGACCAACTGCTTAGCTTGTTATGGTTGTCCGGTTCATCTGGCTTGTGTTCAGTCGCAATCCACGCATTAACCGCAGTGCGCCCACACGCTGTTATTTGAACAAAGCCGCTATCACTGTGCAATCTCTGAAGGCCGAAGGAGCCACTCACTGCGTCAGACGACATACTAACAAAGCCAAGCCACTTAAGGTGGTTAAGTAATAAGGTCAGCCTATGTTTGATGGTCTGGTCGTCAGAGAAGCGGCATAGGTCGATCGCATTACCGTGGTAACTCAAAAGATAAAGTGCACGCATTTTTGCCGTTACTTTGTCTTCGCCCACTACCAGATAGATCAGGGTGAGGACGATGATGTACTTGAACTCGAACGTCGAACTGACCAGGACGCCGTATTCCCTGGTCAGAATGTACCAGAGCGGGATCGTCAGCCCCGCCGCCACATAGACGGCGGACCAGCCAGCGAGTTTGCCGGAGCCGATCAAATCGCCGACTTCGGCGCTGAAGCTGCGCGACGACGGCAGGAACAGAATGGCGATCGAGATGAGCAGGAGTTCCGCCAGCTTCAACAGCAGCAGAAAACGGAAGCTGTAATTCTTGACGACGTGTTCGCAGGCGACGCAGCCGATGGCTGTGGTCAGGCAAAGAAGCGCTCCTATGGCGGTGCCGGCGAGCTGGGACATATCTCAGAACACCGTCAGCACGTTGGCAGCCAGCATCCAGCCAGCGGCAACCAACGCCAGGGGATGCTCGACGTTACGGGAAACGGTCGCAAAGCCGACAGAGGCACCGATCAGGGCGACGACGACAGACGACTGAATGTGTCCGTCGGCAAAAGCAACCGTGATCAGGCTGAATGCGGCATTTGCGAGATAAAGGGGCGGAAGAACCCGCCGGGGATGGATACTCATTTGACCTCCCATGACAAAAGCACGATACCGATAATGATCGCGGCGATTCCGGCCATCCGCATCGGAGTGACGGGTTCCCCGAGCGCCAACCCGATAACCGTCGTTCCGAACAGGCTGACGCCCGTTGTGATTGGCCGCATGACGGAAATAGGAATTCCGGCGGCGTAGGCCCGAAGGCTGAACAGATCAATGCAGACGGCCGCCGCCGCCACCAGTCCGATCCAGATAGCCGCAGTCGGCTTGAAGAGGTCGGCGAGGACCGCCATCGTCGCCTGCCACTGCGCCGCCAGCACCACCACGGCAAGCGGCAGCGCCACGACCTGAATGCCGACGAGAACAACCGCCGCCGGAGCTTGCTGCGCGGCGCGGCTGTAGCAGAAGCTCAATGCCACGGCGGCGATGGACGAAGCGAGAGCTGCCCCTAATCCGGGAACGAACAGCATCACGCCCCCATGACCTTGAGAATGGTCAGGACAGCGAAGGCATCGGCCATTGCTATGACCGCCGCCGCAGCGCCAAGCCATTCCGGATCAATGTTGTCAGCGGCGGCATCGTGCTTGATAGATTCCAAGTCGTTGAACGCTTCGGTGCCGGCCGCATCGAGACCCAGTGCAAACTCCGGGGCGACAACCAGCATCCTGCTTCCCAAAGCGAGCACCATCCCGAGGGCGATGATGAACAACAGAGCGACGCGGTAGCCGGCGGTCGAGAACGCCCATCCAAACCGACAGCCGCTGATGAGTATGGCAATTTTCATTACCGACCCACCCGCATTTGTTTGCCGTCACGGTCGAGACGGGGTGCCAGTCCACCGAATGGCGCGCCGAGGTATTGCAGGCCGGTGGCGTTGTCCGTATAGACACTCAAGCCACTGCGGTTCCAGAAACCCTGATCGCTGTCGTCTGTGGAGCATCTAAACAGCGTAAAGACCAGACACAGTGCGACAGCGCAGGCTAACAGCTTCCAGAAAAAACTGCCATGGGGCAGATTGCAGGAAAACGAGAAAATGGGAGGCGGGGGCGACGTCTCACAACCTTCTTCCCGACACTTTTCGCACATTTCGACATCCTTTTGTCGGACCATGGTCATACATATGTGAAAACTGCCGCAGCACTCTGCGAAGTGCCGCTACTCTCACAAGGACATTATCAAATTTCGCGCGGCGTGAACAGTCATTACCGCATCGCGCGTCAGCAAAAAGAAATTTTCGCTCCGGTTCCCCGAGCATGGCTTTCGGCCCTCCTGCGGCCGGTGATGATTGGAGATCAGGCGGCGAGCTTCATGGTCCCGGTGAGCGGCACCTCCTGGACCCGGATATCTTCAGGCCATTCGGCAGAGTCATCGCCTTTGCCGGTGACCGGGTAGGCGGCACCGTTCAACTCCGGGTTCCGCCCGAGTTGCTTGACGTAAGTCGCCACGCCGGCCGCGCGGGTCTGGCGGAGCAAATCGCGGACTGAGGCGATGTCCATGGAGCGGCCGTTTGCGCCGGACTCGCCGCCGATCTTGACCCAGTTGAGAGCGGCAGACTCTTTTCGGCTTGGCCCACCGTCCCATTTCCAGATGCCTGTGAGCGCATTGGCTGAGGCAGCGAAAATGCCTGGGTCAATCCTTGTCAGATTGATCGGCACCAACATCGGCTCGATGGACAGCCCATGAACCGCAGCCTGCACCGCCAGCAGCTTCGGGATGTCGCGGTCGGCCTCGGTCTGGTTGACGACGGTGGCGCAGAGCCAGACATTGGGGTAGCCGTCGCCCCAGTCGGCTGGGAGCATCTTCGGCGCGTTGCCGATCCGCTTGGTGACGATGATCCAGTCGCAGTTGGGCGCCTTCCGGATCAGCGCCCACAGGTCATCGCGCCATTCCTGCGGAACCTCGTTGTCGAACACGTCGGCCAGGGAGGCGCAGAAGATACGCTGCCGAATTCCCTTTTTGGCAGCGGCGGCATCCCATTTCAGCGGCTGGCGCCAGTTGGCTTCGGTCGTGCGCTGACGTGGAACGCCCGGTCCCCAGACATCCTTTCCGGCACGCCGGGACCAAGTCTCGGCATAGCAGAGATCGCAACCGGGGCTGACCTTCGAGCAACCGCACCATGGATTGAATGTCGCCCCGGCCGTACCATCGCTGTTGCGGCACCAGCCTATTTTGGTTTCTTCGGCCATCAAACAATCTCCTGGGCAAATGACGGGGAATGGCTGGAGATGGTTAGGTGGGGTGCAGGCGCTCGGATCAAGGCGGCCCTCCTGCGGAGGGTAAATCTCGTATTTTCGGAATAGCTGACAGCATCGCCTCGTCCATGAAGACCTTCTCGTTGAAGCGGACGATCCGAGTTGACAGGGTGAGAGATACTCCGACGATTGTGTCTGCATAGCGGCTCACTAGGCCGACCGCCTTGTTCCACAGGGGGATTTCGATGGCGTCAAGCTGGCTTTGACAATCGGCATCGTCTGCCGGCAGGGTGTTTCGGATGTTACGAAGCAGATGGACGTGTTCCCGGACTTTGGCGTGGTCCTGCGCGGCTCCAAGATGTGGAGTTTGAACAATGCTGACGGCTTTTTGGTTATCTACCACCATGCCTGGAGTGGCAAATTCCGGAAGCGCTTCAGCGCAAGCCCCGGCATAGAGGACAATGACGCGCGTCTCCAGGTACGAGACCACGTCCTCGAGAGTTATCAGGTCCCGAGTGAGATTGATCACGGTTTGACCGTGATGACCCCACTGGGCTAAGTTCCCCGACAACTCAACGCTGATACCATCGGTCCGGACGCCGAGGACCCGCGCAACTACGTAGTGACCGAGTTCGTGTCGAGCCACAGCGCGCACCTTGGACGCAAACGCCGAAGGGATCGCGTTGATGTCACGATTAAGCAAAGCGGCAGGTGGCAAACGGGGCGGAGCCATATCTGGTCTTTCAATGTGGGGGTGGTTGGAGATCAGGGGTGCGCGTGATCGGCCAGGATCAACGCCGAGGCGAGAATGATGCAGCAAACGGTCATCGCCACCGCTTTCAACGATTCATGGCGCATAGAGCGCGCGGGCGAAAAAATGGCTCTCCGGCCTTGGTGGTTGATTGGGCTGTTTCATGGCTCATTCCCGCGCCCCGTCGTCATCGGCATTGATGGTTGATGAGGCGGCCTCGGAGGTTGACTCGCGAAGACGCTCTGCGTTCTCTACTGCACGGGCGGCATCGAAGACATTATCGCACCACTTTCTTATGCCCGGCCGATTAACTCCAATTCCACCAACAATTTCGGCATATGAAGAAAGTTCCGCCAACTCCATGCCGGCTCTAGCCTGTTGTTTAACCTGCACAAGCTCTGCAATAGTTCGCTCTAGTTCATCGGCGGCCATTTTCATAACCGACTCTGTTGCTTGTTGGTCAACAACTCCTCCGCATTGATGTGGCTCGAAAACACACCCATACCTAAGTGCTTTGATAAGTTCGTCCAATTTGGTCATTTCATTCTCCAGGGTTTGACTCAATGAGCGCGCCTCTGCACCCTATCGTTCGGTCTGGAACGATGGGGCGCGAGATGAGTGCTGTGGTTCATCGTGTCGGCTCCTATGGGCGGTAGACGGGGCGATTTTGGAGAAGGATCATGCGTGGCCGCCGTCACACTGGCATTCGTCAAAATAGGCGCCGCAGAGGAAGCAGCGATGGTGAGCCTCGTCGTCGGCCGCCGGAGAGGTTGCCGCTTCGCGGCGGCCTGCGGCGGTATGCCGCGTGCGGGCACAGGTGCCGCCGCCGGCTTCGATCAGCGCCTCGTACCCGGCCCTGGTTGTCCTCAGACTGTGGATGTCAGGCCCGGCGAAAAATCCGATATCCCAGAGCGGCCTGATGAGACCTTCCTCGAAAACCGTCTCGTGGTCCACGCGGGAACCGAACCCGCGTGAGACGCAAACATAATTGGCGATACCGGCGATCAGCGCATTGGTATTTTCGGGTCTCATTGCGTGCTCCAAGGTTCGGGGAATGGTTGGAGATCAACGGGAAAGTTGGTGGCGGGACATGGGGAACTCCTAAGATTAGAGTAATTTTGGAAATGCTCAGGCTGCGGTCTGCCGCG
>JBAWVF010000142.1:0-9991 GCA_037147415.1 Rhodospirillaceae bacterium | reverse complement strand
TTTCTGGAAAATACTATATCTAGTGGGTGTGTGCGTCAAGCCGATAGGCATGCTTAATAGTATGAATTGTAAATTAAGTATTAAAAATGCATGCGGACAGGTTGGGAAGATATTAATGATTACCAATATTATTACTATTTTTTCAACAAATAGCCAAATCGAACCAAACAGACCATAGACAGTCTGGATAAGTCGTATAAACAGTTGCCTAAACACATGAAGGAGATGAGGAATGATTATGCCAGGGAAAATTGAGCAAACACAAATACTTTCGATCTTATTACGTCACCGCTTTTATGTGAAAGGTGATTCGCGTGGCGAGCGTGCGGATTTATCGTTTAGGAATTTATCGGGCATTGTCTCTAACAAACAAATCCTAACAAATATCATTTTGCGTGGCGCAAACCTTGCGGGCGCAGATTTTTCGGAATGCGACCTAACGGGCGCAGATTTGTTTGGTGCTGATCTTGAAGGTGCGGATTTACATGACGCGATATTGACTGGAGCGGATTTTCGCGGGGCCAATCTTACACGAGCAATTATGACTAATTGTCAACTTCAAGGAGCGGACTTTTGCTTCGGCGGTCAATCCGGTACCGACAGGGCGCGTCTGACCGAAGCAAAGCTTGACCGCGCTATTTTGTGTCAAGCAAACTTTAATGGCTGTGATTTATCCGGTGCTGAGCTGGTAGATGCTGATCTTTCCGGTGCCGATCTGTCCAAGGCAATTTTGATCGGGGCGGAACTATCGGGCGCAACACTTATTAATATAAAAACCTCTAATACCACACTGGAACTATCTAGACTTACACAAATGCAGCAAAATCAAATCGGTTCAGTTGATGGTATTATTAATAGAAATTTTAGTGACATTGATTCTGACCTTGTTAATAATGCAATTGTTAAACATCAAGAATGGATTAACAGTAACGGAGCATCAGGTTGTAGGTTTGAGCTTGATGGCGTAAGAATTGTTAATGTTTCTTTCAAGGAAATCGACCTTTCAGGGGCGCGCATGCGTTACTGCTTAATGACTGGACTTGATTTATCTCAATCCATGTTGAATATGGCCGACCTGTCATATTCTGATTTATCAGATACAAATCTAACACGCGCATCGTTAAAAGGTGCAAACATGAGGGGAATAAATCTGTCCCGCGCTAATTTATGCAATGCTTTTTTAGAAGCAATGCAGCTAAGCTGTAATAAGATTTGGCCCACCAACCTTGAGCGATCAATTCTGACTGATGCTGATTTGACAAATGCCAACCTTTCAAATGCTATTGTTGACTATGCTGATTTTTCCGGCTGTAATTTACAGGATTCAAACTTTACAAATGTAAATGCTTCTAAAGCAAAAGTATCTGGATTTAAATTAAATTCTACATCTGTTTTCAATAAGCATATTAGGACTCGATTTAAGGAGCCAAAGCTATTAATTAAAACTGCATATGGCATTTACACATCGGCTAGCTGGTCACTTTCAGGAGTTTGCTTGTCAGGAGTTTCTAGTGATATTTTTAATATAGACTCAGTGATTATTGCAAAAGTCGTTGCTGTTAACTTGCCACCTGCTAGAGATGCAAATCTAATAGTTGTTAAATATGATCCTGCTCAAGGAACTGTATTGTTGAAATTTGATAATATGGCCGAGTCGCTCTATCAATATTTACACTCTCTTGTAGATATCGCCTAGATATCGATCAATTTACGGCACAAACAACCAACAACACAGGTGCACAATGTCTCGTCAGCATTCTCTGTCAATCAATAATAATGCTATGCTGACCACGCCTCTTGAACAAGAGAGCGATGATATTTTATCTGAAGACAATTCAAGTTTTATAAAATATAAATCACGGCTTGCTGTGAAAGGTCAGGCTGTTCCCGCTATTGGTTACGATATTCATGATCCGAATTATCCTTTCGGTCCTGCGGAGAAAGTGTCAATTCCAGACATGACCACTTCAGGTTCTCAAACTAGGGATTTGCTTCTTCCAAGCTCCATGGTTCCCGTTATAGATGACTTGGTTGCTACCTTGATTAAAAAAGAACAGCGTATTTCGGCTCTTGAATCTTACAAAGCAGATTCACAAGCCATAGATGAAGAATTCACTCCAGACTTTGATTTATCGATGACTTTACTTAAACGAGAAAAACAACATGATTGCTTATCTAACTCTAAAAATAATTGTAATGTTGAACACTCGGCACTTCGCCCGTTTATTTTAGCGATTGGTAGTCACAAGGGTGGTACCGGCAAGACAACTACAGCCATTAACATTGCCGCAGAAATGTCGGCCAGAAATGTCAGAACATTACTGATTAACATGGATATTCAAAGCCATGCTGAACAAGCTCTTAACGCCGGGAATTATTTTGCTAAAAATGTAGCAACAATTCATGGAGTTCTTCAAGGTATTGCTGAACTTGATGATGCTATTATTGAAACTCCCTGGCACAATTTATTTATAATTTGTTCTGATCCTGAGTTTGATAGCTCTTACATTAATATTAATGGCACTGCTCTTGGTCACATATTATCTAATACGTCTATTGCAAGTCGATTTGATTTAGTTGTTCTTGACATGCCGTCATCTTTTGATATTGTGTCAAGAAATGCACTTTCTTGTGCTGATGCTTGTTTGATTCCTTTGTTACCTCATCCGGCTGCCTTGGATGGTGTTGTCAAAATGTTGCGCTCCATTGAGCGTGCATCTGTTATCAGGACGACTTCACTAATTGAAGTTGGAATTGTTCCAGTAATGGTGGATATGAGGACGGGGCTTCATCGGCGCATACTTGAACAGGCTGCTCGAGAGTTTACTAACGTTTTTCATCCAATCAGAACCGATATTAAACTTGCTGAGTGTTTTAATTATGGAAAGCCAATCAGGTATTATTCTTCTAAGTCGAGAGGTGCTATCGATTATCGAAAGCTTGTTGATGCCATAGTTAATCAATGGATCGACGCCTTCATGATCGCGATCCACCAAAGGCGGGGTGTGGCGCAGCAGGTTCAGGCTTGAGCTTCACTACGGATTGTGGCCTTTTCAACTTATAGACTAGCATCCAGGGAATGCCCAGGTTCGGCTCCTAACCTGCCAGAGACGAGAATGCCCCCTCATGCCCGATAGCATTCGAATAGGTGAGCGTTTCCGTCGGCCCGAAACGACTAGACTGGTTTATCGTGTCATCCGATTGGTTTGGTTCGATCATCATTTGCCTCACGCCACGCTGGTATCGGAAAACCCTGACCGTCGCTGGATCACCATCGGCACCGCCCTGTTGAAGGATCGCCGTCAGTGGATCCCGGCGGAAGTATAGTGCCTTATACCAATGGCCTTTGATGTTGACACATCAAAGGCCCCCTCAAACGGCGGGCGCCCGCTCACGCGGGCTTGCCTTCGCGCCATGAGGCGCGCGGCGGCAGTCGCCGCCGATACCAACGGCCGGTCATCGACCGGGGCCGTTGGTATTACACGATCACTAGATGTGCCGCTTTTTCTTGTATCCTTCGCGGTCTTCAGACACAAAGTCTTCAGGAAATTCCCGGAGGCAATGATGAATCACGGCGATAGCAACCGCCCTCGATCTCAGCCGCAAATAGGCCGAGGCCACGGTCGCCGTTGTGCTGGCGCCGATTACCTTTTTCAAGGTCTCGTGCACCGAGGCGGAATCATCGACAATCAGGACGCGCAATTTCTTTGCACGTGGTAAAGGCGAATGCGGCATGGCTGACCTAAATTCGGACATATACGGTAGGCGCGATCTGGCGCAGCGGCAAATCAAAGCCGGAAATCGTCTCCGAGTGCCCGATAAATAAATAGCCGCCACTGGCGATACAGGCGCAGATACGGGAAAGAACGGCCTCGCGCGTCTGATTGTCGAAATAGATCATGACATTGCGGAAAAACACGATGTCCTGGGCCCCAATCGACTTGTATTCGGCATCCATGAAATTCAGCCGGTGAAATGCGGCCTTCGCGCGCAATTCCGGGATCACCCTCACAGTCTTGCCCTTGGGCTCGCGGCTGCGCATGAGATAGCGCCGCCTGAGAGGGAGCGGCACCGGCTCGATCATCTCCTCGGGATAAACCGCCAGGGCGGCGGCCTCAAGCACGGTGGTGCAAAGGTCGGTGCCGAGAATGCGAAAGTCGAAGCCGGGACAAGACAAGCCGTACTCGGCCAGCACCATGGCCAGGGTGTAGGCTTCGGCACCGATCGAGCTTCCCGCGCTCCAGACATGGAGCGGCCGCCGTTGGCCGATGCCTCGGGCGGTCAGGGTCGAGAGCACGCTACCGGTCAGAATCTCGAAATGCTTGGGCTCGCGAAAGAAGTCGGTCTTGTTGGTGGTGACGACATCGATGAGATCGCCGAGTTCCTCGTCCAGCCCGCCATCGCTGGCCAGATAGCGGCAATATTCACGAAAATCCGCCATCCTCCGTTCGCGCAAACGACGGCGCAACCGCCCCTCCAGCATGGTGCGTTTGCCCGGCGGCATGCGGATGCCGGAATAGTTCTCGACAAGATGGGCGAGGTGCTTGAATTCGCGCTCCCCGAGCGTTGGCGTTTCCAGTAACAGAGCGTCAGGCATGGTCTTCACCGCCTCCGGCCATGATGGTGTCGATGGTGAACACCCGGTTGAGATTGAGCACGATGACGAATTTGCCGTGGCGGCGGCCAATGCCGCGAATAATCTCCGAGCGCCAGCGGGTGCCGATTTCGGGCGGCGGCTCGACTTCACCGGCATCGAGTTCGGTCACCTCGATCACCCGGTCGGCGAGCGCGCCGATCACCAGTGGCCGGCTGCCGCTGACCACCTCCAGCACCATGATGCGGGTGGCGTCGGTGGCCGCCGCCGGAGCCATGCCGAATTTGACCCGGAGATCGATCACCGGCACAGTCTGGCCGCGCACGTCGATCATACCCCGGACATGGTCCGGCATGTTGGGAACCTTGCTGAACGAGCGGAGATCGAGTACCTCGCGCACTTGCGCCACGTTGAGGGCGAAAATTTCGTCGCCGACGCCGCAGGTCAGATACCGGGTGCCGTCGTCGAGGGCGCGGCGCTCCGATTGGCTGGAGCGCCGGGAGGGCAGCGGCGGGGAAGCGGTCTGGGTCGCTGTCTGCATTGGACTGTTTCCTCGCTGGCGCTCAATGAACCGGGTCGGCGGCGGCGAACACTTGGTCGATGTCGGCGATGATGATGAAGTCGTCGCCCCGCTTGCCGATCGCCCGGATGAACTCGGTGCGCCAGCTCATGCCAAGCTTTGGCGCCTCCTCCATCGAAGCGGCCGGCAATTCGGTGGCCTCGAACACCTGATCCGTCAGTGCCCCGACCAGCGTGGTCTCCCCCATCACCTGCACCTCGATGACCACGATCCGGCTGTCGGCGCTGCGTTGCACCGGCGGCATGCCGAACTTGACCCTGAGATCGGTGACGGTGACCACCTTGCCGCGGACGTTGATCAGGCCTTTGATGAAGGGCCGGCTGTTGGGAACGCGGGTGATCGGGATCAAGTCGAGCACTTCGTGCACGCGCTCGGTCTCGATGGCGAAGATTTCGCCACCAAGCCCCAGGGTCAGCACCCGAAGTGCTGCCCCCTCGCCAAGCCCGGCCTTAGTAACGTTCGTAGGTGGCATCGATCTCATCCTTGTGGCCGGGGTTTTTCTGGTCTTCAAGCTTCAGGGAGAAGCCCCCGCTCTGGGCTGCGGCGGTGCGTTTGGCAGCCGGAGGAGCCGCCGTGCGCCGCACCACACCTTTGACCGGCTGGCGCCCGGCCGCCGCCACCGGCCGCCGCTCGCTGCGCCCGGTATCCCCGAGCACGAAGAAGGACACGGTTTCCTGAAGCTGCTGAGCCTGACTGGAGAGTTCTTCCGAGGTCGAGGACATTTGCTCGGCAGCGGCGGCGTTCTGCTGGGTCACATTGTCGAGTTGCTGGATCGCAGTATTGATCTGCTCGGCACCGGTGTTCTGTTCCTTTGATGCCGTGGTGATCTCGGCCACCAGGCTGGCGGTGCGCTGAATGTCGGGGACCAGCCGCGCCAGCATCTCTCCCGCCTCGACCGAGACGGCGACGGTCTGGGACGACAGCGCGCTGATCTCCGACGCCGCCGCCTGACTGCGTTCAGCGAGTTTGCGCACTTCGGAGGCGACCACGGCGAAGCTCTTGCCGTGCTCGCCAGCCCGCGCCGCTTCGATGGCGGCATTGAGGGCGAGCAAGTCGGTCTGACGGACGATTTCCTGAACGATCGAGATTTTATCGGCGATGGTCTTCATGGCCCCGACCGCCTTGCTGACCGCGTCGCCACTCTTGGCGGCATCGAGCGAGGACTGGCGGGCGATCTTTTCGGTTTCCGAGGCGTTGTCGGCGTTCTGGCGAATGTTGGCCGCCATCTCCTCCATCGAGCTGGAAACTTGTTCACTGGAGGCTGCCTGTTCGGAGACGCCCTGGGAAAGGGTCTCGGTGCTGGCGGTCATCTGCTCGCTGCCGGCGGCGACATTCTCGGCGGCGGCGGTGACGTCGCTCACCACCGAACGCAGGCGCTCGATCATGGTTTCGAGCGCGATGCCCAGCGTATCCTGGTCCGAAAGCCGCTTGGCCTGAACCGCAAGATTGCCCTTCGAAATTTCCTCCGCGACCCCCGCCGTCGCCCGCAGATTGGCGCACATGGTGTTCATCACCTGGATCAGGTCGCCGATCTCCTCGTGCCCCTTGTACTCGACGGTCTGGCTGACATCGCCGATGGCCACCGCATTGGCGAGAGCGTTGGCGCGGGCGAGGCCACGGCTGATCAAGATCATCAACCAGCCCGCCATCACCGCGCCGACGAGCAAGGCGATTACCGAGGCCATGATCAGCTCGAAGCGCGAGCTGTCATATACTTCATCGGCATGTTTGCTCTCCTCCGCGATCGAGCCTTTGTTGCGATTGATCGCGCCGGTGACGATCTCGCCGATTTTGTCGGAAAGAACATTGTCCTTGCCCATCGACAGGTTGGCCGCCAGAGCCTGACCATTGTCGAGGGTGATCTCCCGCACTTTCCGGTGCTGCGCCTCATAGGCATCCCAGGCGGCAACCAGCTTTTGCACCTCGCCACGCTGGTCGGCAAGGCCATCCCGCAGGCTGGCCAACAGCCCGTGGATCGTCTGCAACCGGCCATCGACGCCTTTGACGAACTCCTTCATCTTCGGGATATCGTCGAACAGGATCAGAGCGGTTTCATCGCGCTGGACCTTCGCCATTTCGGTGGTGAGGTGGCCGAGCAGCGTCGCGGCCTTCGGATCGCCCGACGCCGCGCCTTCAATCACCGCCGCTTGCTTGAGCGCGGCATCGAAGGCGTCGTTGGCCTTGCCAAAGCTAAGAGCGGTCGCGTTGGTTGTCGAATTCAGCAAGGACAGGCGAAGCACCTCGTCCTGATTTTTGGCAAGCTCATCGAGCAAGGCTTTTAATTTCTCGATATCCTTCTTGCCCGCTTCGGTCGCCTGCCCGTGCCACTTCTCAAGCAGATCGTAAACTATTGCACGTTTTTCCGGGAACAGCTTGGGAAACCCCTTAAGTTTGTCGTTATCAGTTTCGAGAACCGAATCTTTTTCAAGGACCAGAAGGTCTGTGATCGCGGAGTCGAGGGCCATCGAAAGCTGGATTCTGGCTTCTGGACCTTGAACGACGCCATCCTGCACATCGTTGATGGTGCGCAGGCTACTGATCCCCGTGTAGGACGCAATCGCGGTCAAGATCAAAATCGATGCAAAGGCCACGCCCAGCCGGGCCTTGATGGTGAAGCGCATGAACGTTACTCCAAAAGGGGTTATGTGAAAGGGAGGGTCAAGCCGCCCTGATTGCGGTTTCGCGCTCGCGCGCCAATTTGACGAGATGGGGGACATCGAGGATCAGCGCGACCGAACCATCCCCGAGGATGGTCGCGCCGGAAAAGCCTTCCTGATCATCGTGGAGCCTTGAGAGCGACTTGATCACCGTCTGGTGCTGGCCGAGAACCTGATCGACCACCAGACCGATCCGTGACCCGCCGAGACCGACGATCAACATTTTTTGAATGTCCGGCGCCTCGCCATCGACGCCGAACAGATGGCGCAGCCGGACATAGGCGACGACCTCACCCCGAATATTGAGGAAGCTGCGGTCGTCTGAGCGCTGATCCACGCCTATCGGGTTAACGCAGACACCCACAATGGGTAGATTGCAGAATGGTAGGGTTTGGCGGAAACACAGGCGATTTTCTGAGAGCTGCCCCCACATCTGGTATGTGTCTGCGTCAACCCGATAGGCATGCGCTGATCTTCGGCGCGGGTCAGCTCGACGCATTCCTCGACCGCCGACAGCGGCACGATGTAGCGTTCGTCTGCCATCTTGACCAGCAGTCCATCGATGATGGCCAGGGTCAGCGGCAGTTTGAGGGTGATGGTGGTGCCTTGGCCGGGCTCGCTTTTTATTTCGATGGTGCCGCGCAGGGCGTCGATGGCCCGCTTGACCACATCCATGCCGACGCCGCGCCCGGAAAGATTGGTCACCGCCGCTGCGGTCGAGAAGCCGGGCTGCAAAATGCAGTTGAACAGCTCGGCGTCGCTCACCTCCTGGCCCGGCTGGAGCAAACCCTTCTCTTCTCCTTGGCGCGGATCCGGACACGATCAAGGCCGTTGCCATCGTCCTCGATGGTGATCAGCACGCTCGCCCCCGAATGCACCGCCGAAAGATGCAGGGTGCCGGTCTCGGACTTTTTCTGCTCCCGCCGCTTCTCGGGCGTGCCGATGCCGTGATCCATGGCGTTGCGGATCAGGTGAATCATCGGGTCGTTGAGGCTTTCAATCACCGTCTTGTCGAGTTCGGTCTCCTCGCCGGCCATGGTGAAATTGACCGATTTGCCAAGTTCCTGCGAAAGATCGTGGACCACCCGCCGGAAGCGGCTGAACAGCGTGCCGATGGGCAGCATACGCACGCTCATGGTGGTGTCGCGGAGTTCGCCGGCCAGCCGCTCGATGTCTTCGGCGATTGACTTCAAAAGCGGGCCGCTGTCATTGGCAACCTGCATCAGCCGCGCCTGGGCGATCACCAACTCGCCGACTTGATCCATGAGATTGTCGAGCCGCTCGGCGGGAACGCGAATGGTGTTGCCCGCCGCGTTGCTTTCCTTGGCCTTGGCCGCTTCGCGCAGATGCTTTTGCTCGCCCAAGGCCGAGGCGACGCGGTCGCCGGAAACCTTGCCAGACTGCACCAGCAGCGCGCCAAGCCGGGGTTGGTGGCCGAGTTCTTCCTCGATGGCAGCGGGGACGACGTCGCCGCGCTTGACCAATATTTCACCAAGGCGGGGGGTGTCTTCCGCTTCCTCGAGCGGAATTTCCACGATGCTCAACTCGCCTTCGCCGGCCACGAAGATGAAAACATCGTCGATGGCCGAGCGCGCCTTTTCGGTGGTCAGCATGATGTCCCAGCCGAGATAGCAGCCGCTGGGGTCCATCTCTTCGAGCGGCGGCACCCGATCAACCAGCGGCGTCACCGTGCAGAGGCCGAGATCGCGCAATTCCTCAAGTAGCAACAAAGGGTTACCGCCAAAGCACATCATGTTCCGCGCCGGACACCAGCGAATGCGAAACACCTTGGTCTGATCGGGTGCCTTGGCTTGAGCCGGCTTGGCCGCCGCCGTTTTACCGGGGTGGGCGCCGGTGCCGGTGAGATCGGCAAAGCTCGCCAGCAACGCCTCGCCGCGCACCGGATCGGCGGCGTCGGGCTGTTCAAGCAAAACGCGCAGATGATCGAGCGAGGCCAGGGTCAGGGAAATCAATTCCCGACTGGCGCTCAGCGCACCGTCGCGCACTTTCTGATAGGCCGATTCAATGTGATGAGTGAACGCGGCCAGGGCATCCCAGCCGAACATCGCCCCCGAGCCCTTGAGCGTGTGCAACGACCGAAAAGCCTGATCCATGCCTATCGGGTTAACGCACACACCCACTAGATGTTGTGTGCTTCCA
>JBAWVF010000141.1:0-10043 GCA_037147415.1 Rhodospirillaceae bacterium | reverse complement strand
AGCCATAGCGGCGTGCCAACCCGATGGCGCGGGCAAGATAGCCGGCGTCGGCCGCGGCCCCTTGCGGATTGCCGGGCGAGCACAGATAAAACAGCGCGGTGCGCTCCAACAATTCGGGCGTTAGCGCATCCAAATCGGGCAGAAAGCCGGTGTCCCGGGTCGCGCTGAGAAACACCGGCTCGCCCCCGGCCAGCATCCCGGCGCCCTCATACACGGCGTAAAACGGATCGGGCATCAACACGGCCGGCTTCCGGCCCGCCTTGCTTTCCGGCACCGCCAACAACGCGGTCAGGAACAGCGCCTCGCGGCTGCCGGCCACCGGCAACACCGATATCTCGGGGTCGAGCGCCCCCGCCGGCAGAGCATAGCGCCGCTCCAGCCATGCGCCCACCGCCGCCCGGAAATCCGGAGTCCCGCCGACCGGCGGGTACTTGCCCCACAAATGAGCGTGCAGACGCAGGGTCTCATCGATCAGCGGCGGCGGCTGATGTTGGGGTTCACCCAGCGACAAGGCAAGCACCGGCAAGCCGGGACGGACCGGCTGGTCGGCAAGCAGCTGCGTTAGCCGGGTGAACGGATAATCGCTCAACCGGTCCAGGCGATTGTTACCGATACCGGGGGAGGCGATGCCGGAAGCCGTCATGCCGCACGTCCAATCCTTCCGTACAAAACGGAAACGATTCTAGCGTGCATCACGGCTCCGCACAAGGGCCGGAAACCGATCGAAGAAACGGTCAAAGCGCGTCGGCGTTGGCCTCGCCGGTACGGATTCGAACCGCCTGCACAATCTCGGTGACGAAAATCTTTCCATCCCCGATGCGGCCGGTGGTCGCGGATTTCTGAATCGCTTCGACCGCCCGTTCACAGACGGTGTCGTTGACCGCAACCTCGATCTTGACCTTGGGCAGGAAGCTTACCGAGTATTCCTCTCCCCGATAAATTTCGGTCTGGCCTTTCTGCCGCCCGAAGCCTTTGACCTCGCTGACGGTCAGGCCCTGAATGCCCAACTCAGTCAGTGCTTCGCGCACTTCGTCGAGCTTGAACGGCTTGATGATGGCCATGATCAATTTCATGTTCGACCTCTGAATCACGTGATACCGGGTAGCAGGCTACGGATGATGGCCGGCATGCTACATCACCATCCACTGATAAGGGAATGTTTTGATCGTAATTGTGCAGTGCGAAGACATTATCTAAGCACGGGACACCGGATCTAAGCGCGGGACACCGGTTTTCGGGTCGGATTGACACGAGAACAGGGCCGGAGCTATCCTGACAAGGGCCTGCGCTTCGGGTGTCACGAGGCGGCGCGAGAGGACGAAGAAAATGGCGACGCTCAACGAATGCGCGGCGAGTTACCCCGTGCCGGTCGATAACGACTCGAGCCTGACCACGGAGGTCGCAATTGTCGGCGGCGGGCTTGCCGGTCTCAGTCTGGCTTGCGCGCTGGCAACCGCCGGGGTGCCGACGGTTTGTATCGACCGGGATAGTCCGGATGCCCAGTCGGTTGCGGGCTTTGATATCCGCACCACCGCGCTTGCCCTGTGCGGCCAACGGGTGCTGGCGGCGGCCGGTGTTTGGCCGCATATGGTTGAAAACGCTCAACCGATTAACGATATCCGCGTGGTGGACCGGGGCTCGCCGCTCCATGTTCATTATGATCACCAAGCGGTCGGTGACGAGCCGTTCGGTTATGTCCTCGACAATTCGGCGATTCGGGCCGGGCTGTTCCGGCGGGTGTCCGAACTGGCGGCACTGACCCATATCGCTCCGATGGCGGTGCGCTCGATCGAACGCACGACGCGCGGCGCCGCGCTGACCCTGGCCGACGGACGCACCGTCCGGGCGCGGTTGATTGTCGGCGCCGACGGTCGGGTGTCGCTGACCCGGCAAAGCGCCGGGATTCAGATGCCGCGCCGCTCCTATAACCAGACCGCAATCATCTGTAATATCGGCCATGAGTTCCCGCATAACGGGTTAGCGATCGAGTATTTTACCCCGACCGGCCCGTTTGCCGTGCTGCCCTTAACCAAAAACCGCTCTTCGATCGTGTGGAGCGAGCGTTCCGACCGGGCCAAGCTCTATATGGCGCTGCCGGACGATGCCTTTACCGAGGAATTAAAACGCCGGGTCGGCGAACATCTCGGCGAGATTCGCGTGCTCGGCGGACGGGCCGCTTGGCCGCTCGGCATCATGCTGGCCGAACGCATGATCGACACGCGGTTAGCACTGATCGGCGAGACTATTCACGCGATCCACCCGATTGCCGGACAGGGCCTGAATCTTTCGTTGCGCGATGTTGCCGCGCTGGCCGAAGTAGTGGTCGACCGTTTCCGCCTCGGCCTGGATATCGGCGCCCCCGACGTGCTGGAACGTTACCAGCGCTGGCGCCGTTTCGACACGCTGTTGCTGGCCGGGGTGTGCGACTCGCTGGTTCACTTATTCTCGAACGATATCGCCCCGGTCAAGATCGGCCGGCAACTCGGACTCGGCGTGGTCGAACGCCTGCCCGAGTTGAAGCGCTTTTTCATGAAACACGCAATGGGCTTGGTCGGACAGTTGCCGCGCATGATCAGGGGCGAGGCGCTTTAGGTAGACGGCAATAACGTTAAGAGCCTGTCCATCGGTTCTTCTCTTGGCAGTGCTCCTGCTTATACCATTGACTTCCGGCGCAGTTGGCCCAACAAACGCGAGTCTCCTGCGGCTCCGTTTTAAGGTTGCGCTCCATGTCCCGTCTGCTCGATCTGCTTTCCTCCCGGGTTCTGTTATGCGATGGCGGCTTCGGCAGCCGGGTGCAGTCGCTCGATCTCGATACCGAGCGCGATTATTGGGGACACGAGAACTGCACCGACATTCTGGTGCTGGCGCGGCCGGACATTGTCCGTGACATTCACGCCGGCTATTACCGGGTCGGCGCCGACATGGTCGAGACCTGTACCTTCGGCGCCTCGCCGATTACGCTCGGTGAATTCGGCCTGTCCGACAAGGCGTTCGAGATCAACAAATGCGCGGTCGAGTTGGCGCGCGAGGCGGCCGAGCAGTTCAAGGCCGACGGTCGCCCGCGCTTCGTCTTGGGCTCGATCGGGCCGGGCACCCGCCTGCCCAGCCTGGGCCATATCAGCTACGCCAAGCTTGAAGACTCGTTCGCGGTCCAGGCACGCGGGCTGATCGCCGGCGGTGCCGATGCCATTTTGGTCGAAACCTGCCAGGATCCGTTACAAATCAAGGCCGCGGTCAATGCGGTCAAGATCGCGCGGACCGAAGCCGGCAAGGATATTCCGGTCTTCGTTCAAATTACGGTCGAGACCACCGGCTCGATGCTGGTCGGTAGCGATCTGCCGGCCGCGGCGACCGTGATCAATGCGCTCGACGTGCCCCTGATCGGCCTGAATTGCGCGACCGGGCCGCGCGAAATGGCCGAACATATTCGCTGGCTGTCGCAGAACTGGACCGGTTGCATTTCGGTGCTGCCCAATGCCGGCCTGCCCGAGCTGGTTGACGGCAAGACCCGCTACCCTCTGCGCGGCGCCGATCTGGCGACCTGGCTGGAGCGTTTCGTTGTGGAAGATGGCGTTAATCTGATCGGCGGCTGCTGCGGCACCGGGCTGGAGCATATCGAAGCGGCCGATGCGATGTTGCGCAAGCTGGCCCCCGCCGGCAGCCATCGCCCGGCACCGAAGCCCCGTACGCCTGTTTGGACGCCGGCGCTGGCGTCGCTGTACGCGCCCGTTTCGTTGCGTCAGGAGAATGCGTACCTGTCCATCGGCGAGCGCTGTAACGCCAACGGCTCCAAAAAGTGGCGCGAGTACCAGCAGGCGCATGACTGGGACGGTTGCGTCGCCATGGCACGCGAGCAGGTCAAGGAAGGCAGCCATACGCTCGATGTCTGCACTGCCTTCGTCGGCCGCGACGAAGTGGCGGAAATGAATGCGGTCGTCACCCGACTGGTCGGACAAGTCAACGCGCCGCTGGTGATCGATTCGACCGAGTATATCGTGCTGGAACAAGCCATGCAGCTCTATGGCGGCAAGGCGGTGATCAACTCGATCAACTTCGAGGATGGCGAAGAACCGGCCGCCAAGCGTTTGGTCTTGGCGCGCAAGTACGGCGCCGCAGTAATTGCGCTGACCATTGATGAGCAGGGCATGGCCAAGACGGTCGAGCGCAAGTTGGAAGTCGCGCGCCGGCTTTATGATTTTGCGGTCAATAAGCACGGCTTACCGCCCGAGGATTTGCTGTTCGACCCGCTGACCTTCACGATTGCCACCGGCAACGAAGACGACCGCAAGCTGGCTTTATGGACGTTGGAGGGGATCGAGGCGATTGCGCGCGAAATGCCGCGCTGTCAGATTATTCTCGGCCTGTCGAATGTGTCGTTCGGACTGAACCCGCCGGCACGGCACGTTCTGAACTCGGTCTTTCTCGACCACGCGCTCAAGCGCGGCATGACCGGAGCCATCGTTCATGTCTCGAAGATCATGCCGCTGCACAAGATTCCAGCCGAAGAAGCCTCGATCGCCGAGGACCTGATTTACGACCGGCGGCGCGAGGGCTATGACCCGCTCCAGGCCTTCATGGCGTTGTTTACCGGACGTACGGCAACCAAAGCGGTGGTCAAAGAGCGCCCGGCCGATGTCGGCGAGCGCCTGAAGCAACGGATCGTCGATGGCGACCGCACCGGGCTCGATCTCGATCTGGCCGAGGCGATGCAGGCGCATAAGCCGCTCGACATCATCAATGTTTTTCTGCTCGACGGCATGAAGACGGTGGGCGAGCTGTTCGGCTCGGGCAAGATGCAACTGCCGTTCGTGCTGCAATCGGCCGAAACCATGAAGGCGGCGGTGGCGTATCTCGAGCCGCACATGGAAAAGGCCGACGGGCAGGCCAAGGGTACCCTGGTGCTGGCCACGGTCAAAGGCGACGTCCACGACATCGGCAAGAATCTGGTCGATATCATCCTGACCAATAACGGCTATCGGGTGATCAATCTGGGCATCAAGCAGCCGGTCGACGCCATCATCAAGGCGGCGAAAGAGCACAACGCCGACGCCGTCGGCATGTCGGGTCTGCTGGTCAAATCCACCGTGATCATGCGGGAAAACCTGGAGGAGATGACCCGGGCCGGTCTGACCATGCCGGTGCTGCTCGGCGGCGCCGCCCTGACCCGCGCGTACGTCGAGGAGGATTGCGTACGCACGTACGGCTCCGGGCGCGTGGCGTACGCCAGAGACGCCTTCGACGGGCTGATGCTGATGGACAAGGTCGGCAAAGGCAGTTTCGACGATTACGCGGCGGCGCTTCAAGCCAAGCGCTCGGTGCGCGACGGCCCGCGGCGCAAGTCGATCGGCCGGGCGGCCGACGCCGCCACCGGGCCGGTTGATCTCGCGGCGACCCGTACGCGCCGCAACCTGCTTGCTAAAGACGTACAGGTGCCGACGGCCCCGTTCCTCGGCCCGCGAATCATCGAGAAGATTTCGTTGAAGACACTGGCGCCGTACCTCAACGAAAGGATGCTGTACCAGCTGCAATGGGGCTATCGGAAGGACGGGCGTACGCTTGACCAATTCAAGGATTGGGCCAAAATCGAGTTACGCCCGATTCTGATGCGCATGCTGGAAACCTGCGCCAAGGACAATATTTTGCAGCCGAAAGCGGCCTATGGATATTGGCCGGCGGCGGCCGAAGGCAACGATCTGGTCCTGTTCGAAACGGACGGCAAAAGCGAGGCCGCGCGCTTCACCCTGCCCCGTCAGGCGTCCGGCGAGGGTATCTGCCTGGCCGATTTCGTCCGTGACATCTCGGCGCCCGAGCGTGACGTGATCGGGCTTCAAGTCGTAACCATGGGGGCGCAAGCAACCGAGACCGCCATGTCCTGGTTCGAAGCCAACCGCTATCAGGATTACCTGTATCTGCACGGGATCAGCGTCGAGATGACCGAAGCGCTGGCCGAATATGTTCATCTGCGGATTCGCGCTGAGCTTGGCTTCGGCGCCGATGACGCGCGTGACCCGGAAGCTTTACTTCAGCAAGGCTACCGCGGCAGCCGCTATTCCTTCGGCTACCCGGCCTGCCCGCGGCTGGAGGACCAGGAGCCTCTGTTGCGCCTGCTTGGCGCCGAGCGAATCGGGGTCGCTTTGTCCGACGGCTACCAGCTCCATCCGGAGCAGAGCACCAGCGCCATCGTCCTGCACCATCCGAAGGCGCGATATTTCTCCGTATGAGACCGGCTCGGGGTTCGGGGCGAGAATCCGCTTGACCCCGAGAGCGTTGCGTCTCAGTTATGGGCATCAAAGATAACGTGGAATACCTGCCTCATGGCAAAAGAAGACTTAATCGAATTTTCGGGAACCGTGATGGAGCTGCTTCCGAACGCGATGTTTCGGGTGAAGCTCGACAACGAACACGAAGTGCTGGCTCATACCTCGGGCAAAATGCGGAAAAACCGCATCCGGGTGCTGGCCGGAGATCGCGTCAACGTGGAAATGACGCCCTATGACCTGACCAAGGGCCGCATCACGTTCCGGTTCAAGTAGACCGCCTCCATGACCGAATCAGCGGCTGTGCCGCCTTTGGTGCTCGCCTCGGCCTCGCCGCGGCGAGTCGAGCTGTTGCGTCAAATCGGGATTACCCCTGCGGTCATCGACCCGGCCGAGCTTGACGAGCGCCCGCTTAAACGAGAATTGCCGGCGCAGCATGCCGCCCGTCTGGCGGCGGCCAAGGCGGCGGCGGTGGCTTTGCGTCATCCGGGCGCTTTGGTGCTGGGGGCGGATACCGTGGTCGCCTGCGGCCGTCGTATTCTGCCCAAGGCGGAAACCGAAGCGGAGGCCCGCGATTGCCTCGCCCTGCTCTCGGGTCGGCGCCATCGGGTTTATGGCGGAGTGGCATTGCTTGGCCCCGACGGCCGGCAGTTGACCCGGCTGGTCCAAAGCGATGTGACCTTCAAGGTGCTGTCCGCTTCCGAGCTGCACAGCTATCTCGACAGCGGCGAGTGGCACGGCAAGGCCGGCGGTTATGCCATCCAGGGCCGTGCGGCGGCGTACATCCGCCGGATCGGCGGCTCTTACAGCAATATTGTCGGCCTGCCGCTATTCGAAGTCGCCGGGCTGCTTGGCGGCTTCGGCCTGCGCGTGTCGTGAGTTCGACCCGTGAGCTGTTGATCGATGGCCATGGCACCCTGCTGCGGGCGGCGGTGCTGAATGACGGTCGGCTTACCGATCTTCATATCGACCCGATCGACGGGACTTCGTTCGGGCCGCAAACCGGCTCGATCTGGCGCGGCCGAGTCGAACGGCTGTCGACCGGACTCAACGCCGCTTTCATCGATCTCGGCACCGGCAAGAGCGGTTTGCTCGGCTTGGCCGACATCCGCTTGCCGGGCGGCGCACGCGCTCCGAACGGCAGCACGATCGGCACCCTGTTGCGCTGCGGCCAACCGGTGACGGTTCAGGTGAAGGCCGAGGCGTTCGGCACCAAAGGGCCGACGCTGGCGATGGAAATCTCCCTGCCCGGCCGCTTCCTGGTCCATGCTCCGTTTCGGCGCGGTGTCGCGCTATCCAAACGGGTGGGCCAAGGGGCGGTCCGTGCCGCGCTCGCGGCCCGCCTGCAAAACCTCACCGTCGGTGACGGCTGGATTGCGCGCTCCGGCACCGAGTCGGTCAGCGACGACGTCCGAATCGCCGAGGAATCCGAGTCTCTGGCGCTGTGCTGGCGCGATCTGGAACGGCGCGCCGCCGAAGCGACCGCTCCGGCCTGCCTGTTGCCCGGCCCCGATGCCACCCGGCGCGCGGTGATCGGGCTCGGTCCTCGACCGCTGACCCGGGTGATGATTGATTCGCCCGACCGGGGCGCCACCTTTACCGCCTGGTGCCTGGAGGCGGCGCGCGATCTGATGGATCGCATTCAGGTTCATGCCGGCCCCGAAGCTCTGTTTGAGCACGCCGATCTGGAGGGCGCCATCGCGGCACTGGCCCGGCCCCACGCCCCCCTGTCGAATGGTGGCGGGTTGGTGATCGAACGCACCGAAGCGTTGACCGCGATCGACGTCAATGCCGGTGAGCGCGGCAACCCGCTGGCCGTGAATCTCGAGGCCGCCGACGAAATCGCCCGACAACTGCGCTTGCGCAATATCGGCGGTATCATCGTGGTTGATTTCCTGTCGATGCCCCGGCGCGATGACGGACCGCGCGTGCTTGACCGCTTGGCGGCGGCGGTGCGGGATGACCCGGTTCAGACCGAGGTCTACGAGATGTCGAAGCTTGGTCTGGTTGAGCTGACCCGGGCGCGCCGCGGTCCCGCATTGTCCGAGCTACCAGGGTTTCAAGGATCGGGGTTTCAAGGATCGGGGTTTCAAGGATGACCGCCCCCTGTCCGAGTTGCCGGCGCCGCCCTGCCCTACCCGAATTCCACCCGTTCTGCTCGCGCCGCTGCGCCGAGCGTGATCTCGCCCGCTGGCTCGACGGCAGCTATCGCCTGGCGACCGACGAGTCTCCCGCCGACGAAGCCGGTGGAATCATCGAAACCGACGAATAATTTAATGCCGGGGCCGCAGTAGTGCTGGACAGTGGCCGATAACTTGCTTATAAGCCTCGCCATCAAGCCCCGCTCCGCTTACGGCAGAGTGCGGTATCGGATGCCTGGGTAGCTCAGTTGGTAGAGCAGGGGACTGAAAATCCCCGTGTCGGCGGTTCAACTCCGTCCCCGGGCACCATTCTCCCAAGAAAATCAGCAAGGTAGCAGCCAGCTTGGGATGGTGTTTTTTGCATTCGTATTTTAGGTAGCAGATAGGTAGCAAGATCGGCGGGACTTCCGGCATTCGGTTGACCGAATCGACCATCTTAGCTATATTATCCCCTGAAGATCGACGTAGCCCGCCGTAAGGCGTGTTAGGCAGGCCAACCTCCCGGAGAAATTCGGCAAGGGTCGGGGACGAGGCTATGGAACCGGACCTCGGTCGATCTTCCATCCATTTCGCTTTGGCCCGGCGGATTGTCAAACGGCGTCGCTCACTGAAATGGTCCAACAAAAAAGCGTGTCCGCATTTGTTTTTGCAGTCTGATGAAATGAGATTCCATGGGCGCGGCGGGCATCCGAGATCATCTCCTCGGGTGTCTTGCCTCATGGAGGATCACGGAGATGCGTAACATCGGCACGAACGGTCTGCCCGGCGCCGACCATGAAGATGTGCGGGTTCTGGCGTCGATCGAACTGTTGTTGAAGATGGCGTGTGGCGGCGGTGTCGCCGGACGTGGACAAGCTCAGTCGGATCGACATCGATGGCGGCGACGCGGCCGGGTTGCTGCGGCTTTGCCGCAGCACCGTCGCGGCGCTGTTGATCCGCCTCGTCGGCATCGGGCCGGTCTCGGCCATGGCGTTGGAGGAGGAGGCCTTCCACCGCGCCTTCGCCAACCGCCGTCATGTCGCCGCCTATTCCGGCCTGACGCCGACGCCGTTCCAAAGCGGCGAAAGCAGCCGCGAACAGGGCATCGCCAAGGCCGGCAATCCCCGGCTGCGCCGGGTGATGCTCGAATTGGCGTGGCTGTGGCTGCGTTACCAGCCCGACAGCCCGAACGGAGGACGGCGATCACGAATCCCCCTGGTCGGTTTCCCCGACCGAAAATGGTACAGCCCACTACTGGGCGCGCGAGATTGAAAAATTCGGTCATGCCGCGCGCCTGATGCCGCCAAAATATGTTAAGCCGTATATAAAACGACATAAAAATGATCAGGTGGCCGCAGAAGCCATTTGCGAAGCAGTACAGCGACCGCCAGCTACTCGTCAATTATGGGACCTAACCTAATCCGATTAAGCGCGACCGAGCTGCCGAATACCATGAGCAGCACTGTGGGGCGACTGAGCGCAACATAAATGAGTTCCGATTCAGTCAAATCTTCAATGTCAATAAGCAGGACGATAGGCCGCTCCAACCCCTTAAAACGGCGGATAGTATCGAACACAAGACGTCCGTCCGCCCCCGTGCCCGCGCGAACGAATGAAGCATGCCTATCGGCTTGACGCACACACCCACTAGATATAGTATTTTCCA
>JBAWVF010000140.1:0-10164 GCA_037147415.1 Rhodospirillaceae bacterium | reverse complement strand
TGGAAAACCGCACTGCCGCTGCATCCGGAATACCGGACGCTGCCGATGGTCTGGTACACCCCGGCGCTCAGCCCGATTCAAACCGCGATCAGCCAGGGCCATGTCGGCTTCGACGGCGAGCTGCCGGACCTGAAGAACCTGCGGATTCCGGTGAAGTATCTGGCCAATCTGTTGACCGGCGGCGTCGAGCAACCGGTGATAGATGCGCTCAACCGTATGTACGCGATGCGCATCTATCAGCGGAGCAAGCATGTCGACGGCAAGGCTAACACCGATGTGCTCCGCCAAGTCGGGCTTACGGTGGCTCAGGTCGAGGAGATGTATCGATACATGGCCATCGCCAACTACGAAGACCGGTTCGTGGTGCCCTCCACCCACCGCGAATATGCCGAAGACGCTTTCAAACTCAAGGGCGATTGCGGTTTCAGCTTCGGCAACGGTTGCGGCAACGGCATCAGCGATCTCGGCCTGTTCGGTTCGAAACGGCCGCGGATCAATGCCGACGCCGAGCGCAAGCTCGACCGCGACGCCGCAGATTGAAGAGGAAACCGGACATGATCACCTGTTCTCCCCCGATTAAATCGATCAAGGCGCTGGGGGCGCTGCTGACCTATCCCGAACCAGATCTGATCGCGGCCTTGGACGAGATCAGGGCGATTCTGGATGCCGAAAATCTGCTGCCGCGCAAGCTCCGGGAAGGTGTGCAAGGACTGATCGACCATCTCGCATCGGAAGATTTGCTGACACTCCAGGAGCACTATGTCACTTTGTTCGACCGCACCCGGACTCTGTGCCTTCACCTTTATGAACATGTCTTCGGTGAAAGCCGGGATCGAGGGCAAGCCATGGTCAGGCTCGCCCAGCTTTATGACCGCCATGGCTTTGAGATCGTCGGGCGCGAGCTGCCGGACTATCTGCCGCTCTTGTGCGAGTTCCTGGCCGAAGTGCCGTCAAAATCGGCCCGGGCGGTGCTCGCCGACGCTCTGACACCGCTGGCGGCTTTGCGCAAGCGGCTCTCGGACCGAGGCGAGCCATATGCCGCCGTGCTTTCGGGCCTGATTGACCTTTCCGGCGGCAAGGTCAACCAAGCGGAACTGGAGGCGTTCATCGCGGCCCAACCCAGGGATCCCGAGACCTTGGAAGAGCTTGACCGTCAGGCCGAGGAAGAGCCGGTCACCTTTGGTGCCGGTTCCGCGCTCAAGGATTGCTCCGTGATATCCGGCCGGGGTTTGCCCGGCGCCATCGCCGCCGTTGGCCCGCTCGCGTGAAAGGATTCCAGCCATGGTATTTCTCAATCAACTTCTGTTCGGCCTTTATCCTTACATCGCTCTCACGGTGTTCTTCGTGGTCGCCCTGATCCGCTTCGACCGCGAGCAATATACGTGGCGCTCGGGCTCCAGCCAGATACTCGACAATAACAACATGGTGCTGGCCAGCAACCTGTTCCATGTCGGGATTCTCGGCCTGTTCCTCGGTCATTCGGTGGGCATGCTGACCCCGCTCGCGGTGTTCGAGGCGCTCGGGATCGAACCCGCGACCAAGCAGATGCTGGCGATCGTGGTCGGCTCGGTTTTCGGCATCATGTGCGTCACCGGCTTGGCCATACTGGTGAAGCGCCGTCTCACCGTCACCCGTATTTATTTGAACAGCAGCGCGATGGACATTGCAATTCTGGTGCTGCTGCTGCTTCAGGGGGTGCTCGGCATGGGTTCAGTCCTGTTTTCTCTGCATCACCTCGATGGTGGCAACATGGTTGAGTTCATGCGCTGGGCGCAAGGCATCTGGACCTTCGATTTAAATGCCTCCTCCCATGTGCTTAATCAGGCTTGGATATTCAAGCTGCACATCTTCCTCGGTCTCACCATCATCCTTTTGTTTCCGTTCAGTCGGCTGGTCCATGTCTGGAGCGTTCCGATCTGGTATCTCGGACGCGCCTACCAGATCGTGCGCAAGCGCCAGCGGCGCAGCATGGTTCGTTGATCCTGAGGGAGGCGGGCGGCGATGACGATCCTGGTAAACGACGTGGAAATCAGGGAAGAGGCGGTGGCGCGCGAGGTGCAGCTTCACCCCGCTGCTTCCCTGGCGGAGGCCCGCCTTGCGGCGGCCCGGGCCTTGGTGGTGCGCGAGTTGCTGTTGCAGGAAGCGCACCGCCTGGCTCTGGTGCCCGATGACGATGAAGAGCCGGAGGATATCGACGGCGCCTTGATTGATACCTTGCTCGATCGGGCGGTCACGGTGCCGGAACCCGACGAAACACGCTGCCGGCAGCATTATGAGCAAAACTCCGAGCATTACGGCAGTTCGGTGCTCTATGAGGCAGCCCACATCCTGTTTCCGGCCGCCTCAAACGATCGGGACAGGCGCCATGAGGCCGAGCAGGCGGCACGGAAGACTCTGGTCACGCTTCAGGCCGAGCCTCGTCGTTTCGCCGAGTTGGCGCGCACGCATTCCGCCTGTCCGACGGGGGCGGAAGGCGGCGGTCTCGGCCAGTTCACCGCCGGGGAGATGGTTCCGGAGCTGATCGCCGCGCTCGATGCAATCGAGCCCGGCTCCCTGCATCCGGAGCCGGTTTCGACCCGGTTCGGGTTTCACGTGGTCCGGCTTGATCACCGCGATCCGGGACAAGTCCTGCCGTTCGATCAGGTCCGGGACCGGATCTCGGTCGAGCTTTATGACCGGGCGTGGCGGCTGGCGGTGCACCGCTTCATCGGTGAACTGGCGGGGCGCGCCCGTATATCAGGCGTTGAAATGGCGACTACTCAATGACTAAGTGCCACCTCCGCTGACCTGCCGTCCTCCGACGTGCTCCTCCGACGCCTGGAGGACGGCTCCTTCCACCCGATCAGGTTAAGGACAAGCCCGCCATGAAGGTGTTCGGACTCGCCGGCTGGAGCGGCAGCGGCAAGACCTCGGTGCTGATCCAACTCGTGCCATTGCTGGCCGGGCGCGGCTTGAGGGTATCGACAGTCAAGCACGCCCACCACGGCTTCGACATCGATCATCCCGGCAAGGACAGCCACCGCCATCGTGGCGCCGGCGCGACCGAGGTGCTGGTGGCCTCCTCCAAGCGCTGGGCGCTGATCCACGAACTGCATCAAGCACCCGAACCGAGCCTCGCCGAGTTGCTGGCGCGGATGACTCCGGTAGATTTGGTGCTGGTCGAGGGCTTCAAACGCGATAGCCATCCCAAGCTGGAAATCTGGCGCCGGAGCAACGGCAAGCCTCTGCTCTGCCCCGACGACTCCCACATCGTTGCCGTGGCATCCGACGAGCCGGTGGAAGGATTGCCAGTGCCGCGTCTCGACCTCAACGACCCCGAAGCTCTGGCCCGATTCATCATCGGCCATTACGGCCTATAGGAGACCCGGCCCATGGCCGACGCCATCGACGCTTCGCCTCTGGTTGACGGGTTCGGACGCGCCATCCGCTATCTGCGGGTTTCGGTCACCGACCGCTGCGACCTGCGCTGCGTGTATTGTATGTCCGAGGATATGAGCTTCGTGCCCCAGGACGAGGTTCTCACACTGGAGGAGCTGGAACGTGTTTGTTCCGCCTTCATAAAGCTCGGCGTACGCAAGGTGCGGTTGACCGGTGGCGAGCCTTTGGTGCGGAACGGTGCCATGACCCTGGTCGAGGCGCTGAGCCGGTATCTGGTGAACGGCATGCTCGATGAACTGGCGCTCACCACCAACGGCAGCCGGCTGGCCCGCCACGCCGAGGCCCTGTTCGCCAGCGGCATTCGTCGGGTCAATGTCAGCCTGGACACGCTCGACCCCGAGCGGTTTCACCGCATTACCCGCCGGGGCCGGCTTGATCGGGTGCTGGAAGGTACGGCCGCCGCCAAAGCTGCGGGTCTGGCGGTCAAGATCAACTGCGTTGCGCTCAAAGGGGTCAACGAAGACGAATTCGACCGTCTGATCCTCTGGTGCGGCGAACAGGGGTTCGACCTGACGCTGATTGAGGTGATGCCGCTAGGCGACATCGACGGCGCCGGCGGGTTCAGCCGGGCGGATCAGTTTCTGCCGCTGTCCGAGGTTCGCGAACGGCTGGCACGCCGTTGGACCTTGGAGCCGACCGGCTATCTCAGCGGCGGACCGAGCCGCTATGTCGTCGTGAAGGAAACCGGCCGCCGGCTCGGTTTCATTACGCCGCTAACCGGGAGTTTTTGCGAGTCTTGCAACAGAGTGAGGCTGACCGCCACCGGGACGCTGACTCTGTGCCTGGGGCGGACAGAAGCGATAGAGCTGCGGCCGCTGCTGCATGCGTATCCCGGCGATGACCGGCCGTTACTGGCGGCGCTACGCACGGCGATCCTGCGCAAACCGGAAGGTCATATGTTCGGTACCGCAGCCTGTCGGGCTCCGATCGGCGTCGATCGTTTGATGAATATCACCGGTGGCTGACGCCGGTTTTTCTGCAAGAGATAAGCTCATGACCTCGTTTCACCGTTGCTCCGATTACGACCTGATTATCGCCAAGGTTTGGGCCAACCGAGGATTCAAGAAGCGGCTTTTGCGTGATCCCGTGGGAACGATGGCGCTGGTCGGTGTGACACCGCCGCCCGGTGTCACGATCAAGGTCATTGCTGACACCCCCGAGACCTGTTCCCTGGTTTTGCCGCCGCCGCCGCCGGAAGGAGGCTCCGTCGCCGAGCAGCTGGCGAAGGTTGCCGGCGGTGTTCCGCGGGCGGCCATTCTGCTGTCCGGGTTCGATCGCATCATGATCCGGGCGTGGGGTGATCCGGACTTCAAGCGCCGGCTGCTGGATAATCCCGCCGAAGCCTTCGAGATTCTGGACATTACTCCGCCCGACGGCATTACTTTCACGGTCGTCGAGGACACGCCCGAGCTTAATCATCTGGTTCTGCCGCCGCCGCCGCCGAAGGAAATCGAGTTTTCCGAGGAGGCCGGATACAGGGTCAATCATTTGATGCGCTGGCTGGCCCTGATCAGTGGGCCGTTCGCGTCCTGAGAAACCGGATTCCGGTCAGGCGACGGTTTGTTTGGAATAGCCCCTGAGCGCAGCGACCTCGGAGATATAAACTTTGGAAGTCGGACTGGTTTTGATCCCTAACGGTTTAAGCCTTGAAAATATCCTGGACAGGCTTTCGGGCGCGACGCCGAGGTGGGACGCGAGAGCCGCTTTCGGCATTTTCAGACTGACGGTGGCGGCGCCGCTTTCGACATCGGTCAGTTTCAGCAATTCAAGAACCAGCCGCTCCGTCGGGGTGCAGGTCTTGAACTCCATGATCGACTCGAAGAGTTGCCGTTGCCGCCGGGCAAGCTTTTCCAGCAGTGGCAGGGTGAGCGTCGAGGTGGCCAGTATCCGGTTGAGGAGCGCCTCTTTCGGGATGTGAAGCAGCCGGGTTCCGGGCTGGACTTCCGCGTTGACCGGATAGCACCCGGAGCCGAGGAGGGCGGCCTCGGCGAAGCTTTCTCCGGTCTGGATCAGGTTGATGGTGGTTTCCCGCCCGTCGGCCTTGGTGACGAATAAACGGACCTGACCGCCGATCACCACGAAGCAATGGTCGGCCCGGCCGCCGGACTGAAACAGCGTCGTTTTGTGCTCATAACTGACCAGCCGGGCCTTGGCGAGCAGTGCCTTGGTTTCCGCTTCCGGTAACAGCGAAAACAAGGCGGTATCAGGCATCAGGGTGTGAAGCGCATCGGAACTGAAGCCCCGGCGCGGCATTTTCCAGGGCTCGCCCTCCTCGGCGGCCTGACCGGATATGGGCGAAAGAGCCGACGCCGCCTCGCAGAAAGCCGCCAGGCGCTCGACCTCGTCAATGGTTATCACGTTCCGTTCCCAACGGGAAACTCCGAGTTCGGCAAGTTTAAGGAAGGCGCGCGACAAACTTTCGGGCTGCATTCCCAGCATCTCGGCCAAAGCCTGCCGCTCTACCGATATATGCAGGCGGGCGGGGCCGTGGTTACAGCCGACGATGCTGAGCAGGTGAGCCCCCAATCGCTGGGGGGCGCTCATTAGTTTCAGCCGGGAAAACAGGGTTACGGATTCGCGCAAGCCTTCGGACATCGTGCCGACAAAAAAGCGGCGGAAACAGGAATTGGTGTCGAGGGCGTGCCGGATCTCGTCCTTCGAAATCCCTGTAACCCGAGCCGCTGTCAAGGCGCGCGCCGAAAAGCATCCGGAATCATCGGTCAGAACCAGATTCTGTCCGACGAATTGTCCGGGGCCGACGATCTTGACCAGGGTTTTCCGCCCGCGATCGTCGGACATCAGCAGGCCGACACAGCCGCTGAGGACCAGAGGCAGCATGTCGCCCTTTTGTCCGGCGGTGAACAATTCGGCCTGTTCGGTCAGGCCGGTGCTCGCCGCCATTTTCAGGAGGGAGGAAAAGCCGCCGCAATCAACCGGGGAACAGCGCCAGGACCGCTTGTTTCGGGCCATATCCGCAGGCAGCAGAGCGGGGGCGGTTCGGTCCGTCATGTCGATTCCAGTCTCAAGCTATCGGTAACCTGCTTGCCGGGAGTGTAGCGGCGATCCGCGAGCGCGGACTTGATATTTGTCATGATGACTCACTGACGAGGATATTATCGCCCGCCGAACAGCAGTTCGTAATACAGGGGTGTGTCCTCAAGGGCGTCCGCGGACCGGGCCGGGCGCTCTCCCCGGCATCCGGCGCGGTCGCCAAGCGGTTGGCGCACGGGATAGCGGGCGACGAAAGGAGCGCGATCGCGCGTCTCGTTGAACAGCAGATCTTCAGGAAAATACCTGCGCTCATACCGGATATGCAGGCGCGTCACAAAAATGTCGGGTTCCGCTCCGTTTCCGGAAGGCTGCCCGGCGGCTGATAAATAACCGAGCGTGCCGGCGGTCAAAGGCTGTGAAAAGTAGTGCGGGCAGTCTGAAAGGCTTCCGGCGAATTCCAGAACAATCGCGCGAGATCGGCCGTGGTGACTGGCCCGGTCGAACAGGGACTGATGGAATTTCGCAAAATCATGAAGCGTCAACGGTGACAGTTCAAGATCGCCTTGTATTTTCACGGTCAGATAATTGGCGGCTTCGACCCGGCCATGGCGGGTCAGCGCAAAGATCAGCCACTCTTGCGGCCTGTCGTTGCCGTTGAGCCGAATCGGCAGCATAAAATTTTTCGATTTGTAAACAATCCGGAGCGCCGGGGGCGGTGAAGACGGCCGAACCGGCAATCGGTTCGCAACCCTTCCAACCAGAACGAAGTTCATCCGCTGCTTTTGGTAACCGGCCAGTGTGGTGCGGCTGGCCGGGGACAGAACAACATGGCGCTCAACCAAGGAACGCTCGATCATTCCGGTATCGGCAGGCGAAAATATTTTGATGTCGTAATAACTGTCGGGGCCCCGGCCGTCGCCGGAGACATCGGGCGCGAGAGCGGGGGCGCTTTCCGGTGGCGGAGTACAGGTGCCCTCCGCCACCGGCCGGGGCATGGTGGCTACATCCAGCCGGTCGATCGCGGCGCCGTCCACGCTTTCACCGGAGCTTGCTTCAATCTCGCCCGGAATCGGCAGCAGCAAGACACCGTCCCTGTTTTGCCCGTGTTCGTCCGGATACAGGGTCAGCACCGTGCGGCCGGCTTCCCTGGCCAGCACGATCCTGGTGACGCGCGCGGCGGGCTCGTCCGCGGCGGAGGCCATTGGCGCAAGCGGAATCAGTGCCAACCCGAAACCGGCCAGCAAGGCCGCCAAAATCCGGGGCATGGCGCTCCGGTCAACCGGCATGCTGAAGCACCGGCCGTGTCCGGATGAAACCCGACCCCGGCGGGAACCAGTAATCGAGCAGCGGTACGGTCGGTGACAGAAGCGCCAAGCCGTACAGTAACGCCGGGTATACGCCCTCAAAAAAGGCCAGCCAGTATGAGAGCGCGGCAACGATCAGGGCATAGAGCAGGCGTCCGGAGCGACCGGCGGGCGTGGTTTTGGGGTCCGTGATCATGAAAAAACTGAACAGAAGCAGATTGCCATTTTGCAACTGATGAAACGGGATCGCCCAGGGGTCTTGCAGCCACAGGGTCCGTCCCGACAGCAGGAAGGCATGACCGGCCAGAAAAAACAGTGCGATATCGAGACGACCTACCTTTTGCAGCACCTGGCAGCTCAGCAAGGTCAGCAGAGCCAGAATCCACAGCGAGTCGCCCCATTGCCCCGGCGAGATCCAGACATGGTCCGAAAGCAACAGAAGGGTTACGATGGCGAAATTCGAAGGGTTGTAGAGGTGCCGGCCACGCATGCGGATCACGAATTTCGAGGCGATGGCCAGGGCGCCGGCCAGCGGATACACCCACCAGACATCGGCCCGAAGCAACAGCGTCAAGGACAGGCCGGTCACCAAGGCACTGCGCAAATCCAGGCGCGGCAGCCGGTAAAAACAGGAACCGGCGATCTGCGTTATCAGGGCTCCGGCTGTCAGCAGCAGACAGGCGGAGGGCGAGGGGCCGAAATCGAGCCGGCTCGCGATTCCGACCAGCAGCACACCCTGCGCCAGCAACTGAAAATGCCGGGCATCATTCCATCGGATGAAGGGCTCTCGGTTACAGGAGCTTTCCATAAAACCCTGCGCATTCGAAATATGCCGGTCGCCGGCCGGCCGCGGCGCCCTGGTTGCTTCCCAACCGGCATGACAGGATTTAGGTTGAGTGAGCCGGCTTTATCCTTGATAATAGTCAAGCTCGCTCCCTCGGTTTAATTTTTTTCCTTGCGCCGAATTTTCGCTTCCGATCGGCCATTGACCAGGATCAAGGCGGCGGAGCGTTCTGCGGGGGACTATCCATTTCCGTAATGGCCTGACAAAAGGAGCCGGACGATGCCCCTGATGGTGTGGACGCAAAGTTTGAGTGTCGGCGTGGCTCAATTCGACAACGAACACAAAAAACTGATCACTCTCATCAACGATCTGTTTGACGCGATACAAAGCGGCCGCGGGCGGCAGATGCTGGGAAGCGTGCTTGATGAACTGATCGAATACACGCAAACCCACTTTGCTCATGAAGAGTATCAGCTCAAGGTTTTGGGCTTTCCCGGATACGAAGCGCACAAGCGCGAGCACGAGGCCTTAGGCAAAAAAGTATTGGAAATTCAAAGAAAATATCATGGAGGCGCCACGGCGACCTTGAGCATGGAACTGATGAGTTTCCTGAAGACTTGGCTGGTCGACCATATCCAAGGCGTCGACGCGCTTTACGTGGCCTTCGTCAAGGAGCGTGGTTTGCATTGAGACTTCGTTCCTGGGTGCCGGCGGGTGACGTTTGATCGAAAATTGCGGTTTGCCCGCAGGTGTTATGGTCATCTTGCCGGCGTACTCGGAGTGGCGGTAACCGAAGCCTTGATTGCTCGCGGTTTGCTGGAAATCGTCTCGGAAACAAAATTCGCCCTGACCGAGTCGGGCCGGCACGGCCGGTGCAGGCTTCGCCGTGGTGGCCAAGGAAGTCAAGGCCCTGTCACTTCAGTCCAACCGGACCGCCCTTGATATCCGCAAAGGCATAGACCAGCTTCAGAAAACAATCCAGACTAGTCTTGATGCCATTGTCCATGAGCGCGTTCAGGAGGAAGACAAGACATTCGGCCGGCTTACCACCGCCATCGGTGATCTGGCCCAGAACATGGAACTCCTGATCGGCCACCAGCGCGACGTCCTCACTAAAGTGCGAGAGGAAAGTGTCCATATCGCCCAGACGATCATGGATTTGATGTCGGAGGTTCAGTTTCAGGACATTACCCGGCAACAGCTGGGCTCATTGTCTCATATCTCGGAGATGGTGGACAGCCACATGGAGGACTTGCGGCGGGTTCTGTCCGATCTGACCATTGACCTTGATCATGGCCGGTTTCTTGAGACGATGCGCGGGACTTACGATACCTATGTCATGGCGAGCCAGCGTGACGGTCTTGCCGCCGCCGACGGCCGGGCGGTGGCGGAGGACCTCGGGCCCAAGATCGAGTTGTTCTAAATCGCGCCCCGAATAGTCGGATGGTGCGCGGTCTGCCGAATGCAGCCGGTGCGTCGGGACGAGACCGTTCGGAAAAAGAAAAACAACTGATCCTCGGGTTGATCGAACCATGGCTTCCGGCGTGGAAGCTGCAAATATAATACGGTCACTTCGCGTTTTGAGGGCTTGGAGCGCTGCCGTTGCTTTCTCCGGCAGGCTGCGGTATGGTCAGGTGACTCGCGGCA
>JBAWVF010000139.1:0-10185 GCA_037147415.1 Rhodospirillaceae bacterium | reverse complement strand
CAGTGGACGGATTGATGTCGGAATGGGTGGACGGAATGAATCGGATTTCGCACCACCAAATGTACTTCGAAGACCGGCATCTTAATATTATCGACTTCATCGATGATGCCTTTCGCGACGATCTGCCGGTGACATGCGGCGTTCTCGGCGCCCGGTGCGCGGCGTTGTACTTCAAGCCCGGTGACGACGTCCCTCTGCCCGCGCAAGGGAATGTGTGACGGGCACGGCTTGCGCGGATATGAGTATTTTCCGGGGCTTCTGATTCGGATTGATGGCGCTATTTCGGGTGAAGGCAGTGATCGCTGAAATCAGTTGGGCGTCACCTAATGGTTCCCCCCTGGGGGATGATGTCGCTGTCTGATCGGTGCACACTCAAGCCGTCTCAGCGGGTCGGAAAGCCGACCGGCCGGCGGTAATCGGTAAGGACCACATCCCATGCCTGGTATCCTGTTGTGGGTGCTCGGGATTCCAATTCCGATCATCATCGTGCTTTTCCTGCTCCACGTCATCTGAAAGGACAGGCTCGGCGGTAAATAAGGCGGTGTTCCTGGGCCGCTTTGCGCGGGCGGTGTCATGTTCGATGTCATCGACGGTTTCATATGTTGGAGGCTGCCATGAGCAGAAACACCGAAAGTGCTGCCGACGAGTTCAACGCCAATGTGTCGGCTCTCCGCGAGGACGTCACAAGCATGGTCAATAAATTGACCAAACTCGTGCAACATCAGACGCAGTCAACCGGCCAACGCGTCTCCGAAGCCGTCGGCGACGTTACGGACAAGATCGCAAGCACGGCCGGCAATGCACAGAAAAGTGTGAGCGCGGCGGGGCACGACATCGAGTCCTGCATCGAGCGCAATCCGTTGACGTCGGTGCTGATCGCTTTCGGCGTCGGACTGTCGCTCGGCCTGTTGAGCCGTCCGCGCGGTTGACCGGGCATGATCCGCTGGCTGACGGGCCTCTTGAGTGGCGCGGCTGAACGGAGCCTGCGCGATGTCGTGCCCGCAATCGTCGTAGCAATGTCGATCACCTTGTTCTCCGCGATCAGCCTGGGGTTTGGCACTTTTGCCGCCTATGGCTATCTTCGCGGCTTGCTGGGGGGCGTCGTCGCTGCGCTGATCGTCTCTGCGGCCTATGGGTTGGTTGCAGTCACGATCCGGGTGGTCTGGACGGTGCGCCGTCGGCAGGCCCGCCGGGTGCGGTGCGCCGCCGCCGCGGCTCCGGCGCTGGTTGGCACCGTCACCTCGCTTCTCCGGTCGTTGGCCGAGGCCGGCACCCCGCAGGACCGGGAGATCATGGCAGCGGCGGAGCGACTGGGACGCGAGATTTCGCCGATGGAATTGCTCGCGCTGGCGGTCATCGGAGGTTTCATCGTCGGGAGAAAGCTCGCCAAGTGAGCTGATCTCGACGGCCATCCAGGGCGTTGCCACGGTAAACCCGATGCTGAGTTCACCTTTACCCTTTTTTTGGACAGGCGCTGACACCATGCCGTACGTGGGTATCCCCGAGTCGAAGCCGCCCATTGATGCCGGGAGGTTCATCTGCGTTTCCGCCGTATTGCAGCGGTTACACGATGAAGCGCCGACCGACCACTTCACCCTGGACTGGCTATTAGGCCGCCTGCATAAGCATTCCTTCGGCATTATCATGCTTTTGCTCGCGATAATCGCGATGGCGCCGGGGATTTGCCTCATAGCCGGCGCTTTGCTGATGGTCCCGGCGCTCCAGATGATCGCCGGCCACTCCGCCCCGGTCTTTCCCCGCCGGATCGCCGTCCGGCCCTTGCCGACCCGGCACCTCGCCCGTCTGATTCGCAGAGCCGTGCCCGTACTGAGATATGTCGAGAAGATGGCGCATCCTCGCTGGCCTACCCCGCATCAGGCGACCAAGCGCCTCGTCGGTACCATCGTGGTCATACAAATCACGACCCTGCTGTTCGTGCCGATCCCCCTGTTCAACGTCGTCCCCGCTCTGGTGATCGCGCTGATCTCGCTGGCCTATCTCGAGGAGGATGGCCTCCTGCTCTCAATCGCCCTGCTGGCCACGGTTGTCATGCTGGCCGTCGTGTCGGCGTCGGTCTGGGAAATGGTCCTCGGGGCAATATGGATCACGGGTAACTCGTAGCTCATTGCGGTCGACCGTACTGCGACCATGAGGATCTATTTCCGATCCTCCGATAAAAGTGCCTTTCCCACCCCACGCACGCCGCCGACCGCTTGGGTCCATACCCGCGACCAGTCGACACGAGACTGTGCATCGGTCAGGATTCGATGGAGTTGGACCTTTCTGGCATCGGGAATCGCGGCCAGGATGCACGCCCAAACCGCGTCGATATTGTACGCCGCCGCCTGATCGGAGAGGCAGACGGGCACCACGTCACCGGCATCGAATCCCAGGTCGTCGCAAGTCGCGGCGATGGCCTCGCGAATGGATATCGCCTTGGCCGTGGTCGGGGTGCGAAGATCGTAAGGCGGGTTCCATTCCGTATAGGGACGCAGGCAATCGATGTGGGTGAGCACCAGAATGATCGGCGGCCGGCGACGGTTCGGGTGTTCGGCAAAGGTGCTTCGGAAGCGATCGAGGGCCTCCCGGTCGGTCGATCGCGCCGGACGGTTCGCCTGCGCCATCCAAAGCACCAGATCGCAGTCGGCAGCCTCGCTGATCAGACGGTCCACCGTTTCACGGTCCCCCCCCAGTCCGGGACCGTCGAGAACCACGGCCGCCGGCAGGCCATCACGGCTGATCCGATGGGCCGTGAAGCCCGGCGTTGCCGGAAGCACGTCGACAGCCGCCTGCACTTCGCCGGACAGGGCGTTGATCAGCGACGACTTTCCGGCGTTGATCTGCCCGGCCAGCACGATCCGGATCGGTTCCACCCGGGACGGTGCCCGCCCGGCGTCCTGCCGGGCCGCCCTGGTCGAATAAAGGGCGATTTCATCGTCGGAGAGACGCAGGCGACCACTATAAAGATTAATCGCCGCTCGCCCGATTTCATTGAGCAGAAGTCGGACGAACCTGGTCCTGGTCGCTTCGAGAGCGGGAAGAAACAATTCCCGGGTTAGCCGGAGCCGGATTTCGTTGGTTCCCGCGAGAGCGATATTGGGAATAATTCTGTAGAGACGATACAAGTTGTAGGAAATGTCATAGAATTTCCAGGCCTTCCGCATCTGCGGCATCCAGCCATACGCGCGCAAGGCCATACCGACGGTGATGTGATCGCCAAACGGAATATTGTTGGCCACCAGGCCGCGCATGTCATGACTGATACGTTCCGTCAGCAGCAACGCCTCCGGCAGCGAAAAGGCCCAGACCGTCTTTTTGTCACCCGCGCGATAGTGTCGGGCGACGGACTCGACGACGTTTTGCGCCAGTCTTCCAAACGCTTCGGCCGTGGTCACCGTGGTGGCGTCGGCGCCTTCGGTCAGCCGGATTACCGTGGTCCAGGCCGCCTCATCCTCTGGCGACCATGCCGGGTCCGGGAGGGGAACGGGGGGCGGCGCTTTTGCCGCCCGTTTCAGCGCCCGCCGCCAGATGAGCAGGGCGGCCCCGGAGGCGACAACCGCGGCGATGCTCCAGGCCAGCACCCACAGCCAGCCGTGCTCGAACAGCCAATAATAACCGAACGGGATCAACAAAACGAAGGGCAGCGAAAATATCGCCACGGCGGTGAGCGCCCCTTCGCGCGGGCGAAATTTTGTGGCGGCGCTCATGCCGAGCCCTCATCAGGCCGTCCTGCCGGTTGGTATCGCTTGCGCGCAACCCCGATGGCTTCGGCCAGGGCGTCCGCATAACTTTTCGCAATGACCGCTGGATCGAAAACTGCATTTCGCCGCTTGTAGGCAAGGTAAACGCAGGCTGCCTTGCCGATGGCGAACGTGGTCGCGAAGCTGACGGCGGCGGCACTGACCGCGCCGACGGTCTGTCCGTAACCGGGGATCAGTTTTACCAACTCACGCAGTCCGAATTTGAGTCCATAGCGGAGAAGGAACCCGGTGCCGAGACATCCCGCGAATTCTCCGATCGCCTGAGTATTCCAATCGACGCCATAGATGCCGGCAAGACTGTGCAGCATCTTGCCCTGGACCACCGGAACCCCGACCAAGCCGACCGCCGGAACGAAATCGACACCTCCCGCGGCCGCCGCATAGCCCATGATGTGCGGGTGCGCCCGTTTGGCGAAACCGTCCTCGCCTTCACGCTGCATGTGGCGCAGCATGGCTTCAAGCCCGAGCGGCGCCGCCGCGCCAATGGCTTGCCATAGCGCATCCAGGCCGTAATCGTCCGGCGCCAAGCTATCGTCGGGTAAGGTAAAGTCGACGGGAACGAACAATAAAGCCCCCCGCCCGGGAATTGACGCAAAAAGGGCGCGCTGGGACACCAGCGAGCGCAAAAGATCGTCGGAAACCCCGGTGCCAACCGGATCGGCGAACGGATAGGGCAGCAGGTGGCCGGTCCCGGGCCGCCCTCGTGCAGGCAGGTTTGGGCGACGATCACCGGCCACTCCGGATGACGCCTCCTGACCACCGAGAGTGCGTCGAGGATCGGTTTCTGAACCGGGTCGAGCGCTCGGACCGCAGCCAGCAGCAACTGCGAGCGGCTCTCACAAAAGGCGATGTCTTCGGACGGGTCATAGGCGACTTCTCCGAGGCCGCGGGTGTCAAGAAACCTCACCACCGGCGTTTCCGCAGGGAAATCGAACACCCGCGAGACGCGGGTACAGGCCCGAAAACCGGAACCGATTTCGGCCGTGGTCGCGCCGGTCAATGTGCGAACGATCGAGGACTTGCCGGCACCGACCTTGCCGAGCAGCCAGAGCACCGGCGCGACCTGCCGGGCCTGCGCCGCGATGGCCTCGGTATCCGCCTGATCAGGCTTCGGGGCGATGGCCACACCCCGGAACGCCACCCGGGCGCGCGCGAGATATCCGGCCAATGTTTCGAAGAGCCCTCTCATCACCTCGCGAAACTCCGTTGGGATAGCCGAATTGAGGCGGTCCGTGTCATCTACCAGGGCGCCTTCGACTAAAACAGGCAATCATGGGGCCGGCGCTCATGGCAAAGTGCGGCACGGATAACCCGGATGTCGGTCCCGAAGCTCATCAGAGCCATGTTGCGACCATTGCCACGACGGTGACGGCCATCACGACCGTCGCGATCCAGCCGAAGACGTGGAGCGGTACCGGCAGGGTAAAGTCGGCCATGATGCCGCGGTGCATCGAGAGGTGCATCATGGCGATCATCACCGGGACCGCGACCACGCCGTTCAAGACCGCGCTCCAATACAGCGCCTTGACCGGATCGATGGTGGTGAAGTTCAAGCCGACGCCGATCAGCGTCGCCGCGGCGATCACCGCGTAAAACGCCTTGGCCCGAAAGGGCCGGCGCGCCAAGCCGACATGCCAGGACAAGAGTTCGCCTACGGCGTAAGCCGCCGACCCCGATAAGACGGGAAGCGTCAGCATCCCGGTGCCGATGATGCCGGCGGCGAAGACGACGAACGTGAAGCGCCCGGCGACCGCCCGGAGCGCCTCGGCGGCCTCGGCCGACGTCTGAATATTCGTGACACCGTGGGCATGGAGCGTCGTCGCCGTCGTGATGACGATGAAAAACGCGATGACATTCGAGAGCGCCATGCCGAGATAGGTATCGAGGCGGATGCGGGCGAACTCGGAGCGGGCTTGCTCGGAGGCCCGGATGAGGGGCCGTGAGCCCGACCTTTCCTTGTCGTCTTCGACCTCTTGTTGCGCTTGCCAGAAGAACAGGTACGGGCTGATCGTGGTACCCAGAACGGCAACGATCGCCATCAGATATTCCGGTTTTGCCGACAGCGCCGGCCATACCGTCGCCCAACCGACCTCCGCCCACGGCACATCCACCACGAACGCGCAAATGACGTAACTGAACAGGGACAGGCACAACCATTTCAGGAATGAAACATAGTGGGCATATCGGGTAAAGATCGCGAGCGCTGCCGAGACCAGGCCGAACAGGCAGACATACAGCAAGGCGGGGCCGGCGATCAGGAGCTTGAGCGCGGCCCCCATGGCGCCAAGATCGGCACCCAAATTGATGATGTTCGCGGTCAGCAACAGGCCGACGATCCCGCTCGACAGCCAGCGCGGATAGTGGCGCCGGAGATTCCCCGCCAGGCCATACCCGGTGACGCGGCCGATGCGGGCGCTGATTTCCTGAATCGCTGCCATCAGGGGATAGCTGAACAGTAGAGTCCAGGCGAGGCCATACCCGAACTGCGCCCCGACCTGCGAATAGGTCGCAATGCCGCTGGGATCATCATCCGAGGCCCCGGTGATTAGGCCGGGCCCCATGATCTGAAGCAGCTTCGGCGGTTTCACCGGGCAAGGCACTGGTGTATCCATTTGCACACCTGAAGAATCCCGTTGGTATCGGCGGCGACTGCCGCCGCGCGCCTCGTGGCGCGAAGGCAAGCCCGTACCGCGGGCGCCCGCCGTTTGAGGGGGCCTTTGATGTGTCAGCATCAAAGGCCTTTGGTATGACACGACGACTTGAACCGCGTGCGGACCAACCGCTTGGCGTTCGCGACCGCGGTCCGATGAACCGGAGCCATACCCTTACAGAGAATGCTGAGCGCGGCGTTCTGCACCTGGGACGATGTCGGCTTGCTCATCATCAGCGACGGCGACCGGAATGAACGTACGGCTGCCATGGCCGTCTGGCGAAATATCATGGTCACTTATAATATCAGTAAGCCGATCATATGGGGTATAGTCTCGACCCGTAATATAGTAATGAAGATACACAATTCGCAAATAATTATTGAATATATATCGCAGGGCGACAGCAGGTGTGGTCGCCCTGCGATCGATATATTACTTGCTATAGGTGAATGACGGCAGCTTTTCCAGCGCTTCTTTAGAAGCTTTTTGGATTTTCAACTGCTTGTCATTCACTTCGAGGGTGCTGTAGGCAACAACGACGTATTTCGCGCCCATGCCCAGGAAACCGCCGACCGACAGAACTGCGAATGGCACCTTCTCGTTAGGGGTAACGATCAGATCATCCACAGTGCCCACTGTCTCGTTGGCACCATTAACGACGCTGGCACCGATAATCTTTGAAGTCCGGTCGCCGGTAGTCAGCGACGACAAATCCGGAAGGGCTTTCACCGAATCCTTGGTCGCATCGCGGAACACCATTTGCTTTTCGTGAACCACAAGGGTGCTGTAGGGCACGATAACGTACTTGGTGCCCATACCCAGGAAACCACCGACCGACAACACTGCGGACGGGACATTGGAGTTGGCCGTAACGATCAGATCGCTGATTGTGCCCACGGTCTCGTTGGCGGCGTTGACCACGGTACTTCCAACCACCTTGGACACCCGGTATCCGGTAGCCAGCGACGACGGGTCAACTTTCGTCAAGGAAACTGCCTGTGGCACTCCTTGAGAAAAGGCTGGGGCACCAAAAGCAGCCATGAGGACGGCGGCACTTGCGAAAAATGTGATCGGACGCGTCATGATAGTTCCTTTGGTTGAGCATGCACACAGGGAATCCTGAATGCAAATCTATCGATGGGCCGAAACTGATTAGTGTTTGGCAGAATCTTTCGCTTGCCCGGCCTCATTCTGAGACTTACCTTCTTCTTTCTCTTTTTTGCCCTTGGAAGCCAATTTGGCATCGCCAAACATTGCCCCAGCGATTTCCTTGATGGCGCCCGTATTCTGCTTGGTTGCACCAGCGATACGATCCTTGTCCATTTAGGCTCTCCTTGTTTTTACACTCTGACCCGCCGGTTTAACGGGTCATGCCCTGCTCCAAACAAGCCTCGAAAACTATTCAGAGTTAGTTTGAGGCGAACTCAGACGCTGGGGCTGGATAACTAAATCACATGGGCGAGGTAGAGTTTGATGATTTTAGGAATAGGTATTCCGATAGCACAACAGAATGCCGCCCATGGATATCAATCCTTATACAGTACTGGCGGCCAAACGAATATTGGGGCGGAATTGCAAGATGCTTGACGCTATCCTTGTCGAGCTCCGGTCTCGGTACTTCCCCCACCAATGCTGTTCTTGCTCTGGCCCTCCCAGCGCAAGCTGGCAGTCATTTCAGTCATGGTTCGGATACTGTTTCACATTACTTGACGATATCGCTCGGGAAATCCGAATTATTTCCTGAGCAATATCCTCCGGCGAGAAAATGAAATCGATGCAACCGCTTGCGATCGCGCTCTCGGGCATATCGGGACGATCGCGACACGCCGTCGGCTATCGGCCTCAGTCAGCGGCTAAGCGCCGTGTCAGCAGGCGAACCATACCGACTACTTGGTGACGACGAGGTTCGGATCAATGGCCCGACCGATCAAGGTTGTGGAAACGGTTCCGACAAACCCGATGCCACATCCGATCAGTGCGTTGACGGCGATGATCTCCGAGAATGGGACGAGCACGATACCCGAAACCAATGCGGGAACCCAGCCGGTATAAGTGGCGAGTCCCATGGCCCCGGCACCTATCGCGCAGGCTACGGTGGCGTTGCCGATCAGTGAGTCGGCTTTTGCGTTCCCTATCGGAAGCGCGAAGACGGACAGCATGACAAGTACGGGCAAAAATCGTTTCATGGTATTCAACTCCACATATTCCGGACTGATATGACCGGAGAAAATTCACCACAACAAGGTTCGGAAAACACCCCTGCCGACGCGGGCCGGACGGTTTCCCGGCCCGCGCGAAGGCTTGTTCGGAGTCAGATATGGGCTTCAACACCGGGGTTTGCATGCGCCTGAAATTCATGCTTGATTGATATCCCGGATAATGTTGTGGTCTGCTTTGATCCCTTCGTATGCCTTGGAAACGATCGCCTTGACCGGAGCGGTCAGGCTGCCCTTCTGAAGGGCTGCTTCGTATTTGTCCTTGATGTAGTCCTCGCCGCTTTCGACCTCGTTGATCACGCCAGATTCCAATCAGGCCGCCATGTGGGAAGGTGGGTGGCAGAATGGAGCAACGGAGCGACAATCGGCAGCCCGCGTCAGCAAGGACAGAAAGGGTAACCAGCTTCATGGGCTATCGAGACGCGGGATTGCGGCAAAGCGAATGGCAGGTCACGGCAGGGCCGTCACCAACCGTCCTCGACCGGGGCCGTTGGTATTAACTGCTAGAGCGCCAACAAGGCGCCTTGCCCCGCATGACGGCGGATGCTCGAATCGAACAAGCTGGTGGAATATAAACTGTCTGAATGTGTTGACTGAGAGTGATCATCCGGGAGGGCCTCATGCGCAGTCTGCTGATCCGTTTGGCTGTCGTGGCTATTGGAACTTTCATGTTCATGCCGGCCGGCGCCCAGGATATCGGAGACTTCTTGAGGCGTACGCATTGGCAATGCGAGCGGGGTGATCAAGAAGCCTGCCGTATTCACCGCCTGTATCGGTCATGCGAAGGAGGCAATCCAAATTCCTGCCGGGAGATTGAAAGCGAGCGATATTATGAAGTTTGGTATGAACAACGCCGTCAAGATTTCTTGCGATTGATTGGCTCTCAATGCGAACTCGGCGATCAAGAGGCTTGTCGCATTCGTTATTTATATCATGAATGCGACCGGGGTGCTGTTTATGCCTGCGAAGAAATTCAACGGGAACGATATCATCACCGTTGGCAGAATCGTGATCGGGATCAATCATTTGAGCCTGATCGGTATCCGCCCCCCATGCCTTCGGCTCCCGTCATTATTCAGCCGGAAATCTACCGATATCAGCCCTGGCAGGCCCCTGTGATTGTTCGGCCCGAACACGAGCATCATCACGACTGGCCTCGGCATGAACCCGCCACCATTCCGCCGGACCAACAACGGCATCACCGGGAAGGGCCGCAGCATCAAGCGCCGGCCGCGATTCGGCATCAAGCGCCGCCTGTACCGGCCGCCCCTCACGCGCCGCCGCCGGCATCGGCTGTCGTTCAGCCTGAAACCCATCATCACAAAGGGCCACAGCAAGTCCCGGCGGTCGCGCAACCACCGGTTCAGCATCAACAGGCGCCGCCGGTCATCCATACGGCACCGCCCGTACCGGCCGTTACCCATCAGGCGCCACCGGTCATCCATACGGCACCGCCCGCACCGGCCGTTACCCATCAGGCGCCGCCGGTCATCCATACGGCGCCGCCCGCACCGGCCGTTACCCATCAGGCGCCGCCGGTCATCCATACGGCGCCGC
>JBAWVF010000138.1:0-10342 GCA_037147415.1 Rhodospirillaceae bacterium | reverse complement strand
AGCATGGTCGGCTAAATCGGCGGGGGATTCAACGTGCCTCTCCCGAACCGCTTACGCTGATGCCGTGGGGTCTGTTTAATTTTCCGGATGCGAGTCTGTTCTCCTATATGCGGCTGTTCGCATGCTTGGCGGCCTACGTCACCTTTCTGACCAGGGTATTTTGCATCGGCAGGCGCAATGCGCCGGGAAACGGCTAAGTCATAGTTTTCTATCGATTATATTGTGGGCGAGGTTAACAGAATTTGTGCGTGTAGCCCGAACCGAAACAGTAAGACGGGATGGTGAGCGTCAGCATGGCCACGCCTGCCCGAACAGCAGGTCGTCATGATCCCGGTTATCGCCTGCAAGAAAGCGCAGTGCCAACGACGCCGGGGTGTACTGAAGCAGGTTGGCCAGCAGCGTCGGGCGTTCCGCTAAATCGCCTGCGGTGACATCATTACGAATGCCGACAAGACCGTCTTCAAGCGACAGGCGGTTGGCGGCCTTTCGTCCAAGCACCGGACGTTGCCAGCGCTCGGTGTGGAAATCCTCGATCGCCGCCGCTGTTTGCACCCGGCATAGATATTGGCGTTCGGCTTTTGGAGTGCCGTCGATGATCACCAGCCCCGGCTGAAATCGTACGCCGCAATCGATGCAGGAAACACAGGTGTCTTGCCGCAATTGCTTTCTGAGCGGAACGCCAGCCCGGCGGGGCGGCTGCGCGTAACGAGAGGCCAGCTCAGTCGCCGAGTGCAACCGTCCGCAGCGGGGACATTTAGAGAAATTCAGCAGCTCGATCTTCGTTCCGGGGATTGTGATCGGGACCACCCCGTGACGCCGGTTCAAATCCCGTATGTCCGCCAGAATGTTCTCGCCTCCCGGATCATCGAAGAAGCGCATCATGGTGGCGTCGGGTTCGAACATGCCATACGGCCGAGCTTGGCTTTCCTCGGGCGGTGGCTGCGGGTCGATCAGGCGGGCGATAAAGCGCTCGTAACGCTCGGCTGAGGGAATCTCGGGTTCAAAACCGAGCAGGGAGTCGATTTCATCCTGGTTGAGGATTTGCAGACTCGGTTGGCTGACGCCCACTTCGTCAGCCAGAGAGGCCCATCGAGCGGCAAGACGCTCCTCTTCAGTCATGGTGTCGTTACCGGCAACCATTTATGATCCATAATCGAGAGTGAACCTTTGTCTCAACGTCGAGCTACTCAACCAGAATTCCATCAGCCTTCAGTTTATTTTTAGCATCCAGGTATCCCTGTTCAGCGGCCCTGCGTAACCATTTAATAGCTTCTACATGATCCTTTACCACGCCTTGCCCATTTTCGTATAGTAGTCCTAAGTTATAGAGACTATCCGGAACCTCATGCTCTGCAGCCTTACGCAACCACTTTTCAGCCTTACTATAGTCAATCTCTACTCCGAGGCCTTCCTTGTACATTTTCCCTAGTTTTGACCAAGCTACTATTGTCGCCAGGTTTAAATCGTGCTCAGCAGCCTTGAGGTACCATTTAAGAGCTTGGCTATAGTCTTGCGTAACTCCAAAGCCAGCCATGTATAATGATCCTAAACTTACTTGTGCTTGTGCAAGCCCTTGATCTGCAGCCTGAGTGATCCACTTCAAAGCTTCGCTTTTGTCATGTGGACCGTCATGTCCGGCCAACAGCTCTGTGCCCAGTATGAATTGGGCATTCGCATTTCCTTTCGCAGCTGCCATCAATAACCATTTAATTGATTCCGTATAATCCTGCTTGACTCCAAGCCCCTGGCTATACATTAATCCCAAATGTGTTTGAGCATCCTGGTGCCCCTGTTCAGCCGCCATGCGGTATAACTTGATGCCTTCATTGTCATCCCTTGTGACACCCAGGCCCTCTACATACATTTCACCAAGATGGAATTGACCATTATTATCTTTCTGTTCAGCGGCCTTACGATACCACTTTATAGCCTCTTCATAGTTTTGTGCGACCTCGCTTCCATTCTTGTACATATCGCCCAGTTTAACCTGAGCGGATGGAAGGCCTTGTTCCGCGGCTTTATGCAACAATTTGAGGGCTTCGGCATTATTATGCGGAGTGTTGCGGCCTTCAAGGTACGACAAAGCTAAAAGGAACTGTGCCAAAGCATTATTTTGTTCGGCTGATTTTTGCAACCACTTTACAGCTTCGTCATCACCTTGCATAATGGACAGCTTTTGTGTAAGCGTCATTGATAACTCAAGCTGGCCATCGGAATTGCCACGCTCCGCAGATTTTCGTAACAAGTCAACCGCTCTGGTTTCATCCGGGCTAACGCCGTGTCCGTATTTATACATTTTTCCCAGATGATATTGAGCGTCCGAATTTCCAAACTCAGCGGCTTTGCTAAACCATTTAGCGGCTTCGCTGTTGTCTTGAGTAACTCCCTTGCCGTTTAAATACAGGAGTGCCAAAGCGTTTAACGCATCCGCATTCCCTTGCTCACCGGCGTCACGGTACAATTTTGCAGCCTCAATGAAATCACCCTTTTTAAAGGCTTGATTGCCGAGTTCCAATGAACCTGCAAACACAAGTGTGCTGCTTACGAAAGACAACGCAAAGGCGATCATGCCGGTTCTTGTAGTTTGCATAACAAGCCACTCCGTAGCTGCCGATTTTGGACGAGCAGATTTGGCAAATGCCAAGCAATAACACTATCGTCAAGCAAACATAAATATATCCTTCTTATTGCTCTCAGATTATTACTATAATTAAAAGTGAGGCTTGGCATTATGACGGCTAAGAAAGCCGTCATAATGTTAGCGCAGGATACTCACTTGACAGTTTCAAAAAGAAATTTCCGGTAACTACTTACGGAAACCTGAAACATTCTAATAAAGTTTGTTATCTGACTTTCTGTAGCCCCAGCATCCATCATAAAGTCAGACTCAAGTACAGCGTCTCCATCCTTATCAAGGTAAGCTCTTGATAGTCTCTTGGTGGCATTCCAATTATTAATGTCGGATAAACTTGCTTTTTTCCCGTCCAGGCCGTAAAATAACTGGAGGTCGCCATCATTGAAAATAATAATAGTGATGTTGTGGCCATCAGCTTTAAATCGAATTGCCGCTTTGTTATCGCTGATGGTTGGGCTACCGTAACCTTGTGCCTGTAGTATTTTTAGTATATCTTGTGTAGTATACTTATGTACGAGTTCTTCATGCTTTTTGTTATTATCTACACCTTCATTGTTAGCTGTGGTGCTTTTAATGCCTTGTGCTTCCGTCCCTTGTGGGCTCGGGTTTGTCGGTTCGGTTGTGGTTGCTTCCGGATTGGCCTTTAAAGTCAGGTCTGCGGTCTGTTCAGCATGAGCCATTAATGGTATAATCGCAGCCATCAGCAAAGTAATACATAACCGAGACATCGCAACCTCCTTTAAGCATGTTTATTCGACAGTTAACAACCATTCGTCCAGGCGTCAAGCATTTTATTGCTCACTCGAAATGTCGGGGGCCGTTCGGGTTCCGTAATTTTGCCGGAAAGCTATTTTGCTCGACTGTATTATCATCGAGTTGAAGTTGGTACTATAAAGGCAAAAAGAGCCACCATGGTATGAGCACAGGATATTTACTTGACGAGTTCGTAAAGATACTTTTGATAATTCCTGGTAGAAACCTGAAACATTTTTATAAAGTTTGTAATCTGATTTTCTGTAGCCCCGGCATCCATCATAAAATCAGATTCAAGCACGGCATTCCCTTCTTCATCGAGAGATGCCCTTGAAAGTCTCTTGTTCGCATTCCAATTATTAATATCAGATAGAGTAGGCCTAATTTTGCCAAGTCCATAAAACAACTGAAGGTCTCCGTCCTTTTGAATAAACAGCAGCATTTTAGACCCATCGGACTTAAAGCTAATCGCTTGCTGATCCTCAAAGATGGCCGACCCACCGTAGCCCTCAGCTTTTAGTATTCTAAGCATGTCTTGCAGATTGTATTTTTGTAATATCGGGTCCAGCTTCCTTGTTTTCCCTGCGTCTTTGGCATTAATTTCTGGACTTTTGATATTTTGCAATTTCGCGTCCGGGACAGGAAAGTTTCCAGGACCACTTATAATTAATCCCGGATTGGTCTTTAATGGCTGGTCTGCTTCGGATTTCGCATGAATTGCTAAGGGATTAAAAATGACCAGCAACAAAATGGCGATCATCCGAAACATAACACCCCCCTTGCGGCATTTTAACGACCATATGACAATTATCGGTTCAATTGTCAAGCCTTTTCAAGGCTCTTTGCGGATTTTAAGTTGTTCGCCTGACAGCCATACAAGCCGGACACAATACGCGTGCTCATTCGATAGTGCCAATCGTCCGATCCGCCGTCTTGGCAAAAGGTTATGGCGCTCGACCGAAGTGGCCACCGAGCAGGGTATAGGCGATAGCGAAGCAAGCAAAACATACCAGAGAGTCAAGCGGTCCCAAAGCGCTCCTCAGGTCGAGCAGCACATCAATCAGCACGAGCTTTACGATTACAGTGATGATTGTGGCCAGCAGGAATTTTCCCCAGTGTATCTTGTCCATTTCAGTTTTTATCCTCGTCGGAATTTCGGTTGGTCGCTTCCCGGGTGAGTATCAGCAGGCAGGCGATGTTCGGCACCTGCGACGCGGCGATTGACCATAGCGCAGCGCACCCCGGCTCGGTCTCAAGCGCCGCCAACCGGCCGTTGAAGACCTCAAGATGCGCCACCGGATGGCGCTTGTCCGCCATAACCAAGGTAATGGCGTCGGAGGTTACTTCCAGCACTCCGTCAGTCATAATGAACCGGGCAAACCCGGTGTCGGCGATTTCTTGCCGATAGCGGGCAAGGCGGTGGGGCGTCCACCGGGCTTCCACCGCGAGGGCCAGATCGACCTCAAGGCCGCCGACCCGATCACGGCGATGGGCATTGCCGCCCAAAACCAGCAGCGGGCGGCCTCGGCCGTCGCGCCACTCACAGCGAATGGCTTCTTCGCCGGTGGGCAGTCCGGCCATATAACCGGTATAGATGGTTCTGCTTGAATATAATGCTGCCGCCGCTGAGAACGACATCAGCGTGTCTGTTTCCACCTGCGCGTCCGAACCGGTCGCGATGAAGCGGGCGACACCCGCACTGCCGATGATGAGGCAGCTTTCCGCAAACCGGCTCGACCACCAGACGATGCCGGCGCCGTAGCCGGCCGTGAGCAGGCACCATGGCACCAGCAAATTCCGCTCCAGCCCGCCGGTGACGCCGATCGCCAATGCACCGGCAGCGGCAAGGGCCGCGCCGGCCAGAGACCAGATCACTCGTTCATCGGTGCTCAGCGGAAAGGTATCGGCGCGTAAGGTCGTGGTTGCGTGGCAGGGGGTTCCGATTTCCGGCGGTGGTGCGGCGAAGAACACCCGGTCAGCGGGAATCCGCTGCCCTGAGGGATCGGTCAGCTCCGACGGCGGGCGCCATGCCGCCAGAGCCCGCCCGGGGCCGTCCTCGGGACCGCGCGAGGTAAAGCGGCAACCGGTTCGGGCCTCGCTCAGTAAGTGTCCGACCACCATGGCATGGGTGACCGCAAGAACCACCAGCAGACCGAACGGTTCCAATCCCGGCAAAAACAGGATCAGTACCGTGCCCGGCAGGATCGCAATCCACGGTCCCAGCAAAGGCGCCATCATGCGCATGCCGGTATCAAGCGCGACCGAGATCGGGTTGCGATCGGGTTCGTCGAGGATCAGCGTCACTATCAACCCGCACAGGGTCAGCGCCGTCAGATAGACCACCCAGCCGACCGAGCGATAAAAAACATGGAGCGCGACGCCCCCCGGCACATTGAGCCACGGCAGCAATCCGCCCAACGCCAACACCGGTAGCAGGCTCGCCAGCGCCAGCATCGGTCGCCGGTTGGAGGGAAACGGCTTGCCGGTGATCGGCGGCGGCGACAATCGGCGCCGACCCGCTTCCTCGTCGGGGAGCACGACCAAGCGAGGCTCGATCCGCGACGGATTGCGGGCAAGATTGTCGAAATGTTCCCTGAATGTGAGTTCCATGAACGACCCGAACAGCGTGCCGACGAGCGGAACAAAGCCGATCCCTTGGCGTTGCTGATGAGGCAGGCCGAACAGCAGATCGCCGAGCCACAGCGGCACGACGAACAGCAGGCTGGCGATAGCGTTGGCCAGGATGACCGTCGCCAGAGTTTCCAACCAGCCGCGCCTGCGATAGCCGAGGGCTTTGTGATAGTCCGGGGCCTGTTTGAGCAGCAGGTTTCTCAGCCGGTACAAGCCGCAATTCCAGCCTGCGAACAACAGGAACGGCAGCAGTCCACCTTTACCGAGCGTGAACCCGGCGAGCATGGAAAAGCTTAATGTGATAAAGCAGACGCTAAGAACAGCGGTGATCCCCATGCCGAAATCGGCCAAGCCCAGTGCCGGAATCAGTAGCCAGCACGGCAGAGAGCGGGTCATGTCTGTTTTAACTCCGTGGCTTCAGAAAGCATCCCGGCTTTCTCTTTCACCCGCGCGGAGAGGGCGGTCCGGCGGCCATCATCCTCTATTGCGGCAAGGATTTTCTCGGTATCCGGCGCGACGGGGCGGTACACGGTCCCATGGTAAAAATCTTCCAGTGAGCGGCGCAGAGACGAAACCACGTCGAACCCGATACAGGAGCCGCTGGCTATCTGCTTCAGCAGGGCGGGCAGATCCTCGGCGAACGTTTCAACCAGTCCGCGACCGGTTTCCTCCGGCAATATCGTCAGCAGCAAGCGGAGCGCTTCGACCAGCTTTACCGGCCCGGCACCCGACCGTGCCATTTCCAGGAAAATCTTCAGCTGAGCCGCCTCCATCGCGGCCACGGTTTTGATAATCGATTTGGTCTCCCGATAGATGGCATCGGAAGGGGTTTCCGCGATGGAACCGAGTTCCTTACGCATGGCGAGCATGATATCCTCAAGCTCCGGTTCGCCGTCGTCGGCCGTCTCCAAGGAGACGACCACATCGACAATGGAATCCGCAGCTGCGGTAATGCGCGCCAGCTTGCCGTCGATTTCTTGAGCCGTCTTGTTCAGGCCGAACATCATGCCTCTCCGTCCGGCCAAGCCTTTTCAGGCTCCGCCTGTGGTTCATCCGTGAAGCCCCAACCGGCCTGTATCGTGTCCAGAACGATCAGACGCGCTTTTGCGACAGACGCGTCATCGGAACATCCAAGGCTCATGGTCCTGATCGACTCTTTCAGTAATCGGGCGGCGCGATCGGTCATATTCGCGAACACCCGTTGCAAAACAGTCTCCGGGGCGCCGATCAGCGCCAGACTGAAGCTATCCCGGTCCGATAGCCGGATTAATTCCCGGATACCATAATCTGATAGCGTGGCGATGTCCTCGAACGTCAAGGGCTCAGGTTGCGGCGGATGGGCCAGCGCCTCCCCGTTCGGACCGGAAGCCGCCAAGCCATTCATCAATTCCTGTCGGTGCAAGGTCGAAGGGACCAATGCCAAAATTTTCGATACCAGCTTGCCGGGGGAAGCGTCAACATGGGCATCAAGAAGATACAGGATATTGTCGCGCAGAATATTAAGGTCTTCAATAGAAACAAAATCAACGGTGGTTGCCAGCACGGCGTCTTCCAGATCGGCGCCCGCCGCTTTCACCGCGCGGGGCAGCGCTTCAGGAGAGAGCAGCCGGAGCAGGGTTCCCAAGACCCGAGGAAAAACAACCGGCGAACAGGTCGAGCGCAGACGATCGACCAGGGGGGCGATCTGCTCCTCGTTCAGTTCAGCGACCTGCGCGGCGACAAGGTCCAACGTCTCTGCGGCGGGGCTGCATTTTTCGTTTTGCCTTCGGACAGCCCGTTCTTTCAGGCCGTTAGCCGTTTCAGCCAGCTTGCTGGCGACCGCGCCCAGTTTATCCGGCAACCGATGGATTTCTTCGAACACGTTGCTCTCCGGTGATCACCGTTGCTCTGCAATGGATGCCAGCAACGGGCGCAAATGGCAAGGCGGGATCGGACGGGTTTTGTAACGCTTTTGTAACGCTGCCGTTGCTCCGAACCGCCGGCAAGAGTAACAAAGCGGGACCTTGCGGCCGTACCGCGCAGCCGGAGAGGGAAGACGACGCCGTGAGCGATATTCTGGAAACCATCATCAAGACCGGATTTTTCGGAAGCTTGGCTGTGTTTGTCGTGGGCGTGGCGGCAATGCGGCTTTCGGAACCGGTGTGGCGCGCGGGTGGTCGCTTGCTTATAAAGCGGTCTTTTAGGGGTGGCGTCTTGGTGATGCGGCTTTCGCAACCGGCGTGGCGTTGGGGCGGCCGGTTGATGATGGCCGGCTTGACCGGGATGCTCCTGACCTTGGCCGTGGTATTCGTGCTGTATCAAGCCGGGCAGGTCGCCGCCGTAGTTGCCAATTACCGGATGACGACCGGGCAAGGCATTGACTGGCTGCCCCTGATTCTGTGCGGATGCCTGACGATTTTCGCCCTGCTGCTGGTGTTTCATCTCGTCCGGCAATGGCTCGGCCGGGCGTCCCGCCTGTTGCTGGGGTTGGTTTGGGCCAGTCTTGCCGTGGTGGTCACGGTTTGGTGGATCGGAGCATTCGTTTGCCCGCCGGGCTGGGTTTTCTACATCGCCAATCCCCGCGATAGCGGCGACGTCACCGTGCTCGAAACCGGTTCGGGCGAACCGGTGATGGTGGTTGCTCCCGGTGCCGTTGGCACCCTGGTCTGGCGCCTGCGTCCGCCATCCGGATTGCGCACGATCGGTTCGGACGGCGGCATCCGGGACTATCCCCTGGTCGGCACCGAGGCCAAAGGCAGCCGGGTGCTCAACACCGGACCGGGTGCGTTGGTGTTCACCTGGAACCGGCGCATCGGCCATGGCAAGTCCGGCTCATCGATTTATCCGCAACGGACCTCGGTTGCCGGCGGCGACATGGCAATGATCGATGCGGCGGCGGAGCGGGTGTGGTACGAGCGGGATGGATCACTGCGATGACAGGGGCGGCAGGCGCCGGATCAGCCTGAGGATGATCATCACCCCGTAGCAAAGGGCGACGTAGCCGCTGAACAGCGGGAAGACCGGATAGCTGCCGAGATAGGGGGCGGCGGGTATCAGGGCAAGGGCCAGAACGAAGGCCCCCGCGAGCAGCGCCAGGATGGTCTTCCCGGTTGCCGGGGAGGTGGCGTTTCGGTCAACGAGACATAACGGGAAAGTCAGAACGGACGCCACGATCAGGGTGATGATTATGACCGCGCCGAGAAAGCCGAGCGCGCTGCCCAATCCGGTAACCCGGCCATCGGCGGCACCGGTCGCGATGATCGCGGTAACTACCGCAAGCGCCAGGGTGCATGCCATCGGCAGCCGCCAAGTGTAAGGCTTTCTCCCGGGGCGCGTTTTTCCGGTTGAAGATGGCTTGTCCGGGCGGCCCGGGTGGCGGCGCTCTTCGGGCAGAGCCGTGACGAACGCCAGGGCGTTGGCCAGGGCCGCTTCGGCGGTGGCGGCGGAGCCGCAAAAGCGCCAGCCCTCGGCGAGGCAAACGTAACTGTTGAGATTGAAAGCGGCCCATAGTGTCGGAAAGGAGCTTTGTCCGAATTCAACGATCAGCTTGGTGTAATCCCCCATCATTCTGCTGACTTCGGATGGAGGCCTTCTTTGGTAGAGCAGGTGGGCCAGCCTTTCCTCGTCACAGCGTTCGTTGAAAATCATCATCTCGGCGCGGGCCCGGGCCCGGCGGCATGCCTCCTCCGGGGTCAGGTCGGCGCCCAGGCTGTCGCCCCACATATGGCCGTCGGCCCGCAGATAGGCGGCGGTCGGTTTCCACAGCACGATGAACGCGCGTCCTTCGATTTCGAATTCGCCGACAGGCTGCGTAGGCATGGCCGGGCTCCTGGTGATGACCGGCTTTTTCTACGCCGAAACGTTACCGGGGGCTGTGATCGCGCGCACAGCAGACAAGATCGTGCCGAACCGTCTGATCGGATGGGCGCTGGCGGAGAAGGCTACCCGGATGTTAAATGTATTCACAAAGTAACGTGCCTTCGTTCATAGTCTTCATAAGAATGGTGCAGCTTATCCAGGGCACAGCATTCGAACTCTGGAGATGTACTCTCTAACCTTAGCTTGATATAACGGAATTTTATCTGAACGAGCTGCCGAAGGTTTTGACATATCATTTTTTCCTAATTCATCGATCAAGCCGGACAGTTTATTAATGGACTGTGATATGGGGGCGCAGTTTTCTTGAGAAAAACCAGCACCTGAAATTTTTGCTATTGACATTCGTATATAATCAGTTATTTTCATTGACTCCTCTAGAATCCTGATATTCTTTTCGTTAGCAGAAATTGTCTTTTCGTTAGCAGAAATTGTCTTTTCGTTAGCAGAAATTGTCTTTTCGTTAGC
>JBAWVF010000137.1:0-10347 GCA_037147415.1 Rhodospirillaceae bacterium | reverse complement strand
CCGTCTTCTCCTCCCGTCATTCCCGTCTTCTCCTCCCGTCATTCCCGTCTTCTCCCCCCGTCATTCCCGCGAAAGCGGGAATCCAGTATGCGTTACCCTGGACCCCCGCGTTCGCGGGGGCGCCGAAGAAAAGGGCGGGGGTGACGAAGGAGAGTGCGGGGGTGACGAAGAAAAGGACGGGGGTGACGCAGGAGAGTGCGGGGGCGCCGAAGAAAAAGGCGGGGGTGACGAAGGAGAGTGCGGGGGTGACGAAGAAAGGGGCGGGGGCGCCGAAGAAGTAATCAGGGGCGACGAAAAGAAAATGGTGACGAAGAAAGGGCCGCCCCCGGCTTACGCGCCCCGGGCTTACGCTGAGTCGCGCGGTCCCCTGGAAATGCCGGACAGTGCCCGGTACTGGGCATAATCGGCGGCATTCAGTGCCATCAACCCATGGCTGTCGCGAGACTTGGCGGCGTCGAACAGGAACCGCTCCAACAAGCGGTCGGTCGTGCGGATGTGGTTGGTCAGCCAATTCTTCAGATATTGGGCAATGTCTCGAGCCGGCGGCAATGAGCCGGCGCTCAGCTGCGACTGATACATCTCCATGCTGCGAGTCATGATCAGATGCTCGGTCTTGTGTGCCGCCGCTTTCGGATAGCCGTAACGCAGCATCAGCATTTCTTCGCGCTTGAAATGCTCGACGGATTCGACAAGCAGTCGCTTGACGATCGTCAGGCAGTGCTTGCGCCGTGCTTCGCGGGCCGCATCGGTTTCCTGCCCGTGGCCGCCGCCCTGCCGTAATTCGCCGAGAATATTATAGAGATGAACATGGTCATCATTCATGACCGTGTAGACCGGTTCGGCATAAGCGGGCTTCTTCAGCCAGTCAAAAAAACCCATGGACTCTGTCTCCGTCGGAGCGGGGCGGCCAACATTTGGTGAGATATGAAGAACACGTTAATCTGCGAGAGTCTACCGTAAAAAGTGACAGGTGAGCAAAATGCCGCAGGTGCGTGCCATTAATAGGTTTTTCCGATTCCAGCGCCACGGTGCCGGCCTTCGGGTCAGGCTCCGTCTTGAAAAATGGTCAGGAAAATTTATTGTGCGGGACAGCGGAGTTCGTCATTCTTACGGGCCTTTGCGAGCGGGGTTCTGCCATGGCCGGCGAGCGGATTTATCTTTACGACACGACCTTGCGTGACGGAGCGCAGACGCAGGGAATCAGCTTTTCAGCGGACGAGAAGCGGGCGATCGCGCTCGAGCTTGACCGCGTCGGCATCGATTATGTCGAGGGCGGCTGGCCCGGTGCCAATCCGACCGACGACGCCTTGTTTGCCACGCCGCCGGCGTTCACGCATGCGGTGTTCACCGCGTTTGGCATGACCCGTCGTCCGGGGCGCAGCGCCGCCAATGATCCGGGGTTGGTGACGCTGATGCAGTCGAGCGCCCGCGCGCTCTGTCTGGTCGGCAAAAGCTGGGATTTTCAGGTCACGGTCGCGCTGGGCATCACGCTCGACGAGAATCTGGCTATTCTGCGCGACAGCATTGCGACGGCGCGGGCGGCCAAGGGGGAGGCGCTGTTCGACGCCGAGCATTTCTTCGACGGCTACAAGGCCAATCCGGACTACACTCTGAGTTGCTTGAGGGCGGCGGCGGAGGGTGGCGCCGACTGGCTGGTGTTGTGCGATACCAACGGCGGCACGCTGCCCCATGAAATCGACGAGATCGTACGCGTGGTCGCCGCGCATTTGCCGGGGGCACGGCTCGGCATTCACTGCCATAACGACACCGGCAACGCCGTTGCCAATAGCTTGGCGGCGGTGCGGGCCGGCGTCCGCATGGTTCAGGGCACGCTGAACGGGCTGGGCGAGCGCTGTGGTAACGCCAATCTGGTGACGCTGATCCCGACTTTGATGCTTAAGATGGGGTTCGAGACCGGGATTCGGGATCTAACCGCCCTGACCGTGATCTCGCGCGATTTCGACAAGCGGATCAACCGCGTGTCGGACCGATTCGCGCCTTATGTCGGGGCCAGCGCCTTTGCTCACAAGGGCGGGCTGCATGCCGCGGCGGTCGAGAAGAACGCTCAGTGTTACGAGCATATCGAGCCGAAACGGGTCGGCAACAAGCGCACCATTCTGATTTCGGATCAGGCCGGGCGCTCCAGCGTGCTGACCCGGCTGCGCGATGTCGGTATTGATGTCGACGCCCGCGATCCGCGCCTCGACGAATTGCTCAATCTGATCAAACAGCGTGAACTGGCCGGTTATGCCTATGACGAGGCCGATGCCAGCTTTGAGATGCTGGTGCGGCGGCGCCTGTGCATGGTTCCGAACTACTTTAGATTGGCCCAAGTGGACGTTAATAATGTTCTGCAATATGAGGGCGATAAGGAACCGATCACCAGATCGCTCGCGGTCGTGCGCCTGAGCCTGAGCCTGAACGGCGGTAATCTGATCACGGAAGCCGCGGACGGTACCGGCCCGGTGCATGCGCTTGATCTTGCCTTTCGGAAAGCGCTTGGTGAGCATTATCCTCTGATTGAGGAAATCAGTTTGGCCGACTTCCGCGTTCATATCATTAATGCGGAACGCGGGACTGAAGCGGTGCCGCGAGTGCTGATTCGCAATCAACGCGCGGGCGTGCCCGACTGGTGGACGCTCGGCGTTTCACCAAGCATTATCGAAGCCTCGGTTGAAGCCTTGCTTGATGCCTATACCTACGATCTCTATCGTAGCGGTATCGAGAGCGCGTGCCGGTAACAGCCATGACCTCGGGCAGCAATCCCAACCGGCCGGCGATCGAGGGCGGCCCGGTGGTCATTCTGGTGGAACCCCAGATCGGCGAGAATATCGGTGCCGCCGCGCGCGCCATGCTCAATTGCGGCCTGACCGAGCTGCGCCTGGTCCGCCCGCGCGAAGGCTGGCCCAATCCGCGCGCAGTGGCGACCGCCGCGGGTGCCGATCGGGTGCTTGACGATGCTCGGCTTTACCCCAATCTCGACTATGCGGTGGCCGATCTTCAGCGGGTCTATGCCACCACGGCCCGTAATCGTGGCATGACTCAGCGCATTCTGACCCCGCGTGCTGCGGCGGCCGAGATGCGCATGCATTTTGAGGCCGGGTTGCGGGTCGGCATCGTGTTCGGCCCCGAGCGGACCGGCCTGATTAATGATCAGTTGCCGCTGGCCGATGCTTTGGTCAGCGTGCCGCTCAATCCGCAATTCGCATCGCTTAATCTGGCGCAGGCGGTGATTTTAATCGGCTACGAGTGGTTCCAAACCGGGGCGGAACTGCCGCCGGCCGAAATCCTCCACACCGGCCAGACCCGGCCGGCAACCAAGGCCGATCTGATTAATCTATTCGAGCATTTGGAGCAGGAACTTGACGCCTGCCGGTTTTTCTCGACTCCGGACAAGCGGCCGAGCATGGTTCGAAACATCAGGAATGGCTTCGAGCGCATGACCATGACCGAACAGGAGGTGCGTACGTTTCACGGCATCATTGCCGGTCTGTCCGGTCGCCGCAAAGGCGATGTTTGACGCCGGCCTTGCCGGTCCTGCGTACATATGTTAAGGGCGCGGTCATGGAATACGCATTCTTGGATGAAATAGGCAACGGCAAGTCGGTCATTGTTTCGGGCAATTTTCTGACGGCCGATGCCCGTATGTTGGAAATGATCATGATGGGCGCGGCCATGGTGCTGCTTGCCTGGGGCGCCTCGGTCATTTTCGTTCACGCCTTCGATCTGATGCTTCAGAACTCGGGGCGGGCAAAAAGAATGCGGGCGGCGGTTGCCCGTCGGGCCAAGCTGATTCCCCGCTTCAATGCTCGTCGTGAGGTTTTGGTGGGGCAGGTCGATGCTGCGAACGAAAAAGTTAAAGAACGGAACGGGGTGCGGGTCGCGCTCAAGCGCAAATTAAACAAAATAATTGCCGCTAAGGATATGCTGGTTCGACAGGTTGGAGAGCCAACCAACGGCTTAAATTGTTATAGCTTTGTCGTTGCCAATAAATATGTTCTGTCTTATTCCACTAAAGGACAGAAACACCCTTTGCTTGATGAATCATGGAAGAATGGTCAGTTGGTTGAGGTTTGGGCACGGTCTGTTCTTGATGCGCGAGTAGCCGTGGTTGAACGCTTTCCGGCAACTCTCGGCTACTTTGTTGATAAGGCGTCGGCACCGGGTGCCGAGACCGAAACGGTGGCACGCGATGAGTAATAATTTGGCCGTGCTCCTGGCCATCATGGCGGGGCTGACTCTGATCTTTTCGTCGCTTCGCATGCGTAAGCGCGTCGATAAGGCGGGCAAGAACGAATATCGTTTGCGAACTCATACCCGGGAGCTGTCCGCGGCAATCCGATTGATTGCAACCGAATGCCTGCACATGAAACGGCAACTGATTCGAATGGCGGAGGAATACGATAGAATCGGTCTGGATTCTGAGAATATTAAAGAAAAAATTGTAGAAGCGGAAAAAATCGATCGCCGAATCTATGTTCTCGATGATCGCCGGACTCTCGCTGATCTGACATGGAACGCCGTCATCACACACGCCAACTATCGTACCCACCACTCTCCCGCCGCTACTAAAGAATTGCATGAAAACTGGCAGTTGGGGCGCCGCTTTATTGTTTGGGCGCTTGATCGTGAGCGGGCATTGGACAAGATTAACAGCAGACTTCCCAAGGAACAGGGGTTCGCCGTGGTCGAGTTGGAGCAGAGGAAGGAAGAGGCGCCGTAAGATTTAACGCGCGCCGGATTCCCGCTTTCGCGGGAATGACGGGAAGAGAGGGCGGGAATGACGGGAAGAGAGGGCGGGAATGACGGGAAGAGAGGGCGGTCATGACGGGAAGAGGCGCCGTAAGATTTGACGCGCGCCGGATTCCCGCTTTCGCGGGAATGACGGGAAAAGAGGGCGGGAATGACGGGAAAAGAGGGCGGGAATGACGGGAAAAGAGGGCGGTCATTCTTGAGTTTCGCAGCCTTATTCTTGAATGCCTTATCAGGACCGGCGCAGATACATCTTGCCGATACTGTTAAAGGCGCGGAATAGCCGAGTGAACTGGGCGTGAAAGGCATCGCAGCTCAGGCTGCGGTCAAGGGCGGTGAGTTGGTGATACACGCCGTCAAGATCGGTGCGGCCGTCGATCCGGGCCAGAATCGGACCGGCCAGCCGGGGCAGCGTCAGGGCCAGCGTCAGGCCGGGTAACTCGATATCCAGCACCGCGCCCGGTTCCATGTCCCGGGCCATGGCCACGCCGTCGCAATCGCGCAGCACCGGCACGACGTCAAGCGTAGTCGGGTCGGGGGGGGTGGCGGCTGCGCTATTGCCGGCATGGACCGCATAGGCGATGTGCTTCGACAGCACGCCGCCGATTTCCTCGGCCCGGGCTGCGCGCTCGAGCCAGGGCAGGTTCTCCAGCCGTTTCAGCAGTTTCGGGTCTTTAAGGTAATTCGCGGGCTCGTAAAGCGCGGGCTCGACCAGACCGGTCAGGACCAAGCCGCAACTTTCGACCAGCGCCGCCAACGCCGTGACGGTAAAGGCACGATCGCGGCTGTGCAGCAACAAATCATAAAGTCCGGCATCGGAGACCGCATGGTCGCCAAGCAGGGGATTGCGCCGGAACCAATTGCTTGCCGGTAAGGACTGAAGCAACCGCCGGGCCAGCACGACGCGCTCGGGTAAATCCAGCCCCTCGCATAAAACCCGCAACGTGTCCTGGAGCGGATAAACCCCGGTACGGCCGTAAGGCGCATAGACCATCAGCCCGATGCCGCCGCCGGGCGCCAGCGCGCCGGCCAGCGAGCGCAGCCCGGCCGCCGGGTCTTCCAGATGATGCAGCACGCCGCAGCAATCGATATAGTCGAACGGTCCCGCGCCGTCGAGATCAAGCAGCGAGCCCTGATGGAACTCAATGTTATCAAGGCCGCGCCGGGCCGCTCGCGCTTCGGCGATCCTTCTTGAGGCGTCCGACAGGTCGATATAGGTGACCGCGGCCGGGACGCCGGCATCCTTCAACTGTTGGCCGAGCATGATCGTGGCATCGCCGGTGCCGCCGCCGGCCACCAGCACCCGCAGCGGAGCCGAAAAGTTAAGCCGTCCACCGAACACGTAATGATTAAGCTGATCAAGATGGCTCGGCGAGCCGGTGATCAGCCGTCGGTCCTCGTCGATCGGATCGCGGGCCGGGTAGGGATAGGCTTCATAATGCGCGCGCAGGGTGTCGATCGCAGCGGAGGGCATGGCGGCTATTTCCGAGCTTGTTTGCTCCGTGGACACTGGCACAGCGACTCGGGTTTCGCAAAAAGAACTTTTGTCGAACAAAGCGCTTGACGTTCGGCTAAGGTTTCTCCATGTTCTCAAAATATAGAACACGATGTGAACGGAGGAAGTAATGTCGGCGAACGATCTGGTGGTTGAAGTGCTGGGGCTGTCGAGTTTGTTGATAACGGTTGCCGTGTGGACCGTGTTGGCGCACGGGCTGGGATTATAGCGGCCGTGACGGAGATACCTGCGCCCGGCCGCAATATCAAGCGTCGGGAAATTCTTTTCCCGACGCTTGATATTGCATGCAACCCGGTTCAGGCTGCGTTTGAGAGGGGAAGGTGGATGTTCGCGGTTTTACGCACCAGCGGCTTTACCGACTTGAATAGTTTTAGAACGTCGTGCGGCTCTACGCCGTCCCGCGCCATCATTAACCGGCATATCGGGTCGTTGATCAGTTCGCCTAGCCGGCGATGTTGGTGATCATTCATCGCGTACCTCCAGTGAAATCCACTTAGTTTGTCCGAGTTTTCGTTCCGGGGCATCAAGCTGACGTTACGGTAGCGGTCTGAAAAGCTTTGGACAATTCGGATTGAGACTTAGGCATGCTCTTCCCGATGATTAAGTCGTTTAGCTAATTTGTCCTTAATTCGGTTAGATTGTTTGGTATCGAGCTTAATCTCAATCCGCTCGTGTTCCGATGATGACGGACAATGCCCGTCCGTCATCCGACCCCGTCCATCATTTGACATTTGATGCGGACCACTAAGCATTTGCTTCCGGGGCGCTTTTACGGAAAAAAGTCGCAGGGGGCACACAGCCCCCATGCGACCGAAATTATTCCGGTTTCGCTTATGCTCAAGCCGCAGCCTTCGCTCCGGTCGGTCGGATCGGCGTGGCCTGAGCGCTGGCAACCGGGCGCTCGGCCATCCGTGTCATCGGCTCGATGGTCGCGGTGCCGATCGACAACACTTTCGCGTTCAGTTCGTTAATCATGGCGGGCAGGGCAGAGGTTTCGTTTTTAAGACGTTGCAGGCTTTCCGTGGCCCATTGGTGATAGATATCAATGGCCGCGCCGATATCGTTCTGCTCGGTAAGGCGCTGGACCGCGGATAGGCCCGACTGAAAATCGTCGCTTCGGTTTTTCAACCAAGTTCCGCAAAGAGCCCGATAGATGTCGAGCGACTTAGTGCCGCAATCTATCAGAATTTCTGATTGACGCGAAAATATATTATTAACCTCGGTTAGAGACGTCTGAATTGATGACAGATCAACTGTTTGTTTTGATTCGGTCTGATTCATTTTAACTGCTCCTCAATAAAAGTGTGTGATTGCGTTGTACCCCCGGTCGCCTTTTCATGCAATCGATCAGAGGGCTTACAGCCGGGGTTCTATTGTAATCGAACGGGCGTATACTTTTAACCTTTCGAACAATATTGTGACTGATCCCTTCGGGAAAAGGATGATATCCAATCGAAAGGGCCTTGCCGGAGGGTGGCCGGGCGGTAATGGACAGCTTCGGGCGGGTGGACTATGATCCGAGAGGGGTTAAGGAGCGTCCGATAAGGGGTTCCGGCAAGGTGCTGCCCGCCGGTTCACGCCGGGCCGGATTGCGACGCGAATGACGCGAAAGAAGACCGATATGGTTGAGATGAATGACCGACACCGCCCCTGAAACCGCCCCCTCGTTTGAAACCGGCTCGGTTCCCGGCGTGAACCGGCTGGTGGCGCTGGCGCGGTTGGTGCTCGGGTGGGAGCGGTTGTGGCGTGCCGGCTGGCGTGCCGCGTGTGTTGTCGGGATTTTTTTTGCGCTTGCCCTTTTTGATGTGCTGCCGCGATTGCCGGGCTGGCTTCATGCTTTGGTGCTGGTGGTGATTCTGTGCGGGCTCGGGTTGGCCCTGTTCCGGGGCTTTACCGGTTTCCGTTGGCCGAAACGGGGTGAGGCGCTGCGGCGGCTGGAGCGCGACAACGGGCTGTTGCATCGGCCGCTTGGCGCGCTGGATGACCGTGTCGCCACCGATGACCCGGTGGCCGTGGCACTTTGGCGGATTCATTGCCGGGCCATGGCCGGGCGCGTGCTTAAACTCCGTCCGCCTCGACCCCGGTCCGACGTGGCGGTGCGTGACCCTTTCGGTCTGCGGGTTGCGGTCGGGCTGGTGCTGGTTACGGCGCTGGTTGCCGGCGGTGGCGACGGGTTCTCCCGGTTGGGTGCGGCGCTGACCCCCAGCTTGAACAGCTCCGGGTTTGCCGTGCCCGCCGCTTTCGATCTGTGGCTGGCCCCGCCCGATTATACCGGATTACCGCCGGTCTTCCTGCATCGCGCCGCTGATAGCACCGTCGCTTCCGTCCGGGAGGCTCCGGTTGCTGCGGTCCCGGTCGGTTCGACTGTCTTGGCGCGCCTCAGCGGTGGTTCCGGTGTGCCGGTGCTGACCGTCAATGGTGCAGACCGAGCCTTTTCCGTGGTGGATGAGACTCATTTTCAGGTTCGGGCGACGGTCGAAGCCGGCAACGCGCTCCGGATCGCTCAAGGCGGGCGGCGGCTCGGGTATTGGGACATCCGGGTCGTGCCCGATGCCCCGCCGGTGATTGCCTTTGCCGCGCCGCCCTCGCCCGGGCCGGGCGGTACGCTGAAGCTCGACTATCGGGCCGGCGATGATTACGGGGTCAAGGCGGTTAGCGCGATTGTCCGCCCGCAAACACCGGCCGGAGCCGGGGAAGAGGACGAAGAGCCGATGGAGCTTGCGCTGCCGTTGCCGGGGCTTGAGCGCAAGACGGTGCGGGGTGGCGGGACCCTTGATCTGACCTCAAGCCCTCGGGCCGGGCAACCGGTATCGATTCACCTGCTTGCAACCGATAATGGCGGCAATCACGCCGAGTCGGAACAAGTTTCAGTCGTGCTGCCCGAACGGAATTTTCTGAACCCGGTCGCGCGCGAAATCATCGCCCGGCGCAAGGAGCTGGCCATCGGGGGAGCGGCGGCGAGCCCGTCGGTGGCGGCGGCGCTGTCCGCGCTGTCGGTCCGTGCCGGCGCTTTTCACGATGATGCCGTTGTGTTCTTGGGCTTGCGGGTTGCGGTTTCGCGCTTGGCTTTGGACCGGGGGGGCAAGGCCCGCGCTTCGGTGCGGGCGCTGTTGTGGGATCTCGCGCTTCGCCTGGAGGACGGTGGATTGACGCTGGCCGGGCGCGATTTGCGTGCGGCGGAGCAGGCGTTGGCCGAGGCGCTGGAACGTAACGCTTCCCCCGAGGAGTTGGGGCGCTTGATGGACGAGTTGCAGGCTGCGCTCGACCGCTTTCTCGATACTCTCGATCGGCAGCCGACGGCGAACGGCGCCCGGCCGCCATTGCCGGGACCGCCGGTCACGACCGTTGAGCGCAGCGATATCGAGGCGATGATGCGTAGCCTGCGCGACATGGGCGCGACCGGTGCGCGCGACGACGCCCGCAAAATGCTGTCCGACATGCGCCGAATGCTCGGTAATTTGCAAACGGGCGGAGGGATCGGAAGTGCCGCCGATGCCAAGGCGCTGGAGACTTTGCGCGGGCTTCAGGAGTTGACCGAGCACCAGCGTGCTTTGCGTGATCGGGCGACCGGGCCGGCCTCGCCGGAGCCGACCGCCGATGAACAAGCCGAGTTGCGCCGCCGGCTCGGCAGCCTGATGGAACAGCTCGGCGAGGGGGGCGGCTCGATACCGCACGCCTTCGGGCAGGCCGAGCGGGCCATGCGCGACGCCGAGATGTCGTTGCGGCTCGATAGTCCGGGAGCGGCGGTGCCGGCGCAAAACCGTGCGGTCGACAGTCTTCGGGAAGGCTTGCGTGCGGTCGGCCGGCAGCAGGCGGCTAGCGGTCGCGATCCGCTTGGCCGGATGATGCCGGGGCGCGGCACGCCCGATTCCGCCGGGGTGCGGGTGCCGGAAGAACGCGAGATTCAGCGAGCTCGTGAAATTCTCGATGAGCTGCGCCGCCGGGCCAATCAACGCGAACGGCCGCGGCGGGAGCTGGACTATATCGACCGGCTGCTCAGGCAGTTTTAGCTTCGCTTCAAGGATTAGCTTCGCTTCAAGGATTAGCTTCGCTTCAAGGATTAGCTTCGCTTCAAGGAT
>JBAWVF010000136.1:0-10547 GCA_037147415.1 Rhodospirillaceae bacterium | reverse complement strand
TCCCCGTCATTCCCGTTTCTTCCCCGTCATTCCCGTTTCTTCCCCGTCATTCCCGTTTCTTCCCCGTCATTCCCGCGAACGCGGGAATCCAGCCCTTGTTTTCCTGGACCCCCGCGTTCGCGGGGGTGACGAAGGACGAGGGCGGGGGTGACGAAGGAAAAGGCGGTGAGGGACGAAAGAGGACGGCGGGGGTGATGAAAGAGGAGGGCGGGGAGATAGAGGAAACGAGGGGAGTGATGAAAAAGGGCGGTTGTCATGGGTGACATCTCGTTCTTCTTCCCGTCATTCCTGTTCTTTCTCTCCCGTCATTCCCGTTTCTTCCTCGTCATTCCCGCGTTCGCGGGGGTGACGAAGGACGAGGGCGGGGGTGACGAAAAGGAAGAAGGCGGGGGTAACGAAAAGGGAGAAGGCGGGAGTGGCGAAAGGAAACGGGGGTGACGAACAGGGAGAAGGCGGAACAAAAAAACCGCCCCGAAGGGCGGCTTTTTTAACTGGCTGCGAGGCTCGGATTCGAACCGAGGACCGATCGGTTAACAGCCGATTGCTCTACCGCTGAGCTACCCCGCATCAAAGGCGCCGGCACGGGGCCGACGGACGGCTGTATAGCAAACTCATTCGTCCGACGCTACACTCTTTATAGGCATGCTTGGTACTTTTCGGAAGGGCCGGGTTCATGGCCGGGGGGCTGCCCCCTCGGCCCGAAATCCGGTGGCGACCAGATAGGTCTCGCTGCTGTCGGCGCGACTGGCGCTCGGCTTGGCGTGGCGCACCGTTACAAAGTCGTGTTTCAGCCGTTCCAGCAATGCGCGCTCGGCCCCGCCTTGGAACAGCTTGCAAACAAAGGTTCCCCCCGGGGCCAGAACCGAGGCTGCGAATGCGTAAGCCGCTTCGGCCAGCACGGTGATTCGCAAATGATCGGTGGCGCCGTGACCGGTGGTCGGCGCCGCCATGTCGCTGAGCACGGCATCGGCTGGCCCGCCAAGCACGGCGCACAGGCGGGCGGGAGCGTCGTCGTCAAGGAAATCGGCCTGAATGATGGTCGCACCCGATACCGGGTCCATGCCCAGAATATCGAGGGCGACCACCGAGCCGCCATTGCGGTCCGGCCGGATGCGCTCGACCGCCACCTGAGTCCAGCCGCCCGGAGCCGCGCCCAGATCGACCAAGCGCAAGCCCGGCCGCAGCAGGTGAAAACGCTCGTCCAGCTGAAGCAATTTGAAAGCGGCGCGCGAGCGATAGCCCTGACGCTTCGCTTCGGCCACGAACGGATCGTTGAGCTGGCGCTCCAGCCACAGGGTCGAGGACAAGGTCCGTTTGCGCGCGGTTTTAACCCGAACCGCCGCCTGCCGCCCGCCCGAAGAGGGCTTTCGGGTCATAATTCGCCGCCTCTCTCACATTAAGTCCACCGGAAGTCCACCGGCCGGGATCATCGGTCAATGCCACTGGCTGCCGATGAAATCGGCCAGAATGCCTTCGCGCAAGCCCCGATCGGCGATGCGCAGCCGCTCGAACGGCCAGATATCGCAGATGGCCTCCAGCACGGCGCAGCCGGCGACCACCAGATCGGCCCGATCATAGCCGATGCAGGGATGAGCGGCCCGTTGCTCGAAATCTTGATTCCGCAGATGACGGGTGATCAGCCGGGCATGCTCGATATTAAGGTGGCTGCCGTCGATCAGCGCGCGTTCATAGCGCATCAGGCCGAGATTGACTCCGGCCAGGGTGGTCACCGTCCCCGAAGTTCCCAGCAGCTGGACCCGGCCGCGCAGAACCGCGGTGCGGATGTGATTCCGTTTTTCAAACGGTTCGATCGCCTCGGCCACCGCGTCGACCATGGCATCAAAGACGGTTTCGTTAATGCGGTCGCCGCCATATTGTTCGGCCAGGCTGACCACGCCGTGGCGCACCGAGATTTGGTCGATCAGGCGGGGCGGTCGGCCGGCGGCCAGATCCAGCCACATGATTTCGGTCGAGCCGCCGCCGATGTCAAACACCAGCGCATAAGGTAGGGCCGGGTCGAGCAGCGGCGAACAACCGGCGAGCGCCAGTCGGCCTTCTTCCGAGCTTGAGATGATCTCGAGTGTGATCCCGGTTTCACGGCTGACCAGATCGATGAAGGCGTCGCAATTGCCGGCGCGTCGGCAGGCTTCGGTTGCTACCGCGCGTATCGCGGTCACGCCGCGCCGTCTGATCTTGGCGTCGCAGACCCGAAGCGCCGCCAGCGTGCGCTCGATCGCCGAATCCGATAGCCGGTCGCTGCGGCTCAGCCCCTCGCCCAGTCGGACGATTCGAGAAAAGGCGTCGATGACCCGAAACCCTTCGGCCCGGGCGCGTGCAATCAAGAGTCGGCAATTGTTGGTGCCGAGGTCAAGCGCCGCAAACACCGGGCGGGGCGGAACGGAAGCCCGCACCACCCTTTCAATCCCGTTTCGCGGTTCGCTCTCCAACAGCATATTCACTCCATACCGTCACCCGGAACCGTCCCCCGGACGCGCCATTCTCATTGTAACAATAACTAAACCCGACGGACAAGGCGACACCCCATATTTCCCCGGCCGTGTTTTTCGGTGCGGTCGGCCTTCGCAGACTAACCCGAGCTTGCACCGAATCCGGGCTTCTGTCATAACTCCGAGGATGGAAAAGATTATCAAAAAATTTGCGAAGGTTGCGAGATACCTTTTGCTGCCGGTGTTGGTAGCGGCTTTGCCGGTACCGGCCGGGGCTGCTTCACCCGATGCCGACTCGAAGGTGGTCAAATCGAAGCTGGTCCGGCCTGGGGCAAAGCCTGAGCTGAAGGGGCGTGCGGTGGTCAGATCGCTCGGACAGCGGCAGCCGATCCGGACCGGTGAGTCCCGCAGCGCCGACCCGTTGGGCGGCGATGTTTTTGATATTTCTCTTAATGGTCTCGGGGCCGCGGGCGACGACTTCGCTGCGTCGGCGCGCTCCAAGCTGGCGGTGCGTCAACTCCAATCCACCGCAACTTTGGTTGCACACGACTGCGCGCTGGCCGAGCGGGGCGATCCGGCGGCGGCGTATCGGCTGGGGCGGCGCTATCTGTTCGGCATGGGGGTGCCGCGCGACAAGCGCATGGGGGTGGCCTGGATGCGGGCCGCCGCCTCGAACGGTCATCCGCAGGCGATTCAGGTTGCGGTCCTGGTGCCGCGCAATGTCGGGCGCATGCGGCCCTGGTGTCGGACCGGGGTTACTCCGCCGAACCGTCCGTCGCCGCCGCCGCCCGCAATCGTCAAACTGGTCAAGGAGATGGCACCGGGTTACGGGCTTGATCCAAGGCTGGTGCTGGCGGTGATTCAGGTCGAGTCGGCGTTTCACACCAATGCGGTGTCGCCCAAGGAAGCGGCCGGGTTGATGCAGTTGATTCCCGAAACCGCCCAGCGCTTCGGCGTGCGTGATGTGTTTGACCCCGCCGAGAATATTCGCGGCGGCATGAAGTATCTGCGCTGGCTGCTCGCGTATTTCGAGGGCGACGTGACCTTTGCTTTAGCCGGGTATAATGCCGGAGAGGGTGCGGTTACCCGGTATGGCGGGGTGCCGCCCTATGCGGAGACCCGCGCCTATGTCCAGCTGGTTCACAACCTTTTCCCGGAACGGAAACACCGCTTCGATGCCACGGTCGCGACACCGGCCGGGCGCATGCCCCGTCAAACCGCCGACGCCAGCCGATAAGAGGGTTTTTGCTTATTCAGCTTACTTATTTATCCGATCGAGCAGGCGTGACAGCACGGTTGCCGAGCTTGGCCCGCCAATCGCCATGATTACCAGGGCTACGATGAACAAGTCGGAGACATGCAGGTAGCTGAGCCAGCCCGCAAGTAATATCCCGATCAAAGCGAGGATAAGGCTGTTTCGTTGCGCCGCGTGCAGGCGGGCTTCCGAGCCCATGATCCGCGCTCTTTCAAGCTCTCGCCGATGACTTGATTCCGCTTTATACTCTTCAATAAGTGCTTTCGCGACAGTGGGGTCGTAATCATTATAGGATTGTAAAATTTCTGCAGATGGCCACGGACTGCCCGATACGGTTGCTGAAATTACAGCAATAGATTTTAGTAATCTTTGGCTTTGGTCCTCGATTTCATCCGAGGGTATGTTTTTAAGTGAGTTTTGGCGACTATCCGTTGTTGGCAATGAAGTTCCATTTGCATCGGACTTACCAATTTCATCAGGGCTCATTTTTCTTATTTCCTAATAATTTTTGCATCCATTCGAAAGTTTGGAATAAGCTTGCGCGATACTTTTCCGTTGACATCTCTTGATTGGTATAGTGTTCCTTCAGCGCAGTGGCGCTGTTCAGCGTCTTGGCAGCTTCTAATGCACTTTGTTGATTATCATAGTGTCCATTCATGAAAGCTGCGTGCTTGTCCAATTCTGAAAATTGATTTTGGTTTGCATTATACGTTGCCATTAACTCATTAATTCTTTTTTGACCTAAAGCGTCCGCCTCAATTGCGGCTTCCATTGCATTTTGAGCTACCATTGCTTTTTGAGAAAGGGCCAATTGTTTCTCCCGATCAATTTTGAGCGCATTATTTGCCATCGTAATTTCACTTAATGCCTTTTGGTGTAATTCGCTAAACCTGTTTGAATCTGTAAAGGTTCGCCCCATGACTTTTTGATAATCATTACGAATAGCAACGGAATCGCCGGCTAACCGGCTGAGCGGATTCTCATAGCGATACTCGGGTTCAATCGGGCAGGGATCAAAGGCCATGCCGGCCCCCGTGATGTAATCGGCCATCCTTTCAGAGATATGGTCCCGCCACCCGCCTTTTGGTTTTTCGGCTGCCGCCTTTGAAATCGCATCAAATTCCCTTGCAAGGGCAGAGAGTTCGGCATTGTAGGCCCGGCGGGACACTGCGGTATTATCAACCGGCTGATCCGCACTATTTTGAGGCTTTTTTTCCATATCTCTGCCCACCTCGGTAAACGAAATGCGTCGCCTAATCTACATGAGACCTTGCCGGCTTTGCGACAAGGCCCCTCACCCGCTCAGCTTGGCCAGGGCGGCGTCCCGGGTCAGCTCCAGGCGCTCGCCGGTTTTGCGGTTTTTCAATTCGACCGTGCCGGACTTCAGGCCGCGCGGACCGACCGCGAGGTGCCAGGGCAACCCGATCAGGTCCATGTCGGCGAATTTGACGCCGGGACGCTCGTTGCGATCGTCGTACAGCACTTCGACTCCGGCGGTGCGCAGATCGTCGTACAAACCTTCGCACACTTTGTCGCAAGCGGCATCGCCGGTCTTCAGGTTAATCAGCCCGACCTTGTAGGGGGCCACGCTTTCCGGCCAAATAATACCCTTGTCGTCATGGCTGGCTTCGATGATCGCGGCGACCAGCCGCGAGACCCCGATGCCGTAGGAGCCCATTTCAGCCGTGATCGGTTCGCCATCCGGACCGGTGACGACCGCGCCGAGCGGCTTTGAATACTTGGTCCCGAAATAAAAGATATGGCCGACTTCGATGCCGCGGGCGGTGTAGAGTTGCTCCGCCGGCAATGGACAGGTCTCCGGCTTATGTTTCTCTTCGGTTGCAGCATAGATCCCGGTCAGGCGCTTAAAGAACGGGTCGAGATCATCGGTAAATGCGGGCGCGTCGCTCAGCACGTCCAACTCGACCCAGCTTTTATCACAGAACACCGCGCTCTCGCCGGTTTCGGCCAGAATGATGAATTCATGGCTCATGTCGCCGCCGATCGGGCCGGAGTCCGCCTTCATCGGAATCGCGCGCAGGCCCATGCGGGCAAAGGTGCGCAGATAAGCCAGGAACATCTTTTGATAGGCCCGGCGCGCCCCGGCATAATCCAGATCAAACGAATAAGCGTCTTTCATCAGGAACTCACGCCCGCGCATGACGCCGAAACGCGGCCGGATTTCATCGCGGAATTTCCACTGAATATTGTAGAAGTTCTTGGGAAGCTCGCGATAGCTTTTGACAAAGCTTTTGAAAATATCGGTAATGACTTCCTCTGCGGTCGGACCGAACAGCATTTCGCGCTCGTGCCGGTCCTTGATCCGCAGCATTTCCTTGCCGTAATCCTCGTAGCGCCCGCTCGCCTTCCACAATTCGGCCGGCTGAATCGTCGGCATCAACAACTCCAGCGCGCCCGCGGCGTCCTGTTCTTCGCGCACGATCTGCTCGATCTTGCGCAAGACCCGATGGCCGAGCGGCAGCCAAGCGTAAATCCCGGCGCTGATCTGGCGAATCATGCCGGCACGCAGCATCAGCCGGTGCGACACGATTTGCGCCTCGTTCGGGGTATCCTTCATGGTCGGCAGGAAGAAGGCGGAAAGGCGCATGGAAAATCACCGGTTGGGCAAGAGGAAACATTGAGCCCCGAATTTACGGGACCGGCCGCGCGGTGTCTATCGTTACCGGAAGGGGGAAATCGGAACCGGGATTGTTGGCGGCGCGCGGGCGGCGGCATGGGGCTTCACGGGCACCGCACCTTCGATCCCCGGTCCCTCTGAAACCGGGGGCGTCCACACAAGCAGCGTCCCGCTTCGGTTGCCCCTATTTTCAGATTAAGGCTCCGGTGACGTGACGACGCAAGACAGGGAACCGCCCGCGCACCTTCGGCTAGTGTTCGCGCACGAACACCACTTCCGGGAAGCGATCAGGCGGGTCCGGTTTGCAACGGGGAGCTGCGCATGAGCGCGCGCCCGTGATATGAGTTACGACAGTCATTGTCGTCTTTCCTTGTTCGGATGATAATGATCAGGCCGGGCCGGGCGTTTTGAGCGCTCGGTTCGGCCGCTTGAAACTCTGCGTAAGGCCGGGAGCCTTGTCAAGCGGGAAAACCGCTTTACTCCGCGTTTCGCCCCTTTTCGCGCATCAGCCTTGCCTTGTCACGCTGCCAGTCGCGGTCTTTCAGCGCCTCGCGCTTGTCCGACATGCGTTTGCCTTTGGCCAGTCCCAGCCTGACTTTCGCAAGTCCGCGCGGATTGAAATACACCGCCAGCGGCACCAGCGTGACGCCGTCGCGACGAATAGCACTCAGTAGCTTGTTCAGCTCGCGCCGTTTGACCAAAAGCTTGCGCGGCCGCTTGGTCTCGTGCTGAAGCCAGCGGCCGGCTTGCTGATATTCCGGAATGAAGGCGTTGATCAGGAACAACTCACCCGCCTGCTCCCCGGCATAAGATTCGTTAATGCTGGCCCGACCCGAGCGCAGGGACTTGACCTCGGTGCCGGCCAGCACGATACCGGCCTCCAACGTGTCCTCGATGAAGTAATCAAAGCGTGCGCGGCGATTTTGTGCAACCGTGTGCGCTTCGTCGTCCTTGTCTTTCTTCGGGGCCACTGTCTTTTTCCTTTAGCCGAGCAGGCCGAGCCCGGTCATTGCCGCCCTGATCGTGGCGCGGTTGCCCTCGGAGACCGTAACCAGCGGCAAACGAACGCTGTTTTCACATCGGCCGAGCAGACTGACCGCATATTTGGCCGGGGCCGGGTTGGTTTCGACGAACATCGCGTTATGAAGCGGCAATAAACGGTCGCGCAGACGGAACACGGTCTGATAGTCTCCGGCTCGCCAGGCATTGTGCAACTCGGCGCACAGGGCCGGGGCGACGTTGGCGGTTACCGAGATGCAGCCGACTCCGCCCTGTGCCAAAAAGGCAACGACGGTGGCGTCTTCGCCCGATAATTGGCAGAATTCGGGGCCGATGGCGACACGGACGTCAAGCGGCCGCTGTAAATTGGCGGTAGCATCTTTTACGCCGACGATGTTAGGCAGTTTTGCCAGCCGGGCCATGGTCGCCACCGTCATATCGATGACGCTGCGCCCCGGAATGTTGTAAATAATGATCGGCAACTCCGCCGAGTCGTGGATGGCCTTGAAATGTTGATAAAGCCCCTCTTGCGTCGGTTTGTTATAATAGGGCGTGACCACCAGCGCCGCATCGGCGCCCGCCTGCTTGGCGTGGCGGGTCAGGGTGATCGCTTCCTCGGTCGAGTTCGAGCCGGTGCCGGCGATGACGGGAACCCGTCCGGCGGCGGCTTCGATCGCCAGTTCGACCACCCGCATATGCTCTTTGTGGTTCAACGTCGGCGATTCACCGGTGGTGCCGCACGGTACCAAGCCATGAGTCCCTTGACTGATGTGCCAGTCGCACAGGCTTTGACAGGCGGCTTCGTCCACCGCGTCGCCCTTGAACGGCGTGACCAGAGCGACGATCGATCCCGTAAACATGCCTTACTTCCTTTTCGCAACTTCTTCGGACCCGACACTTTAGCGGTGCTTGCGCTGCGCGGCAAGTGGGGGGGGCGCGTAATCGCGGCAACCGTAGCGGCCATGGTGCTGAGTGCGGCCGGTCCCGGGGTGGCGGGCAGTCTGTCCGCCAGTGATTTAGACCTTTACCGCGCCGCTTTCCGCCATGCCGAGAACGAGCGCTGGGACGAGGCCGTTCGTATCGCGTCGGAAGGCAGCGAAAGGCTGCCCGGCAAAATCATGCGCTGGCTTGACCTGGCGCGGCCGCAGAGCGGCAACAGCTTTGCTGCGATTTCCGGGTTTCTGCGGGCGAATAAGCTGTGGCCGAACCGTGCCGGGCTTCAGCGCCAAGCGGAAAAGACCATGCCGGACGACATGCCGGCGGGCGAGGTGCGTGCTTGGTTTGCGCAGTTTCCACCGGCAAGCTCGGTCGGAGTCGGGCGCTATCATGATGCCCTGATCGCGGGCGGCGAGCGTGATAAGGCCACCGAGTTGGTGCGTAAATTCTGGGTGGATTCCAATTTCTCCAATACCGAGGACGAGCTGGATTTCCGCCAGCGCTTCGCCTCCGAACTGCGATCGGGCGATCATGCGGCCCGACTCGAGCGCTTGTTGTGGGAGCACCAGCCCTCCGCGGCTCAGCGCATGCTCTCGCGCGTCGATGAAAACCGGCAAGCTTTGGCCAAGGCTCGGTTGGCGCTGGCCGATGACGAGCCCGGCCTTGACGCTGCGGTTCAGCGCATTCCGGAAAGCCTGCGGTCCGACCCCGGCTTTCTCTATGAGCGGCTGCGCTGGCGCCGACGCAAGGACAACGACGCCGGTGCCCTGGAAATTCTGCATGCGCCGCCGGAGGAACTCGGGCGCCCGGCGCTGTGGTGGGCCGAGCGTCATATTCTGGCGCGGCGCCTGATGGAGCGGCGCGACTATGCCGGCGCCTATCGATTGGTCAAGCAGCATGGACAGAGCGAGGGCACCGCGCTGGGCGAGGCCGAGTTTCTGGCCGGCTGGCTGGCGTTGCGTCGTCTGAACAAGCCCGCAGAGGCTTATGCACACTTTCAACGCATGTATACCGGCGCCAACAGCCCGATGAGCCGGTCGCGCGGCGCCTATTGGAGCGGTCGGGCCGCCGAGGCGCAAAATGACAAGGATCAGGCGCGGGAGTGGTACGGCATCGGGGCCAAATACCCGACCATGTTTTATGGTCAGCTGGCGGCCGCGGCGCTGGGTCAGGATCGGGTATCGCCGGGGGGTGAACCCTCCGTTTCGAGTGCCGAGCAATCGGAGTTCAATCGGCGCGAGCTGGTTCGCGTGGTGCATCTATTGCGCGAAATCGATCCGCGCGATGCTACCGACCGCATCGGCCTGTTCATGCGCCGTCTGACCAAGGATGCCACGACCCCCGCGGACTATGTTCTGCTCGGGCGGCTGGCGCAGGAGGTCCACCGGCCCGATCTTGCCATTTTCGTGTCGAAGCAGGCATTCCAGGCCGGAACCGCATTGCCGGTCGCGGGCTATCCGGCGGTGCCGGTGCATTCAAATGGCGAGGTCGAGGCGGCGTTGGTGCTGGCGCTGATCCGCCAGGAGAGCACCTTTAACACCAATACCGTCAGCAGTGCCGGCGCGCGCGGCTTGATGCAGTTGATGCCGGCAACCGCAAAGTTGGTGGCCGGTAAACTTGGGGTTCGTCATGTCGATGCCCGGCTGACCGCGGATACCGATTACAATATTTTGCTCGGCTCTACGTTTATCGGCCAAATGATCGATGTCTATAGCGGCTCGTATATTTTGGCGATTGCCGCTTATAACGCGGGCTCCGGCCGGGTTACCGATTGGTTGGCCAAATTCGGTGATCCACGCGACGATGTAGACCCGCTTGATTGGATCGAATCCATCCCGATCGGCGAGACCCGCAATTATGTTCAGCGTATCCTGGAGGCATTGCAAGTGTACCGTACTCGGCTCGGCACCGCCTCCGGTGATCACAGCTTGAAACGCGATTTGAAACGGTGAGAGGACCCGGCTTAAACATGTGGCTGCGAGCTTCCTTGATGTTCTCGTCGATGTCAGCGTGGGGAGGTGCTGGCGGTATTTGGGTAACGTCCCAATCATCTCCTGCCGCGCCCTTGTCACCCCCCGGTGCCTCGGCGTAATCGGTGCCGAGGGTAAGGCCGAACAGGCCGGGAGCGGGGGGTTCGTCGGTTGTGTCGGCCGTTTCCGGGTCAGCGCTGCGCCCGCTTCCTGCCTGCCCCGAACGGTCATAGGCAGAGACCTCGACTGCAGCCATTCTAACTGGCCGATTTTCTGGAAATTTTAGGGCGGTCTGGCGTCTG
>JBAWVF010000135.1:0-10625 GCA_037147415.1 Rhodospirillaceae bacterium | reverse complement strand
TGCTCGACGAGGACGAGACCATCGTCCTAGACCGGCAGAAGCTGGCCAAAATCAAAGAAATTCCGGTTGAAGTCCTGTGCGCGAAAGATGCCCGCACCTAACTGGTGTCGGAACGAGGCGAGCCAACTGTACGAAAGACCCTTTATCGACCGAGTAGCTGTCAAAACTGGCGCCTCGCACCATCTTGATTCCGTGGACGAGGAGGGGGCCGCTGTTGCTCGACGTTGACTTCAATCCTCGCGGTTAGAAAAAACGGCGAACACGGAGTTCAGTCTTCATCGCGGCTTCCTTCTCCCCGTACTCGGTCCGTTTTTCCCCGACATTGGCCTGGAAGCGCAGCCGGAACTCCCAATTGGTGATGCCCGTGTACAGCAATTCCGGTAGAATCATGGCACTATGGCCGCCAACATCGGCGATCACCGTCAAGGATGGCGTGAGATAGACGATGCCGAGTGGTTCGTCCTGGCTGACTTTGAAGTTTACGTAATCACGGCCGGAGTTCTGCGCCGCGTAACCGAGGCGCATGGTGTTCGCCCGGCTCAAAAGGGTTCTGCTCCCTGAACTCTGGAAGGCGTCAACCGCTTGGTCGGCCAATCGGAAGAAGGCTTCCTGCTCACTGGCTTTGTAGCCAGTGCCGTTATGGTAATACTCCAGAATATAGGTGGTCGCCTCGTCGGTGAGATACCGAAGACCAAGCAGCCAGGAGGTTGCTTCCCCGATGTCGGCGTAGGGTTTCTGCGAGGAATCAAGCAACATCCGCTGCGACTTGGCGACATGGGCGACTTCACCATGCACTTCAAGCCGGGCATTGAGATTGCGGGCGAAGTCGGCGCCGTAGCGCAGGCTCTTTGCGCCACCGCTCAGAATCATGAGGTCGACGTCGGTGTCCTCCACGAGCAGGGAGAACTTTCCCGCGACGTCCTGATAGCCCGTTTGCGGCCCGAAATCGTTATTGACGAAAGGCGTCGTCGGGATCAGGACGGTCGTCAGGCCCGCCGTCTGCACGGGGCCGTCGAAACTGCGGGTGTAATCGCCGACCACCATCCAATATCCTTCGCGGGAAAGGTCCGGGTCCGTCGGGTCCTTGGGGCGCTCGACGAAGCCGACGGGGTTCCAGGCGTAGCCCTTGCCCCATTTGAGGACTTTCTTGCCGATGTCGAGCGATAGTCCGGTCTGGGGCTGAAGCGTCAGATTGGCCTCGTAGAATTTCGTTTCCGAGGAATTCCCGTTGACGGTGTCGCGCTGACCGTCGGCATGAAACGTCATGTCGAAACTAAAAATATCCTTCGTGTACTTGGCCGTTACCTCGCCTGTCGCGGTACCGCGCAAGCTATCTGTGGGCCGATTGCCGGCGGGGTGGTCCAACCTGTAGAAGGCGGACTGCCTGTCGAAATTGAACGCCTCGCCCTTGCCTTCAAGGTAACCTTTTATCTCAAGGTCCTTCTTGGCATACTCGGAAGCATCGAACGTGTAGCCTTCTTCGGCATGGGCCGCGCCAGCGACGGTCAGCAGGACGACCAGCCATGTGACGATGAGACGTCGTTCCATCGCTGTCACTCCGGACGGATGGTGCCGACGCGCGGCAGGAAGTTCAGTGTGAACACCTCGTCGGGGAAGACCCGTTGCTTGATGCCGGCGTAGATCATCGCCGACTTGTAGCCCTTGTAGAGCGGGCTGTCGGTCTCGATCAGAGACGGGCGGACGACGCCACCGCCGAAATCCTTGACCTGACTGAACCGCAGGGTTTTGATCAGCAGTCCGCTCGCCGCATAGGCTTCGACCTTGATGGGGAGGATGGTTTTCTTGTCGACCCACATCTTCAGGCGATCATAGGCGATGGCGTCGCTCCTGGCCTTCAGCGACAGCAGGTATCCTTCGGGCACCTCCTCGACCTTTTCAGCGCTGTACTCGACGGCATAGTCCAGCCTAAGGATGTCGGCATTGTTGAAAACGCCGCCGATGACCGATTGCAGGCTGGTGATGCGGATCGGCTTTCCCACCTCGGGGATGAAGAGCCACATGTTGTCGCCGATGCGCAGCGTGCCCCGGCCGTTCTCGCTGGCCGGAGACAGAAACAGCGAGACCAGCTTGTCCTGCCCCTTCTTCACGGTATAGAGCACGAACTCCTTGCGGCTGCCGTTCGGCTCGATGTTGATGAGTTTGCGGAATGACTCGTAGGACTCGGGCTCGAGGTTGCGGTCGAGTTTGCGCAGGATGTCGGCGCCGTCGAGCGCGTAGGCCGGGAGGCATCCGAGGATGGCCAGGATGGCGGCGAAGAGTATTCTGAGCATCGGGTTCCCCTTTCTCGGTCAGATGTGCCGCAGCGCGGCGATGGGGTCCATGCGTGCGGCTTTCCATGCCGGTTGCAGGCTGGCGAGCATGGCGACGACGATGACGACGACGCAGGCGGTAACGACGTCGGCGGCAGAGATGGTCGGAGCCAGCACGATGTTGTCCTGTTGGCCGAAGGCGAAGGACACCTTGCGGACATTGAGTATCATCACGGCGCCGACGCTGAGCAGGCTGCCGATGACGCTGCCGAACACGCCGAGCAGCAGACCCTCGGTCAGGAAAAGACCGAGAATGCGGTGGGGCGGCGTTCCGATGGCCGAGATGGTGCCGATCTCGCGGATGCGCTCGTAGACCGCCATGATCATCACGTTCATGATGCTGATCAGCACGATCGACACCAGCATGATCTTGATGAACAGGGTGAGCAGGTCGATCATCTTGGCGATGTGGGCGAACGGCGACAGCTTGTCCCAGCCGTGGACTTCGAACGCCGGCTTGCCCTGGGGCGTAAGATCGCCGACGAACGCCGCTTCAAGCTTGGTCACCGTGGCGGCGAGGTTCGACAGGCTGTTCAGCCGCACCAGCACCTCGCTGACTTCCGGTGTGGTGATGCGGAGAATGCGGCGGGCGTCGTCGATGTGGATGTAGGCGTCACGTCCCCCTGGTCCGCTGAGGCCCGACACGACGCCCCTGACCGTGAAATTCTGGCCGTTGACCGAGCCGTCCCGGTTGGTGGCGACGACAACGACCGTATCGCCAACCTTCACCTCCATGCCCCTGGCCATCAGTTCGGGCACCAGGATTTGTCCTCGTTCCAGTAAGCCATCGGCCTTGCCGTCGATGATGCGGCCACGAAGCAGCGGCACCGTCGCCTGTTCCTTGTCGGGGTCGATGCCGTTGACGCGGATGTTGGTGGTCTCGACATAGTTGCTGAACAGGCCGCCGAACTTGATGCGCGGTGAGTAGGAGGAGACGGTATCCGTCGCCTTCAACACGGCTTCGGCGTGCTCCCACTGGCTCGGCCCCATGTTCATGCCGAGGGGCAGGTTGTCGAGCGAGGCCACGTAGCCTTTCTTGTGGATTTCGAGGTGACCCAGCACCGAATCCGTGAACTGGCCGATCATCAGCGCCTTGAACGATCCCGCCAGGGCGACGAACAGCAGGACGGCGACGACGCCGACGGTGATGAGGCCCGCCGTCAGCAGGGTGCGGCGCCAGTAGCGCAGAAGGTTGCGCCAGGCGATCTTGAACACGCTATGCATGGAGCGTTCTCCCCATCTGGTCCTCTGAGGTCAGCCGTCCGTCCTCCAGGCGAAAGACGATTTCAGCTTCCGCCATGATCTTCGGGTCGTGGGTCGAGAAGACGAAGGTGACGCCGAACTCGCTCTTCAGCCGCCGCATCAACTCGATGACGCGGTGGGCGGTGTCATGGTCGAGATTGGCGGTGGGTTCGTCGGCCAGGACGAGCTTGGTTTCGGGAGCCAGGGCGCGGGCGACCGCGACGCGCTGCTTCTGGCCGCCGGAGATTTGATCCGGCCGCTTGTAGGCTTGGTCCGCCATGCCAACGGCCGCCAGCAGTTCCATCACCCGCTCGCGACGGCGCCGCTCCGGCCATTCCTGCACCATGATCAGCGGGTATTCGACGTTCTCATAGACCGTCAACACCGGCATCAGGTTGAAGTCCTGGAAGATGAAGCCGATGTTCCTGCCGCGAAAGCGGGCGCTTTCCCTGCGGCCGAGCGACGCGACGTCGGTGTCGAACACCTTGAGGGTGCCGCTGGTGGGATGGTCGAGACAACCCAGCAGATTGAGCAGCGTGCTTTTGCCGCTGCCGGAGGGACCGACGAAGGAGACGAAGGCTCCGGATTCGATGGTGAAGCTGACGCCCTTCAGCGCCTGCACCTCGACATCGCCGGCACGGTAGAATTTCTCGACACTTTGCGCCTGGATGATAGCCATGGGCTTCCTTTCCTGGGCTGGCGATCACCGGCTGACTGCGAATTCATGCCCATGACGATGGCCGCGACGCTGCTTCCTTCATATGATTTCGATCATCTCCATTCAAAGAATGTGGTTGGGGCGAAGGTCGCCTTCCCGCGTCAGGCAGGGTCGAGAATGCGGATCACCCGCCCGTTCCGCTCGATCTTGCCCTGGGTATCAAGAGTGGACAGTGCCCGATAGAACGCCTCGTGGGTCAACCCGACCTCTGCCGCGACATCCTTGAAGCAACGGTCGAAGACGACGGCCCGCTGGCCCGGAGCCGACAACAGCAGCAGATACTGAAGGACACGCTCGGTGGCCGAGCGGATGTTCCGGATTTCCAGACGGGACCGGAGCGCCTGAACCTGACGCGCCAGCCTTGCCATGAAGGCGGTGGCGACATCCGGGTTCGCAGCGAACGCCCTCAGGATCGCCTCCTTGGGAATGACGGCAATGCCCGACGGCACGTCCGCCACGGCATCGCAGTGATAGACATCGGAAAACAGCGCCGCCTCGGCAAAAGTGTCGCCGGAAACCGCAACATAAAGGACGGACACGATGCCGTCCCTGGAATACCGGACGAGGCGGACCCGCCCCTCGATGACCGCGAAAATGCCGGAAACGGGATCGCCCTGCCGGAACAGAAACTGGCCTTCGCCGAGCTGACGTTCGCGGATGTCGCCGCCGATTGCGGAGATCCAGGGTTCTTCGAGGATACCCTTCACGTGTCTGCCTCCCCGAGTGACGCCGAGGCCATCACGCCATCGGCTTGGAACCTCTCAGAATTATCATCCCGACCGTATGATTCGGATCATATGCCGCCGTCTCCGCCTGACGCAAACTCCGTAAACGTCATGATTCGGAGGAAGTCACCAATGAAAGTCCGGGTTCTTCTCGTCGCAGCCATGCTCATCGCGTCCCTGGTCACGGCGTCGGCGCAAGCCGCCGACGATCGGGAACTGGTGACGATGCCTCCGATGATGCAGGAGCACATGCTTTCCAACATGCGCGATCACCTGCTGGTGTTGAACGAGTTGCTGGCCGACGTGGCGGCGGAGAAGTTCGACGACGCGGCCAAGGTCGCCGAGGAACGCCTCGGCATGAGTTCCTTCGGCCTCCACGGCGCCGCCCACATGGCACCCTTCATGCCGAAACCCATGCAGGAGGCCGGCGGCGCGCTGCACCACGCGGCGAGCCGCTTCGCCATCGTCGCCAGAAACGTCGATGTCGAGCGGTCCTATGAAGGCATGAAGGAATTGACCAAGACGCTCAACGAAATGACGGCGGCGTGCAACGCCTGCCACGCCAGCTACCGGATACGCTGATGGACGGCTGTCGATGACGCTCCTCCGTCTCCACGCACCATCCTGCGGCGACACTGAGGCCAGCCCCGGTGTCGCGCCCTCGATCGGCGTTCTTTTCGTGGGTTTTGTACGGCTGGGTGCGACCAGCTTCGGTGGACCGGCCATGATCGCTCAGATTGAGCGGTTCGTGACCGAGCGACATTGGCTCCCTCGTGAAGTCGTGCTCTCCGGCGTCGCCGTTGCGCAGTTCCTTCCTGGCGCCACCGCCATGCAGCTTGCCGCCTTCGTCGGATACCGGCTGCGCGGTGCTCCGGGAGCCGCCGCCGCGTTCCTCGGCTTCGGCATTCACGCTTTCCTGCTGATGCTGGTCCTTTCGGCCAGTTACCGGACCGTTCACGGCAATCCTCTTGGTGCCTCGGTCTTCACGGGGCTTCAGGCGGTGGTGGCCGCCATCGTCGCCCATGTCGCGCTGGGGTTTGGCCGTCGCACCCTCACGGGAGTGTTGGAGGGCCTGATCGCGACGGCATCCGCAGCTTCGTTCCTCGCCGGCCAGAGTCCGATTCTGATCATCGCGATAGCGGCCTCTGTCGCCGCCCTGCTGCTGCCCAAGCAGGCCGCCGCATCCACCCAGTCCGTTTCCGGTCCCGTGCGGGGGCGGGATTTCCGGCTCCCCTTGGCGCTTCTGCTCGTCGGAGCGGCCATGGCGATGGTGCTGCGCCAGTTCGATTCCGGGTTGTTCGACCTTGCCCTGGTGATGGCCAAGGTCGATCTGTTCGCGTTCGGAGGCGCCTACGGCTCGCTGCCCCTGATGCTGCACGAGGTGGTCGAGGTCCGGCACTGGCTGGAGCCGTCGGCTTTTTTCGACGGCATCGCCCTCGGCCAGATCACCCCAGGCCCGATCGTCATTACCGCGACCTTCGTCGGCTGGAGCGTCGCGGCCCTGCCCGGAGCGGTGGTAGCAACGGCGGCGGTGTTCTTCCCGTCGTTCCTGATGCTGATTGCAGCCATGCCGGTTGTGGAGGTGATCCGCAGCCACCGACTTGCAGCCCCGGCGACACGGGGCACCACCGCCGCCGTCGCCGGTTTGATCGCGGCCACCGCCGTCAAGTTGATCCTGGTACTGCCTCCGTCGGCTTCGGTGATCGGCATCGGCCTCGCCAGTTTGGTGGCGCTGATCGCGGGATTGGGGCCACTCTGGGTGGTGGCCGGCGGCGCGCTGGCCGCGATGATGCTTGGAGGCCAATAAATGCGCCCGACACCCCGGATCGTTCGCCCCGTCGCCACCGGATCGATACGGAGCGACCAGAGAGGACAAAGCGGTTATGGCTGAGCTACCGGGTCGCAGCATCATCGGCCGGCGAACCGTGCTGGGCGTGGGCCTTGCCGGAAGCGCGGCTGCCGCTCTGGGCGCGAGATCGGAGAAGGCGGCGGCGCAGCCCGTCGTGCCGCCCGTTCCGACGCCGGATGCGCCTCGGCTGGTGGTCCTGCAACTCTCCGACCCGGATGCCAGGGCGGTCAACAACCTCCTGTTCAACATCGTCAACATCCAGAAGCATTACGGCCTCGACAGCGTGAAGGTCTCGGTCATCGCCTACGGTGATGGGGTTCGCGCGCTGCTCCGCGAGACCACGCCAGCCCTCGATCGGGTCAAGAGCCTGATGGCCTATGGTGTCGAGTTCGTCGCCTGCGGCAGCACGCTTGAGGCGACGAAGCGTCCGCAGACGGACTTGATCGAGGGTGTCTCGGTGGTTCCGGCCGCGATGCCCGAACTGATCGAACGCCAGCTCCGCGGCTGGGTCGTGATTCATCCCTGAGGTTCCTGGCCTGAGGTTCCTTGCCTGAAATTTGTGGAGGCAGACATGTCCGACGCCTTACGACCGCATCTGAACCGACGGGACCTGCTCGTCCTGGGGGGAGGAGCGGTTGCCGCCCTCGGCATCACCCTGGTGAGCCTTCCTGCCACTGCCACCCCAGTCGAGATGGAGACCGAGATCGCCCGGATCGTCGGAAACGTCCCGTGCCAGGAAGGCCGTATCCGCCTGATGATGCCGCCGATCGCCGAGGACGGCAACGTCGTGCCGCTGACCGTCAGCGTCGATAGCCCGATGACCGACAGTGATCACGTTCGGGAAATCCACGTCCTGATGGAGGAGAATCCCTGGCCGCTCGCCTGCTCCTTCCATTTGGGGCCGGAAAACGGCAAGGCGGAGGTCTCGACGCGCGTGCGGTTGGCCAAGGACCAGAGCGTCGTCGCGATTGCCCGGATGAACGACGGTTCCGCCTACCGCGCGACGGCTGCCATCAAGGTCACTGTCGGCGGTTGCGGCGCCAATTGAGCGGAAGGAAAAGGCGATGTCCGGTCCCCATGTCAGAATTCCGAAGCAAGCCAAAGCCGGCGAGATTATCGAGGTGAAGACCCTGATCTCCCATCCCATGGAGACCGGCTTGCGCAAGGCGGCGGATGGAACGCCCATACCGCGCAAGGCCCTCAATCGGTTTGAATGCCGCTATCTCGACCAGACCGTCTTTCTCGGCGAGTTGCATCCGTCGGTATCCGCAAACCCGTACATCGCGTTTTTCGTGCGGGCAACCCGGTCGGGCAAGCTCGTGTTCGCCTGGACCGATGACGATGGCAGCGTCATTCGGGCAGAAGCCGATTTGGACGTGATTTGAGTCTTGTCATCAGGCTTCGCCACGCAACGCGACCAATATCGGGCAGGTGTCTACGCGTTCGCCAGTGCATCTGTCGAGAATGCCTCGGAAATATCCTGCCAAGGCATCAAGTTCCGAAATCCTGTGTTCAATCTCCTTAAGATGTTCCTGGGTGATTTGGATTGCGGAATGACAGGGTTGTTTTGATTGAGTGCGAGAGTCAGAAGACTTTTTATCGCTTCCGAGGATAATCCGAATTCACGACTCCTGCGGATAAACACCAATCTGTCCACATCGGCCTGCCCATAAAAGCGGCGATTTCCCTCGGTTCGCGGAGGCGGCGGCAGTAGGCCGACGGACTCGTAATAACGAATGGTCACAACCTTAACCCTGGCCCAGCGCCCTGTCGCGAGCCTTACGCAAGCTCCCCAGCCCATTCAGGGAATCGAGCCGGACGGCGAGATCGCCGCATTCGTGCCAGAGTTCGGTGCATGCCTGCCTGTAGGACCGAAAGCGTGGCACCTTCTTCTCTAACGGCCGCGTCACCGATCCAACAATTCTGGGTTCACCGCCGCAGGCGCCGCCACTACAGCCGGCCTACGGCCAACTTCGGGGGCCGGTGTCTCGTCATTGTTGGCACGGAGAAGTTTGCTTGGCCTGACGCTGACCCCCGACGTTGCCAACCGAGACAGCGCCCCGTAAAAGGTGTATCCTCCTAACATTGAGTGGATCGCTTGACACAAGACCGCTCATGAAAGGCACCGGAACCGATAAGCATGGCTGCGCATTCTGAGCTTCCGATCAACGATGGCGCCACAGCCGATGGCCCTCGTCTGATCCAGCGCCACGATCAATTCGTGAAGCAGTTGCTCGACCAACCGGGCTGTGCCGATGCTTTTCTGCGTGAGCGCCTGCCCGACACGGTGGGTGCGCGCCTGTCTGCGGCCCCGGCGGTCGATCGCTCAGAAACCTTCATCGACCCACTCCTGACGGAGCATCGCGGTGATCGCGTGTTCGCGCTTGAGACCGCTGACGGTGAACCGATTCTGGTCTGGACCCTGATCGAGCATAAGAGTAGTCCCGAATCTGATAGCCTGCTCCAAATGTTCGCCACACTCTGCGGGATCACAGTGCGTGGGGCTCGTCGTCATAAAGAAGCCGACGGCACGGTCCGAATTGTTCCCGCCGCAGTCTATCCGATCCTGCTTTATCACGGCACCCGCCCCTGGACGTTGCCCCTGTCACTCGGCGAAGCGTATCGCTTGCCGGCCAATATGGTGACCGAGCGGCTGCCGAATTTTTGGTACACGCTGGTCGATCTGGGCATCATTCAGGACACCGAGCTATCGAACTTTCCGCCCCTTCAGGCCGGGCTTCTGGTCCTGAAATATGCCACCCGCGACGATGACCCTTTGACGACGCTGGAGCGCCTGATCGCCGTAGCTGCGGAAGTCGGCTTGACCTTGGTCGTTCTCGTGGTCAAATACCTTTTCAAGACCAGCAACGTTGACCGGACGCGCTTACGAACGGTGCTGAAGAGCATTCTGCCAGGACAGGAGGAAGACGTGATGTTAACGATCGAACAGGAAATCATTGCTGAAGTACGCCCAGGGCTCCTGGCCAAGGGCAAGGCTGAGGGTAAGGCTGAAATGTTTCTCCGCCAGCTTCGTCGGCGTTTCGATAAATTGCCTGCTGGCATTGAGGGTAGTGTCCTTGCCGCCAACAGCAATCAGTTGGAAGAGTGGAACGACCGCCTCGTCGACGGAAAATCGCTGTCCGAAATCTTTGGTCACGACCACACGCACTGACCACGATTGTGTCCTGAGATTATCCGCATCCCACCCATCTCCCGGTTGGGATGTGAGCCGTTGATCGGAATTAATCTCAAATTCGGGAGAATAGGTTCGAGTTGTGTCCCCTTCGCTTGCCAAAGCGATTTTCACCAAAACTGTTGGTACAGACCATCGGTTAGGTGGTTTCGCAGCTAACCTGGCACCTAAAAACAGCAAAGAGTTCGGATTTGACACCGCATAGCAGTGCAATTTAGAATTTTCTACGCCGGTCCTGAGCTAAAATTGAAAACAGACGAGAAACATAACACGCTGATTTATCGAGATGACTCCAAGCATTCGCATTCCCTTCGCCCACCACTTTGCCCTCGAACTTTTGACGGGGCCTTATCCTAAGTTTTGCTAAAATTCTTCCTAATGGGTTGCGAAACATCCCGTTCCCTCCGCCAGTACTTGTGAAGAAAACGTTCTCTTACGAGGGCGGGCTTCAAAAAAATCAAAGATATCACAGTGGTTAGCGGCCAAATACCTAAACCGACTTGACCGGTTTCGGGGCCGTTTTTGGCCGTTTTTTCTCTCTTTCTCCCCTTTTTCTCTGCCGGAACTA
>JBAWVF010000134.1:0-10658 GCA_037147415.1 Rhodospirillaceae bacterium | reverse complement strand
GAGCGCTTTATCGCCGAGTTCGACGCCGCGATGTCCTCGGTGGTCAACGGCGTGGCCTCGGCGGCGACGCAACTCCAATCCGACGCGCAAACCCTTTCCGCGACCGCTGAACAGACCAGCCGGCAGGCCAACACGGTGGCAGGGGCGGCCGAGCAGGCGTCGGGCAACGTCGGCACCGTTGCCGCCGCCACCGAAGAGCTGACGGCGTCGGTTGGCGAAATCAGCCGTCAGGTCACGGAATCGTCGCGCTTCGCCGCCAATGCCGTGGGTGAGGCCAATCGTACCAACGAGACAGTCGCCGGCCTTTCCGAAGCGGCTCAGAAGATTGGAGAGGTGGTTCAACTCATCAACGACATCGCGTCCCAGACAAACTTGCTGGCTCTCAATGCCACCATCGAGGCGGCGCGGGCGGGGGACGCCGGAAAAGGTTTTGCCGTGGTGGCCACGGAGGTCAAGAATCTGGCCAACCAGACCGCGAAGGCAACTGAGGACATTCAGAATCAGGTCGGGCAGATGCAGGCCGTGACCGGTTCCGCAGTCGAAGCGATCCGCGATATCACCGGAACCATCAGGCGGATGAGCGAGATCGCGGCAACCATCGCCTCCGCCGTCGACCAGCAGGGTGCCGCCACTCACGAGATCGCCCGCAATGTTCAGCAGGCGTCTTCCTGTACGCAGGAGGTGTCGGTTCACATCGGAGATGTCACCCAAGCCGCCGCGTCTACAGGGGCCATGGCCGGGCAGACCCTCTCGGCGGCTCAGGATCTGGCCCGTCAGGCCGAACGTCTGCGCAGCGAAGTCGATGGCTTCGTCGGTCGGGTGAGGGCCGCATGATCCCTCAGATACTCGTGCCGGTTTGCGGTGTGTTAGGGTCGAGAGGCGAGCCGTTGTGCCGGGTCGCCCTCGCAGCCCTTGCGCACATAGTCGAGGTGGTCGGTCCGTAGCGCCTCGTAGGGGTCCTGATTTTTGGCTACAGGCACCGTGTTCATATAGCGCAGTGTCGCCGCCGAACCGCCGAGGTCGATGACGATGAAGTCGGCGGTCGCCAGGGCCATGGAGATGAAACTGAGGCCATAGACCTCCAACGCCACCGCCGAAGCCAGGGTGGCTGCGCTGTAGAGATTGGCGGAGCCCACCAGCGGCAGCACCGTATAGGGGCCGGGCGGCACGCCGGTCTGGCAGAGGGACTCGATGAAATCGGACTCGCGCCGCTTGAGGCCGATGGCCGAGGCCACGTCGAACAGGCCGGCAATGCCCACCGTGGAGTTGATGGCGAAGCGTCCAGCCGAGGCCGCCGCCGCCAACGGATGGGCGGTCAGCAGATTGTTGAGGATGAACTCGATCTCGGTGAGGTTCGAATAGGCGTTGCCAAGTCCGGTCTTCACCGGGCCGGGCAGTATCGGCCCCACGGTGTCGACGGTGGGATTGATGACATGGTCGAGGACGGCGCGGTTGAAGCCGTACATGGCGCGGTTGAACGGCTCCAGAGGGTCGGAGACCGGGGCGGCCGGTTCGGATGCTGCGGTTCCGGCCAAGGCCGGCGCGGCCAAAAACAAACTCAGCAAGATCACAAGAACACACGGCATCCTCAGATACTCCTCTTGGTCGGCTCTCTCACTATAGGATAATGCCGGCCGCATTCTGAACCCAGGCTGAATGCCGCGTTCATTTCCAGTTCAGGTTGGAGGGGGTAGTATCTGGTCATGATCCGATTTCGTCACATCGCGCCCTTCGTCCTCGCAGCCCTGCTGCTGTGGGGTGCGTCCGTGCCGTCGTCTGGCGAGGAGGAGCTTGACCACGACCGCGCCCGCGCCGCCCTGGAAGCCGGGCAGGTGCGGCCCCTGGCGGATATCCTCGAACTGGTGCGCCACGATTATCCCGGCGAGGTAATCGACGTCGAACTGGAGGGGCCGCACCATCACGGCCACGGCTTCCATGGCGGGCGTGAGGACGGGGAGCGGCCCGCGCTTATATACGAAATCAAGGTGCGCATGCCCGACGGGCGTATCGTCAAGCTGTGCTACGACGCCCTGACCGGCGTCCGGCGAGCAATCAGGACGTGGTGACAGCGATGCGGGTGCTAGTGGTGGAAGACGATCCGGCGCTGGCCCGGCAGGTGGTGGAAGCCCTCACCGCTGGAGGCTACGCCGCCGACCGTGCCGCCGATGGCGAGGAGGGCCAGTTCCTCGGCGAGACCGAGCCCTACGACGCGGTGGTGCTCGACCTCGGTCTGCCCAAGGTGGACGGTCTTTCGGTGCTGCGGCGCTGGCGTCAGGCCGGGGTGGCGGTACCGGTGATCATCCTCACCGCCCGCGGCCACTGGCACGAGAAGGTGGAGGGCATTGATGCCGGCGCCGACGACTACCTCACCAAACCCTTCCGCCTTGAGGAGCTGCTCGCGCGGGTGCGGGCGCTGATTCGCCGCGCCCACGGCCACGCCGCCCCGGATCTGGCGCGCGGCGGCCTGCGGGTGGAGGTGCGCACCGGCCACGTCAGCCTCGACGGCGAGGCCGTCGCGCTGACCGCCCACGAATACCGGGTGCTGGTCTATCTGATGATGCGCCAGGGTCAGGTGGTGTCGCGCACCGATCTTACCGAGCACATCTACGCCCAGGATTTCGACCGGGATTCCAACACCATCGAGGTGTTCGTCGCGCGGCTGCGCAAGAAGCTCGGCGACGGACTGATCCAGACCGTGCGCGGCCTCGGCTACCGGATCGACCCGCCGTGAGAGGCACTTACTCCTTGAGGTTCCGCCTGCTGGCCGGGGCGGTGGTGTCGATCCTGCTGGCGCTGGCCATCGCCGGGCTGGTGTTGTCGGAGCTGTTCCAGCGCCATCTACGCGAACGCTTCGACCAGGAGCTGGCCAACCACCTCGACCAGCTCGCCGCCAATCTGGCGCTGGACACCGAAGGGCGACCGGTGCTGGCCCGCCCCCTCAGCGACCCCCGCTTCCAGCGCCCGCTTTCGGGGCTCTACTGGCAGGTGCTGGTGGAGCGGGCGCCGGTGCTGCGCTCACGCTCCCTGTGGGACGGCGTGCTCGAGTTGCCGCTCGACGAGTTGGGCGATGGCGTGCTGCATCACCATCTCAGCCATGGTCCCGACGGTGCACCGGTGATCGTGGCCGAGCGCTCGGTCCAACTCGAAGACGCGCCGCAGCGCTTCCGCCTCGCTGCTGCTGAGGCCAAAACCTCCCTCGACCGTGCTCAGGGCGAATTCGACCGCACCATGCTCACCGCGCTCGCCGTGCTGGCGCTGGTGCTGGCTCTCGCCGCCGCCGCCCAGGTGACGGTGGGGCTGCATCCGCTGGAACGGCTGCGCCGCGAACTGGTCGATATCCGCGCCGGCCGCCGCAAGAGCTTCGACGCCGCGGCACCGCTGGAGGTACGGCCGCTGGTTGACGACCTCAACCACCTCTTGGCCCACAGCGCCGAGGTGGTGGAGCGCGCCCGCGTCCAGGCCGGCAATCTCGCCCACGCCCTAAAGGGTGGGCTGGCGGTGATCGCCAACGACCTGGAGCGTCTGGCCGGTGCCGAGGCGGCCCCCTTGCGCGAGCGGCTCGACACCGTGTTGCGGCAGGTCAACCATCATCTCAGCCGTGCCCGCGCCGCCGCCGCCAGCGGCCTGCCCGGCTGGCGCACCGAGGTGGCGCCGGTTGTGGCCGCTCTGGCGCGGGTCATGTCCAGCCTGCATGCCGAGCGCGGACCGGAGATCGCGCTTCATGTCCCCCCCGGCCTCGCATTCGCCGGCGAGCGCGAAGACCTGGAGGAACTACTCGGCAACCTGATGGACAACGCCTGCAAATGGGCGACCACCCGCTGCCGGGTGAGCGCCCGCGCCGTCGGGCCGGGGCGCCTGCTGCTGACGGTGGAGGATGACGGCCCCGGCCTGCCGGAGGGAGCGGAAGCCGAGGCGATGGGGCGCGGGGTCCGTCTCGACGAGTCGGTGCCGGGCACGGGGCTGGGGCTCGGCATCGTCGGTGATCTCTGCGAGCTTTACGGCGGCTCCCTCGGCCTCGGTCGCTCGGAGTTGGGCGGGCTGAGGGCGGACTTGGCACTGCCTGCGGCCATGTAGTGACAAAAAAACAGGGGGGCGGTCTTGCTCGGCTATACTTTCATTCCCATGCTGGCGGCGGTGGCGGGCGCGCTGATTGCGGCGACCTGGACGCCCTCGCCGCGGGCGCTCTCCGCCTTCCAGCATCTGGCGGCGGGGGTGGTGTTCGCGGCGGCGGCCGGGGAATTGCTGCCGGAGCTGCTGGAACAGCCGCACTCCTTTCCCATCCTCATCGGCGGCGGTGCCGGCATTCTCATGACCTTCGCGATCAAGGCAATCGAGGAGTATTACGGCGAGGCGTCGTCCTTCATCATCGCCGTCGCCTTCGACACCTTCATCGACGGGTTGATCATCGGCTTCGGATTCGTCGCCGGACAAGCCCAGGGCCTGTTGCTGACCTTCGCCCTGTCGCTGGAAGTGCTGTTTCTCGGCCTGGCCCTGACCGGCGCGCTGGCGCTTACCCATTCCCGCGCCGCCATCATCAGCATCAGCGTGATCATCGGCGCCATGCTGCCGATCGGCGCCTCCCTCGGGCTGGCGGCGGCAGAGCTGCCGCCGGGGGTGATCACCGCCGGATATGCCTTCGGTCTGGTGGCGCTGCTCTATCTCGTCACCGAGGAGCTGCTGGTCGAGGCCCATGCCCATCCCCAGCATGACTCGCCGTTCGTCACAGCGCTGTTCTTCGTCGGCTTCCTCGGCGTCGTCCTGCTGGAGCATCATATCCGCCATTGAGGTTCGGGTCCGTCCTCCTCGTAGAAGCCGGCTTCGGCGCCGGCATGGCAGGCGGCGCAGTTGGCCTTGCTCTTCACCGCCGGCCGCGACCATTCGGAGGCCGCAAGCTTGCGGTGTTCGCCCAGCCACCAGGATTGTCCGGTGATGCGCGACACCGCTGGATCGCCCCGGCCGGCATAGCCGGTCAGGTAGGCGGTGATGGTCGCGACCTCTTCCGGGGGAAGCGTCGCCTTTTCCCCGAAATGGTCGGAAAGGGTCGACATGATCCGGCGCCAGCTTTCGGCAGGCAGCAGACCGGGCTGAAAAGCTATGTGGCATTCGCCGCATTCCTTGCGGAACAGGGAATCGGCGATCGAGGCGACTCGTTCAAAGGGATTGGCCGCCGCCGGGGCGGTAACGGCCAACAGACAGAGGGCGGCGAAAATCGGTGTGCGCATGAAAGACCTCATCGGCCGGTAAGAAACAGAATGACGTCGCCCTTTTCCCGGGCGGTGCAGTCGCGGCCGAGGACGTTGGGGCAATCGCGGGAAAAGCGCTTTTCCACCTTGGCGGGGTCGGTGAAGCGGTCGGGTGCGGCGCTGACCGCCATCGGCCCGATCTCCCGCCCGGTCTTGACGTGCCGGCCTGGCTGAGCCGGATCGGGGGTATGACAGGAGGCGCAGGCAGTCGTGCCGGGTTGGCCGCCGACATGGGGGCCAAGGTAAAGCGCTTGTCCTCGGGCGGCGGAAAAGCCGGTGTATCCCGGATCGGCCCGGAGCGCCTCGGCGCGATAGGCTTCGAGCAACCGGTCCTGGGCGGGACCGGCCGCGGCGGGAAGGGCAAGCGATGCCGCCAGGGCGGCGAAGACGAGACGTCGAAGCATGGCGGTCACCTCTTCAGCCGGCCGCGCAGCCAGAGCGCGGACACGAACAGGATGTGGGCAAGGGCGAGGTTCATGGCGATTTCTCCCAACCCTCCATGAAGATGCCCGACGAGACTGCGCGGCAACTGGTCGGCGAAAACGCCGCTGATGCAGGCGGAGGCAATACCGGCCAACAGCAGCGCGGTAAGCCACGACCCCGCCGACCAAGGGCGCCGGACCAGATCGGCCAGCCGTCCCGGCTGCGGTAGGTGCAGCAGGTGGCCCGCGCTGGCGGTCAGTCCGGCGCCGATCCTCGCCGTGAGCACCACCAGCGTCAGGTAGCCGGCCGCCAGATGCATGGCGTAGGTGTCCTCGTCACCGCTGAAGTAGGCGACCAGAAAGGCGCCCGACAACAGCGCGTGCAGAATCAGCTTCACCGTGCGGGTCGAGAGCAGCGGGCCCGGACGGACGGTGAGGGCGTCAGTCGTCATGGCCGCCTCCCGCGTTTTCATGATGGGCTGGGGCGTGGGTCCAGTCGCCGTCTGGAGTGGCACAAACCTGCCACGCTCCGGCCAGTCCAGCGACGATCAGCGTCGCCGCCAAGGTGTGAAGGAACATTTTCGGGATCATCGTCGGCTCCGCTCTCATGTTGTGATGGAGCCATTCTGGCAGGGTACGTCTGAACCGAACCTGAGCGAGCCGTTCATCCCAGGTTCAGCTTGCCCGGTGTAGCATCGGGATCATGTGAAAGGCCCCTCAAGGATGCGGAGGAGACGATGAACAGAGCTTGGCTGATGATTGCGGCACTTGACGATCCTTGATCGCGAAGCGCCACCGTTGCCGATGCCGCCGGGGCGCTGAGCGTCTTCAGTCGAGCGCCGAAACGAATTGAAATTTCAAGAGCGCGAGTAGAAAACAGCGAAGCGGCAGGCGCTTGTCGCTATCACCGTCACAAAGGAGTTCATGATGAAATATGCGCTGGTTCTGGCTGGAGCACTGGTTCTCACAACCCCGGCCGTTGCCCAAACCCAGATGAGCTATAATGAGGGTCAGTCTGCCGTTGCGCCGGTCACTATTGGTAGTGCCATTGTCACCGTTGCCGGGGTGGTCGCTGGTGTTTTGGTGGGTGATTATCTTCTTGGCGGCACCATGGCTGTCCGCCTTGCAAGTGGTATTCCCCCTGAATTCGGCCGCATGAGTGGGATGCGAGGCTTCCCCCTCGGAACAGGGTTGCTCCGTCCCATCGTGCTTGCAGGCTCCGGTATACTTGGTGGCTTCATCGGAAGAGAAGCCACCAAGTAGTCAGAGAAATTCAAATAGTATTTGCGACGTCATCGCATCCCTTGACCAAAGGGGCGACAATGCAGATGGCTCCCTCCCCACCGCCGGTGTCGCCAGTACGCGGCAAAAGGCGAACCGGCGGGTTGAGGCTGGCCTTTCGCTGCGGCGGCATGTCAGTCGCCAAGCTGACTGTGGGTCTGTTGACGGGCGGCCTCGGCATTCTCTCCAAGGCCATCCATTCGTCGCTGGGTCTCGCCAGTTCGACCATGACCTTTTTCGCTGCCCGCGTCTCCGGCACCCCAGCCGACGAGAAACGATCCAACAATTATGTATTCCCACGCAAAGCGACCAATATCGGGCAGGTGTCAACGCGCTCACCAGTGCATCTGTCGAGAATAACTCGGAAATATCCTGCCAAGGCATCAAGTTCCATAATCCTGTGTTCAATCTCCTTAAGATGCTCCTGTGCGATGTGAATTGCGGAATGACAGGGTTGTTTTTGATTGAGTTCGAGGGTCAGAAGACTTTTTATCGCTTCCGAGGATAATCCGAATTCACGACTCCTGCGGATAAACACCAATCTATCCACATCGGCCTGCCCATAAAAGCGGCGATTTCCCTCGGTTCGCGGAGGTGGTGGCAGTAGGCCGACGGACTCGTAATAACGAATGGTCACGACCTTAACCCCGGTCAACTCCGACAATCTGCCGATCGTGAGCGCCTTCATCGTGATTCCCCTTGCTCCTATAGTCACTATAGAAAGTACCCTATTCATAGGTGGTCAGCCACCCTCTTCGGAAGCATCGCGGTCAAGGCCAGGGTGCATGCCGGAAAATCGAACCTCTTCAGCGACGGAATTCACAGCCAGGAGGCATCGGGAGATATGTGGAAAAGGCCATTCCATGAGATCAAGAAGATCGCTGACAGAGGGGCGAGCATCGCGCTTTGTTGCTGTCTGCTTATCGTTCTTCTCGTGCCATCTCCCGCTCTAGCAGGGGAGGCTACTCCGTTTCATGCGCCCGAAGGCCGGACGCACGTCGTCATAACGGGTTCCAATTACAAAGGATGCGATCAAAAGGCTCGTGAGGCGTTGGACCTGATCGCTTCCGACCTGGAAACCGCTGGCTATGCCGCCTCCAGCAAAATCAATCTGGTCGTCACAGCGGGAACACAGGATTACGTCGCTGTTGTGGATTTTGATGCAAAGCGAGGTGTTGGTGAAATAACAAAGTTTATTGAGCAAAACCTCGGAATAATCGCTCTTGCGTCGATTGGGCAGGCCCGCCCGACGATTGTCATTTATTCAGGCGATAGATCAATATCAGCGGACGTCACCATATCAACGATGTCTAAGCCCGACCCATTCAAACTATCGTTTGCTGTCTGGGCCGTCGTCTATCCGGTCGCAATCGGAATATCGTCTGTCGTTCGGTATTTGGCGCCTGGAACACCACCCTCCATCAACATGCTGGTTATGACCGGAATCCTCGTGCCGACCATGATCAACCTGATAACGCCCAACTTGGTGTCTTCGCTTGGTGGATGGATATACCCAGGGGCCGGGAAATGTTCGGCTCCAAATTAGGTCTGCGGACAACAGGAGCGGCATCAAAAAAGTTTGACAAAACCCAGTTCACTAAACAACGGAGGTTCCAGTGAGAAAGAATATCCTCGCGTCTTCTGCCATCGTAGCGATTGCGGCCGCTGCTTTGGTTTCCGTGCTTTCCGCAAATATCGCGGTGGCTCAAACGGCGGTATCGCAACCGCCGCAATCCGTTTCAGCGCCGACCAGGGAAGTCAATCCGCGCGATCTGATGACCGTGCGTGAGCGGTTCGACATGTGGCGACAGATGAGAGCCGCCCGAACGCCGGAGGAGAAGATGGAGCTTTGGGCGCAGAAGCGTGCAGAGCTGGAAAAGCGTGCGGTCGAGAAAGGGGTCATCTTGCGTGAACCGGGTTCCAGGATGATGCGAAACGGCTCCCAGGAAAACGGGCGAATGGGTGGCGGCGAAAGACGCATGGGCATGACGGGACAGGGCGGCGGCGGGGCGCATGCACGACCGCCGATGGCGCCGTAAATCAGGTAAGCCGTTGATGTTGGTGAATGGCCGCTCCTCTGAAGCGGCATGCAGACGTGCGGGGACACCGGAAGTCCATCAGTTCCGGTGTCCGGGATGCCCGCCAGACAAAGGAGTCTCACCATGACAAGCGAGCTAATGCCGTCCGGCACGAAAAGTAGCGCCATGGCGTGGCTATGGGTTACATTGGCAGGCGTGGTATGGGTCATTCTTTATGGAGTAATATTCCAGGCATCGGAATGGATATCCTATACCCTTCTTGAATTGCCCCGCGGATCACACGCAGGCGAAGCCGTCGCTTTTTTCTTTTATGATGTACCGAAAATCCTTTTGCTGCTATCGGGGATGATCTTCGCAATCACGGTCTTGCGGACATTCTTCAGTGCGGAGCAGACCCGCCGCATCCTCAGCGGAAAACGCGAAGGCGTCGGCAACGTGATGGCTGCCAGCCTCGGCATCGTCACCCCCTTCTGCTCGTGCAGCGCCGTTCCGCTGTTCATCGGGTTCGTGGAGTCGGGCATTCCGCTCGGCGTGACGTTCTCCTTCCTCATTGCCGCGCCCATGATCAACGAGGTGGCCCTGATCCTCTTGTGGGGCATGTTTGGCTGGCAGGTTGCCGTCACCTACATCGTCTCGGGGATGATCATCGCGATCGCCGGAGGCATGCTCATCGGGCGACTGCATATGGAACGCTGGGTCGAGGATTTCGTGTGGAAGATGCAGTTCGGGGGCGCGGGGATCCTTGAGCATCGCCTGAACTGGTCCGAGCGTTTCGCCCTGGCCACGGACGCGGTCTTCGACATCATCCGGAAAGTTGGGCCGTACGTGCTGGTCGGAATCGGACTTGGCGCCGTCATCCACGGTTATGTGCCGACCGATGCGCTGGCGGACTACATGGGCAAAGATGCTCCCTGGTGGTCCGTCCTCCTGGTGGTGCTTGTCGCGCTGCCGCTCTATTCCAACGCGGCTGGAATGGCGCCGGTGCTGCTGTCGCTCGTCGAGAAGGGCGCGGCTCTCGGAACCGCTCTCGCTTTCATGATGGCGGTGGTCGGCGTCAGCTTGCCCGAAACCATCCTGCTGCGCCGCGTTCTCAAGCCGCAACTCATCGCCGTCTTCATCGGCATCGTCACGCTCGGCATCATCATCACCGGCTATCTGTTCAACATGGTCATGTAGGAGGCTCGACATGAAGCAGATCAAGGTACTCGGTCCCGGTTGCAAGCGTTGCATGCAGACCGTGGACCTCATCGAGGCGAAGGCACGCGAGGTCGGAGTCGAGGTCACGGTCGAGAAGGTGGCGGACTACGCGGAAATCGCCCGCTTTGGCGTCATCTCGACCCCCGGAATCATGATCGACGGAAAGGTCGTCCATGCGGGCGGGTTGCCGAGGTCCGAGGACATCGGCAAATGGCTGATGAGCTGAGAATTCCTGGCGGCGGAGCGAAGCGGTAACGCTCCTTCGCTTCATTAATTTGTCACTTGATGAAATGATGAAGCGACGTATGGTTCCGCCATGATTGAGCAGTTCGAACAAGCCGGTCGGGCCATCGCCGACCCCTCCCGCCTCCGCATCCTGAAAATGCTGGAACCGGAGGAACTCTACGTCTGCCAAGTCACCGCCGTGCTTGGGTTGGCTCCGGCGACGGTGTCGAAGCACCTGTCGCTGTTGCGAG
>JBAWVF010000133.1:0-10679 GCA_037147415.1 Rhodospirillaceae bacterium | reverse complement strand
TGTAGGATTCGAACCTACGGCCCGCTGATTAAGAGTTAGCCAGTATACTAGATTCATAATGAAAAATCAATAACTTATAGCACACTTTTTCAGTTGTGTAAAATACGTGTAAATCAACCGTATGCTGGACCAGCTGACTGACTTTGGGGCCATTTTGATGTGAACATATGGCCAACTTTGAAATCGACTTTGAAAATGAGTTTCGATATGTTATTAAAGATTATCATATGATTGACTGATGATCTTAATCTTTGATGTAAGCATTATTGCAATCATTAAGAGTATATTTCCTATGGTCGAGCAGCTGACTTATTTGGAGGGTGGTTAGGAATATCATTGTTGATGATTTCGTGAAGATTGTGGCTGGAGGGTTCAAGACGGTGGCGAAGGGTTTGGTGACGGTTGATGACGGTCGAGAGGGTGACCGCCATTGATTGGTTTGACTACCCGCAATCGTCGAAATGCGCATTTCTGCCCTGGATTTGGAAAAAATCATCCATGAAACCGCAGGTCCAAGCCGCCGACACGGTAAATTTGCCTGTGATCGCAATGGGTATGGTCCGATCACTGGTATCCAAGCCGGAGGTTTTCCCAAAAATACAAACTCATTAGATAGTGTTGCATTTACTGCTCCATCTCAATAATCTTTGCTATTCGAGGAAATCTAATTGTAAAGCAAACTCCTTGACCGACATCTGATTTAAGATCAATACGGCCCCCTAATTTGCCCACCACTAAGTTATAAACAATATGTAACCCCAAGCCAGTACTACCAAGGTTTCTACGAGTTGTAAAAAATGGCTCGAAGACATTGTTAATTGAACTTGGTGAAATTCCTTTGCCATTATCTCTATAAGTTAAAACAACACAATCAGGCTTAACCAGAACAGCCATGATTGTAAGAATGCCGTAATGGCCATGTTCAAAAGCGTGAACAACAGAGTTGGCTATCAAATTAGTCAGAATTTGAGAGATAACTCCAGGGTAACCCTCAACTTCAATCGGCTCCGGGCAAATCAAATCAACATTGTGTCCAGGGTGCCGCCAAACTGGTCCAAGGGTGTAAACAACATCAGACAGGCAGCCACCAAGGTCGAACTTGCGGCGTTGCTCGCTGATCTGATCGGCTGCAACCTGTTTGAAACTCTGAACAAGATCGGCCGCGCGACGAATATTTGCGAGCAGTAAGTTGCTGGCTTCCTCGGCGATCTCGATGAAAGTCTCCATTTCTGATTTTCGTAACCGATTGGAGCGATAATTATCAGCCACATCATGAATACGATCTGAAAGAAGTGATCCAGTCGTCAGAGCTACCCCTATAGGGGTATTAATTTCATGAGCAGCACCAGCAACTAATCGTCCAAGAGATGCCATTTTTTCAGCTTCGACTAAATTATTTTGAGTAGCAAGTAAGTCTTCGAGAGTGCTTTCTGCCCGTTCTTTTGCTTCATTTAGAGCAATTTCAATACTTCGTCGCTCGGTAATGTCAACCATCATAGGAATAAAATAAAGTGGAGTTCCATTATCATCCTTCATTAGCCGTACTGAGACATGCACCCAAATTGGCTCACCGTCTTTTCGAAGATATCGCTTTACTTCATCAGCCTGTGAAATTTCCCCTGCAAGCAGTCGCTTAGCACTTTCTGAACTAACTTCTCGATCATCAGGATATGTAATATCCGCAACTGATTTAGTACAAATCTCTATTTCTGAGTATCCAGTAATTCTCTCAAACTCACGGTTTGCCCTAGTATAGTTTCCACCAAGAGAAACAATAGAGGCGCCTATTGGCGCTTGGTCAAAAGTTCTAGAAAACTTCAACTCACTTAATCGAATTCTTTCACGCTCTTCTTTTAGAGCGGCCTCTCGGGCGTCGATAGTAACGACAAAATGCCGAAAAGCCCGGCCAAGATCACCGATTTCATCGTCCGCAGTAATCGGAATCGAGACATTCCGGTTGCCATCGACCATATCCAGCATGCAGTCGACCAATTGACGCAAACGCCGGATGACGTTGCTGTTGATATAAATCAGGATCACCACCGCCCCAAGCGCGCAAACCACGGCGATCACAAATAGAATTTTGGATTGCCATCCGGCCTGTCGATCGATCTGCTCGCTACGAGCAAGAACGCCGGTTTCAATTTCCTTGGTTAGCGCGGTTACCACGGTAAAGAAATCATCGGACAATTCCTTATTCCGAATCATCGTGGTGCGCACCGCTTGTTCAACTTCGAACCGCTTGGCGATTTGCGCAAATACACTGCCTTCTCCTTGTGCTAGGCAAGCAATCCGCTGATGCGATGCCAGAAGGCGTTCGCCAAGCGCAGGCGGGAGCTTCGCAAGCATGGTCTCGGCCAGGGTAATGCTCGCACTCGCGGTGCTCCGCTGCCGCTCCAGAGTTTCCGGGTCGGGAGTGCCGATAGCCAAAGCCAGCAAGGTCAGGATGTGCCGTTCACTCAGCAGCCATTGGCTGAGGATTTCCGAGATTTGACTATCTTCGGCTCCCGACTTGCCCCCGGCTGCGGCTTCTTGCAACAGTGTCAGGACCTGTTTGGTTACCAATTGTTCTAGCGCGTCCAAATCCCACGATAATTGATGAAGCACCTTGCCGAGATCAATTCGTCGGCCAACCTCCTTGCTCAGCGATTCCAGAGCCTTGCCCAGTTCTCCGCCGAGACGCGCGGCATTTCGGACCATCTCGTTCGCGTTTTCTGAGCGGTTCAGCCGGTCAACCAGTTCCCTCATCCATGTGAGTTGGTCATTGATGCGCAGCATGGCTGCGCGCCTGACCGGTTGCGAATCGGCCAGGACCAGCGCCGGTGCGCTGCCGATGATTGACTGCGCTGTCTGAGCGAGTTGCGATGCCTCAACTAGATTGGGCAGGGACGTGGCCGCGGTTTCCTGGAATGCCGCTCGATAGTTGTCAACCGCCAGACGGCCCACCAAACTGGCGGTCACCGCCAGCGCCGCCATAACCGACAGTCCAACCAGCAGTCGGAAGGCCACACCGCGACTGCGCACAGTTGTTTGCGGCATACAACCTCACCAACACCAGGCCACGAAGAGCCTCTGTCGCGATTTCGAAGACAGCACTTTAACCCAAATCGCGGTCAAACACACCCCTTCGACCGCTACAGGCATTATGAAATAAGTCCTGCCGGCGATCAACCACCGTGAACAGAACCTGTGGCAGGACCGTGCTTAAGGGCATTTCCCGGCGTTGCCAAGACGAGCGAACTCGGTTTCTCGGTGATTGCAAGCGACATGTGATAGGCGACGCGCTGTGCCGTTTAACATAATCTCCCAACCGGAAGTTCACGTCCCTGCAGCCGCCATGTCAGAAGCGCACGCCAGCGGTCAGGTAGAACTGCCGCGCGATCGCCGGACCGCTGGTCATGTAGACCTGCTTGGACTGAACGTTGACGGCATTGACCGCTAACCAGGCATTATCGGTGATGTTGTAGGCGATGCGGGCATCGGCGGTAAACGAGGGCGGCACAGTGTAGCGGGTGAACTGGGTTAACAGTTTGGTATCCTGCGAATTGTTCGGAACGTCATACCGGGTGGAATAGCGGCCGAACAGGTCGAAATCCCACTTGCCGAAGGTGTAGCCCCCATGCGCGCTGAACAGATGATGCGGGGCACCGCCCTCGAAGAAGAGGGGGAAATTCAGCGTGCCATCAGCATTGACGTTGCTGAAGCGCAAGGAATCGTGGATCCATTCCATACGGTAATGACCGCCCCAGCGCCAGCCGGACTCGGAATGACCGTCGATCCCCCATTCCGTGCCCAAGGCACGGGAATCGCCGACATTGTCCGGCGCAAATATCCCCGGAAACGGGCCATTCAGGCAGTTGGTGATGTTGCACCGGGTCCAGGGATTGGACGAGATCAAGTTGCTGTTGGTCTGGTAAAAGACAACGACCGAAGCCTTGGACCCCGCGTCGGTGAGATCGCGGGTGTAGGCGAGTTCATAATTCTCAACCAGGGTCGGCACCAGCTTAGGGTTGCCGGTCGCAACTGAAAAGCCGGTCGGGTCGGGTTGATAATAGGCATAATCGGCTAGCGGCGGCATCTGCAACCCGCGGCTATAGGAGGCGCGGAAGGTGTCGATATCTGTCGCCTTGAACACTAGGCCGGAATTGGCGCTGACCTCGTTCAGGACTTGGCGGTTCCAGTCCCGCGCACTGTAGGGACCGCCAGTGGGCATCAACCCGTCATATCCCAGCTGGAGATGATCCAAGCGCACCGCGTTGGTCAAAGTGGTCTGCGAGGTCAGCGCCCAGTCCCACATCCCCGAGGCGGAGGAGACGGAGTAATGGGCATTGCCGCCCGAGGTCGGCACCGAATTCATCTCGTTGTACCGATACTCGCCGGCAATACGGAAGGTGTGGTCAACACCGATCTTGAACATATCCTGGAGCTTGGCCGTGGTCACCGCATTTTGGAATGTCGTGGTCGTGCCATCGGGCGCTTCGATCGTCTCATGCACACCATTACGGTATATCTGACCGTCAATGAGCCCCCAGCCGGTGTTGGCGCTGATGCTGGCTTTGATCGAATCCGTGGACGACCGGTCCGGGAGCGCGAAATAATAGAATTGGTACTGGTTCTGGTACGACATCGCGTGGCTGGCCTCGAAACCGACGACAATGTCGTCGGTGGCCTGCATCTGAGTGTCGAGATTGATCGTGCGCTTGTACGGGGATTTCGAGTAGGGATCAGAACCTGCCGCCCAAGGGCCCGAAAACCGGTCGCCGATCGGATAGTTGTGGGCATCATAGCCGCCGGTCGACAGCCTCAGGCCCATCCGGTCGCCGACCTTCTGGCTGGTCACGGCCGAGACTTCACGGTAGCCCCGGGTGCCGACCCTCACGGAGGCATCGGTGAACTGATCGAACAGCGGATTGTAGGTCAGAATGTTGATGACGCCGCCCACGGCGTTGAAGCCGAACAGCGCGGTGTTGGGACCCTTGACAACCTCGATCTGACGAATCTCAGACAGTTGGACGGGGATCGTATCCCAGTTGGTGAAGCCGTAATAATCGACGTAGACTTGCCGCCCGTTAACCAGCACCAGCAAGCGGGGATTGAGCGAGGAGTTGTAGCCGCGGACGCTGACGTCGGCGTCGCCTCGCGACCACTGCCAGACGTCGAGGTCAGTGTATTCGCGCAGAATGCCCGGAATGTCGGTCGCTGGCGAGTGGCGAATCTGGTCCCGGGTAATGATGACCATCGACACCGGCACATCACTGGCCCGTTGCGGTTTGCCGGTGGCGCTGGTAGTCACCGGTTCGCCGAACAATTTCTCCAGCTTGTCATACTGGATCGCTTGCGCCAAGCTGTCCGGTATCGGCGCCAGAACCGTCAGCACCAGCATCAAGGTCACGGCCCGAACCGGACGGAAACAACGGGTCAGGTGCGGATGGTTTGACATCATGGCCTCAGAACTCGGTGATCATCATGCGGAAGCTCTCGTCAAACATAACGACAGCGTCCTCCGATGCCGCGTGATTGACGAGAACCCGAACCAAAGGTTGCGATACCACGCCCATCACACACCGTCCCGACCTCACGCAATCAAGGTCTGCAGACATGGTCAGAATCGACTTGCCCTTGGTGCGCTCGAAGATGGTCTGAAAATGAGACTGGAGGCCGCTGGTCAGTAACACAAAGTGAAACTTCTCGATCCGAGCCAAGTCGCTAACAGAAACCGGGACCAAATGAACGGTCAGCGTCTCGGTCTTGATGCCGCTCCCGGCCGCGTCCACGAGAGCGGTCTTTTCCTGCTCTGAAACTGCCAGTCCGGGCTGGTAAATCAGCGCGAGATCGAGACTGCCGGAGGGTGGATGTTTCAGAAAATCAAGCGATCGGACACCGATCAGGACATCCCTGACCGTGGTGCCGGCCAGTGCCTCGGCTGCGTTCACCAAAAGTCCAGCCCCCAGCCCAACCAAAAGCCCCACGCGCTTCACCCGCTGAGCGGTTGTCTTGAAGGATCGAGGATGGGGCGGGTTCATTGCTTTCCGGAGAGCGAGGCAAACGTTGTTCGTAGTCGTCATCACTCATTGTTGACAAGAGTGATATTAGTCGTGCGCAATAAAGACACGGCCCCATGTTGCAAGCACAACACAGGTTGCGCGGGGGCGAAGCAGTGGGGGAAAATTTCGACCGGGCATCGACCGCGCTACCCACCCGCAATATTCAGCCCCAGCATTATGACTGGCGAACTCACGCAATGAACCGTTCAACCACTCGCGAAAGATTTTTCGACCGGTTTCCAAGGTTGTTGGCCTCTGATAGGGTGCCCAGTATAATAACGACAACTGGGGAGGCCATTATAAAAGCCGGCGAAAGAGTTATTCCGCTACTAACCCATGCCAATTGCAATAAAACTTACAGAAGATCACGGAATGATAGCAATAAATGACATCATCCATAAAGCAGCAGCATAGCGATATACATATGATGTCCCTATCCCCCGATTAATATGTAGAAAAGACATCTTACAAAACACTGTTATAGACAAAATAGTTTGTCAAGACATGCCCACCATTAGCCTGCCAATGCTTGGATCGTAACATAGTCGGTCTTCCCAGTTCCGAGCAAAGGCAACTTGTCCACGATGCGGAACATGCGCGGGACCGCTAGTTCGGGCAGGCCTTGCTCTCGGAAGTGGGCGAGTACATTTGCCCGTTCCGCCCCGGCATGGTCGGTAACAAGCACCAACTGTTCGCCCTTGCGCTTATCTGCGACTGCGACCACGGCATGGTGCGAGGAGGGCCACAGACTGGCGACTGCGCTTTCCACCGCGCTGAGCGAAACCATTTCCCCGGCGATCTTGGCAAAACGTTTTGCCCGGCCTTGAATTCTGATGAAGCCAAGCCCGTCGATGGTCACGATGTCGCCGGTATCGTACCAGCCTTCCGGTGGCGGCTCCAGTACGCCAGGGTGGTCAACTTTCAGATATCCCCTCATAATGTTGGGACCGTGGACGAACAGCCGTCCGCCTTCAGTGATCCCGGGCACCGATTCCAGCCGGTATTCGATCCCCGGCAGCATCCTTCCAACCGAACCGGCGGCGAAATGCATCGGCGTGTTGATGGCCAGTACCGGCGAGGTTTCGGTGGTGCCGTAGCCCTCCATGATGCGCAGGCCGAACTTGTCGGCCCAGACACGCCGCGTCTCGTCCTTGACCTTTTCGGCCCCGGCAAAGACGTAGCGCACCGAATAGAAGTCATAGGAGTTAGCCACCCGGCCATAGCCGGCAAGGAAGGTGTCGGTGCCGAACATGATGGTGGCGTTGCTGTCATAGACCAACTCGGGCACGATGCGGTAATGGAGCGGACTTGGATAGAGAAAGACCTTGAGCCCCGATAACACCGGCAGAATCAGGCCGGCGGTCAGGCCAAAGGAATGGAACACCGGCAAGGCGTTGAACACGATGTCCTGCCGGTTGAACGAAACCCGCGCCGACATTTGGTTGCAGTTGGCCAGAATATTGCCGTGGCTGAGTACGACACCCTTCGGCATACCTTCCGAGCCCGAGGTAAAGAGGATCACGGCGGCATCCCCGGCGTTCCCTTTGGGGCAGAGATTGAACGCCGAGGCCAGCATCCCATAAAGCTTACCGGCTAGTCCGATGCCGGCGCCAACATCCTCAAGATAGAGCAGGCGGATATTGGTCGAGAGTGCCTCGACCATCGCCTGCAACCTTGCCTGCTCGATGAAGCGACGCGAGGTGACCACGGTGGAGATTTTCGCGGCGGTGCAAGCTGCCAACACATTGGAGGCTCCGGTCGAAAAATTTAGCATCGCCGGCACCCGTCCCCTGGCTTGCAGCGCGAAGAACGTGACGGCGGTCGGGTTGGCGTTAGGCAACAGCACACCCACCGGTTCGCCCGGCGCGGTACCGGCGGCAAGAGCGCGGCCGAGTGCATGGCTGCCGACGACTAGCTGGTTATAAGACAGCGGAGCGCGGTTAATATCCTCCAACACCGGCGCACCGCCGCCATTGATTACGCGGGCATCAAGCAGTGCCTGGAACAGGGTGCGATCGCGATTGGCGGTTTCGAACATCATGCCCGACATGACGTCGTAGAGCGCTGCGCCGATACGCTGGCGCCGAGCCCGACCCTTGATCTCCTCCGGCACCTCGAACCGCCGGGGTGGCAGCACAGTGACCTTGATGTTCGGGAACCAGCGCCGCCGTACCTTGTCCTTGAGACGGGAGAAAGGCGTGTATTGGGCGCCATCAATGCGCACAGGCACGACGATGGCGTCAGCACGATCGGCGATCATTCCCGGCCCCTCATAGACCTTCATTAGCGCGCCGGTAACGGTCAGCCGGCCTTCGGGAAAGATCACCAGCGTCCGGCCCTCGCGCACAGCACGGATCAGCGACTTTGTAGACATAGGGTTGGTAGGGTCGAGCGGGAAGGCGTCGATCACCGAAAGAAATGGCCGGACCCACCATTCCTTAGCGATAAAGGTGTTGATAGCGAAGGTAGGCTTACCAGGCAGGAAGGTGGCCATCAGAACGGCGTCGAGGAAGGAGACGTGGTTTACCACCACCACCACCCGTTCGCCCGCCTTGCCCAGATGCTCCAGCCCCTCGACCCGCACCCGGTAAGCCAGACGCAGCAGCCAGCTGAACAGTCCCTTAAGCACAGCGTCAGGCAGAAGGCCGCAGATATAAACTGTGACCCCGAGATTGGCGATCGCCTGGGTCAGGAACACACCGGGCACCGAGAAGCCCCTGGCCAACATCACACCACTCGCCAGGGCTGAGACCACCATGAACAAAGCGTTGATAATGTTGTTGGCGGCGATGGCGCGGGCGCGCGAGCCTTCGTCACAGCGGCTCTGGAGGATGGTGTAAAGAGGAACCACGTATATTCCGCCGCACAGTGCGATCATCATCAGATCGATCAGTACCCGCCACGCTCCAGGATGATTAAGAAACTCGACGACAGTGGCGAGATGTCCGGGGTCGGCACTGACGGAGGTGCTGGCAAAAACCAGATCAAACGAGAACAGGGTCATCCCCAATGCCGCGAACGGCACGTGACGGGCTGAGATTTCGCCCTTCAACATCCGCCCGCACAGCATTGAGCCGGCACCGATGCCGACCGAGAACACGGTCAGTAACAGAGTGACGACGTTCTGGTCGGCGTACAGCACATCCTTGGTAAAGGCCGGGAATTGCGCGAGAAAGGTCGCCCCCATCAGCCAAAACCAGGAAATCCCCAGTACCGAAAGAAAGAGGTCGCGACGACCAGTGATCAGCCTCATCACCGCCTGAGATTCGACGAGGATGTTCGTTGTAATCCGGACCTCGGGATTACCGGGGCTGGTGTCGGGCAGAGCCAGAGTGGCGGCATAGCCACCGAGTGCCAAAGCCAGCATCAACCCCGCGACCAGCGGCGTGCCGTCTTCAGTCAAAATCAGCACGCCGCCAATTACGGTTCCAAGTAGAATGGCCAGAAACGTGCCGCCTTCGATCAGAGCGTTACCGGCGAGCAGTTCACCACTTTCCAGAAGTTCCGGCAGTACGGCGTATTTCAACGGTCCGAAAAAGGTCGCCTGAACCCCGAACAAGAACAACACGGTCAGCATCAACGGCACCGAAGCCAGAGTCAGCGCGCCCACGGCGAGCAGCGCCACCCCGACCTCAGCCAGCTTGATCCAGCGGATCAGCCCGGTTTTTTCATAGCGATCTGAAAGCTGGCCAGCAGTGGCCGAGAGCAGGAAAAATGGCAGAATGAACAGCCCGGCCGCCGCCGTGACCAGAACTTGCGGTGCAATCCCGGTGCCTTCGCCCAACCGGAACAGAATCAGGATCACCAGCGCGTTCTTGAAGAGATTGTCATTGGCCGCACCGAAAAACTGGGCGATGAACAATGGCAAAAAGCGACGACACGCCAGTAAAGCGACAGGACCGGTGTGCATGGGGCAAGTTCCTACTGAAACGGAAAGTTGAGAGAACGCAGGCAGGAAACAGCGATAGCATCCGAATATCTGAAAAGTGGGGCGCAAAACGGCTATAGACCAACCCAACAGCCGGTTGGAGTAACAACCCCAAAACCATCATTGTCGCCATTCCGCTGGACCAGCATCAAAAAACAGAACAGGGTTAAATCTGTGTCAAAGAAACGGCAGAACTCTACGAATATTACCGACAGTCACACTTTGAGGTTTCAACCCAAGTTTTCAACCACCCATTTTCGAAGTAAAGCCGCAGCTGGTGCTGCTGGATTTTTGTTCAAGTTCCGATGGCATCGCGCATGAATGTCCTAGCCCTGTGAGCCATTGTTGTCTCACTTTAATGCCAACCATGCCGACGTCAAGGCCGAATTCTTTCACACAGACACACTGCTGTCCGGTTAACTGAGCTTCGTAGGGCGAAAACGCTAATGGTTCCTTGGGGTTAGGGCAGAAAATAGGTGGTGTCGATTTCAACTTCATGCGCCATTCCCTGGGATTTCCTCGGGGAGACGGCCATGCAAATCGGAAAGACGCTTTTCGCCCAACTCATGGATTTTCTGCCATGGACGACGTTCACGCGCATCGTCGGCCACTACGGCGGCGATTCCCGAGTCCGAACCTTGACGTGTGCCGACTTGACGTGTGCCGAGCAGTATCGGGCGATGGCGTTCGCGCAACTTACCTACCGG
>JBAWVF010000132.1:0-10713 GCA_037147415.1 Rhodospirillaceae bacterium | reverse complement strand
GGACAAGAGGGGCTCACCAAACACGAGAACCGCCGCCATACCAAACGTTGCCAGCACCACCCGCGGCGCGCGGCGTTTCAACCTGGCATCCAAACACAAAAAGCCGCGCCGATTCAATGCCCAAGCCAGCAGCCCGGCATTAACCCAGGCTGAAACCGAGGTGGCTAATGCCAACCCGATTTGCGCCAACGGCCCCATCAGCACTATTTTAAGCCCGACATTGACCGCGACCGCAACCAACGCCAACCGTACCGGGGTCGCCGTATCCTGCCGCGCGTGAAAGCCGGGGATCAGGCTTTTTAACAACACAAAGGCCGGCAATCCGAGCGAATACGCGATCAACGTATCGGCCGAAGCCCCGGCATCCAGCGCACTGAAGGCGCCGCGCTGAAATAACACTTGCATAATCGGATGCGCCGCCGCCATGAAGGCCGCCGCCGCCGGTAAAGTCAGTAATAATGACAGCTCCATACAGCGATTCTGTGCTTCGGTAGCGGCTTCGAAACTGCCGCCTTTCAACTGCCGCGCCATCTCGGGCAACAGCACGGTGCCAACCGCAATCCCGATCACGCCGAGCGGCAACTGATTGAGACGATCCGCATAATAAAGATAGGAAACCGCCCCGGTCGGCAGGAACGAGGCGATAATCGTGTCGGCAAACAAATTGATCTGAACCAGCCCGGCCCCGAGCGCCGCCGGCCACAACACGCGCAGAAAGTGCCTGACGCCGGGAGTCAGGCGCGGCAAGCGCGGCACCAACATCATTCCGACCCGGCCGGCATCCCAAGCAAGATAAAGCAGTTCGACCACCCCGGCGATCAGCACGCCCCAAGCCAGCGCGTGACCGGCGGTCGGCAGCAACGGCCGCAGCCCGAGCAACGCCGCAATCAAACACAGATTGAGCAGAATCGGCGCCGCCGCGGCCGCGGCAAAGCGCTTCATGCTGTTCAGCATCGCGCCCAGCAACGCCACTACGGAAATCAGCGGCAAATAAGGAAATGTGATGCGGGTGAACAGTACCGCCAACTCGAACTTGGGCGGGTCTTCGGAAAAACCGGGAGCGAATACCAGAATAAAAGCCGGCATCGCCACCATGGCCAGCGCCGTCAACAGCACGGTCGCCGTCATCAACACCGCCAATACCTCTTCGGCCAGTTGGCGCGCGGCCGGCTGCCCGTCGCGCACCAAACGCTCGGAAAAGACCGGCACAAAGGCGGAATTAAAGGCGCCTTCAGCGAATAAGGCTCGGAAATGATTGGGTAAACGTAACGCCACGAAGAAAGCGTCGGCCACCGGCCCCGCTCCCAGAATCGCCGCAATCAGCACGTCGCGGACGAACCCGACGACACGGCTGACCAGGGTCAGCCCTCCCACCGACAGGATATTGCGCAGCACGGGCAGGCCTTTTTCTTCGAATCACTGCCGGCTTGTTTAGCCCGAAAGCCGGCCGGACGAAAGCCGCACCGCAACGGTCCGGCAGCCTTTCTCACAATCAAATCCGGGGAATGGTGGTTTTTTTGCAGAGTGTGCTATTTAATGTATGATCCACGCTCCGGATAAGGCACCAATTGCCTCAAGAATACACGTAGCTTGGACCGAAAAGGGAGGCTCCGACGATGACTCGGTTACAGATTCGGCTGGCGCTCCTGTCGACCCGACTGCGGCTGTTGGTCGAAGCCGGCCTGCGACAGCTGACGCCGGGTCCGCACGATAGTGCCGGCACGGCGCGTGAGCGCCTGAAAGCGATTCGCAGCGGCGTGGCCGGCGCCTATCAAGGTATCCGGCAACCGGGACTCGGCGATCGATTGATCGACGCGCTCGGCCGATTCGGCCGCGCCCTTGCCCCGGCCGAGCTTCAGCGTCGCTTCGAAGCCGCCCGGACCTGGGCCATCCTGCATGACACCGTCCCCCCGGGAGAAGCGACACGCCGACGGGATCGTTGGTTACAGCGCCGCCAAAAGGGTGAACAGCGTGCGGTGGAGCGTGAACATCGGCGCGAGGAAAGCGCGCGGATTCGTGAACAAAAAGTCGAAAAGGAACGTCAAACCTATTCGGTTTACTTTGAATAGACGCGTTATATTGCGCACACTCAAGGAGACAGTCCGAATGAGTAGCATCGCCATCCCGACCGAAAGCATGTTACAAAAATTCGTTTTTCCTTTGATCGCGATTCTGGGCGCGGTCGCCTTCGGAATTGTTGCCTTATTCCATGGCGAGACCGTCAGTGCCATCTGGATGGTGATTGCGGCAGTGTGTATTTATACCATCGCCTACCGCTATTATAGTTTGTTTATTGCACAAACCGTACTGTCTCTTGATAGTGCGCGGCCGACTCCGGCGGTCAAATATAACGATAATAAAGACTATGTGCCGACGAACCGTATTGTACTGTTCGGTCATCATTTTGCCGCAATTGCCGGGGCCGGACCGCTGGTCGGGCCGGTACTGGCTGCGCAAATGGGCTATCTGCCCGGTATGCTTTGGATTTTGTTCGGGGTCGTTCTTGCCGGCGCCGTACAGGATTTCATGGTTCTGACCATCTCGATGCGCCGCAACGGACGTTCGCTCGGCGAGATTATCCGCGAGGAATTAGGGCCGGTTCCCGGCGCCATCGCCATGATCGGTATTTTCGGCATCATGACCATCATTCTGGCGGTGCTCAGCCTGATCGTGGTCAAAGCGATGGCTGTCAGTCCGTGGTCTGTATTCACGGTCGCCATGACCATTCCGATTGCGCTGGTCATGGGCGTTTACATGAAATTCATCCGTCCCGGCCGCGTTGATGAAGCCTCGGCCATCGGCGTTACTTTGCTGATCCTTGGCATCGTGGGGGGCGGTAGCGTTGCCCATGATCCAAGCCTCGCCCCGCTGTTCACACTATCTCAGGTCCAACTAACATGGGCCCTGATTATTTACGGTGCGATTGCCTCTATTCTGCCCGTCTGGCTATTACTGACACCGCGTGACTATCTGTCAACATTTCTTAAGATCGGCACCATCGTTCTGTTGGCACTGTGCGTGTTGGTGCTGGCGCCGGTGCTCAAAATGCCGTCAACCACCCGTTTTATCGACGGCAGCGGACCGGTTTGGGCCGGTTCTCTGTTCCCCTTCCTGTTCATTACCATCGCCTGCGGTGCTTGCTCGGGCTTCCATGCGCTGATTTCCTCGGGCACTACGCCGAAAATGATAGCCGACGAACAGCATGCTCGTTTCATCGGTTATGGCGGCATGCTGATGGAATCATTCGTCGCGATCATGGCGCTCTGTGCCGCCTCCATCCTCGAACCCGGCATGTATTTCGCGATGAACGCACCGCCGGCGGTGCTCGGAACGACGGTTGAGAGCGCGGTTACCGTGATTTCCGGTTGGGGTTTCATGATCACGCCCGAGATGATCACCCAATTGACCCGGGATGTCGGCGAGCAAACCTTACTTTCGCGCAGCGGCGGTGCTCCGACCCTGGCCGTCGGCATGGCGCAGTTGCTCTCCGTGTTCGGCGGGACCGGTTGGATGGCGTTCTGGTATCACTTCGCGATCCTGTTCGAAGCCCTGTTCATCCTGACCGCGGTCGATGCCGGAACTCGCGCCTGTCGCTTCATGGTTCAGGACATGTTCGGAGTCGTCTTTAAGCCGCTCGCCGCCACCTCTTCTTGGGCCTCCAATATCCTGGCCACCGGAGTCGCGGTCGGTGCCTGGGGCTATATTCTTTATCAAGGCGTGGTCGATCCGTTCGGCGGCATCAACAGTCTGTGGCAATTGTTCGGTATCTCAAACCAAATGCTGGCCGGTTGCGCGCTTATTTTGTCAACCGTTGTACTGTTCAAGCTGAAGCGCGAACGTCATGCCTGGGTTACCATTATCCCGGCAATCTGGCTGATTACTTGTACCATGACCGCCGGCTATGAAAAAGTCTTTGATGCCAGCCCGAAGATCGGCTTTCTGGCTCAGGCCGACAAGTATCAGGTAGCACTCGACAAGCAACAAATCCTGGCTCCGGCAAAAACCATGGAACAGGTCGCGCAAATAGTCGGTAATAACCGGCTGGATGCGATACTGGCCTTGTTCTTCATGAGCGTCGTCCTGACCATGCTGGTGTATGGTGTCCGCATGAGCCTTTCCGCATTGCGCAGTCCCGTGCCGATTGCGGTTGAGGACCGTCCTCCCGTCGCCGGGGCCACTCAAATTACCCGTTGTTGTTAAGTATTTGTTCAAGGGGGGCTCAAGCCCCCCTTGAATGCGATACTGGCCGGGCTGCTGATAACCTGTAATGCCATAGGCTCTCCGGAGTTACCATGACGCTTGCCATCGCAATCCAGATGGATCCTGTCGAGTCCATCAATATCGACGCCGATAGCACCTTTGTTATTGCGCTGGAGGCGCAACGACGCGGTCACCGGCTGTTTTACTACCAGCCCAAGCACCTTACTTTACGCCGTGACAAACTGGTTGCCTATGGGTGGCCGCTGACCCTGGAGCGGCAAAAGGGTGCCCATTTTTCACTGGGAGAGCCGCGCACGGTCGAACTGGCCGATATGGATGTCGTGCTGCTGCGCCAAGATCCGCCGTTTGATCTGGCCTATATCACCTCGACTCATCTGTTGGAGCATTTGCCGTCGCGGGTATTAGTCTGCAATGACCCGGTGCAGGTGCGTAATGCTCCGGAAAAATTGCTTGTAATGCGCTATCCCGAATTAATGGCACCGACACTGGTGACCGCTAATCGTGAGGAAATCGAGGCGTTTCGCAATGAACACGAGGATATTATCGTCAAGCCTCTGTTCGGCTGTGGTGGAGCCGGCGTATTTCATCTTAAGCCCGGAGACGAGAATTTAAGCTCTGTTTTGGAATTATTCGGACAGCTTTATCCACGTGAACCCTTGATGGTTCAGCGCTACCTTCCCGAAATACGGAACGGTGACAAGCGCATCATTTTAATCGAGGGTGAACCGGTTGGTGCCGTCAGCCGGATGCCGCAATGCGGAGAAGCACGCGCTAATTTCCACTCGGGCGGCCAGGCGGCCAGGACAATGCTCACTGAACGGGAGCGCGCGATTTGCACGGCAATCGGGCCTTTCCTGCGCGCCAACGGCCTGTTGTTTACCGGCATTGATGTCATCGGTGACTATCTTACCGAAATCAACGTCACCTCACCGACCGGTCTTCAGCAAATCAACCGACTCGACGGCGTTTGCCTGGAGGCGCTGGTGATGGACGCCATCGAAACCCGACTCGCGGCCGCGCGTGCGAAGCTTTCCCCGCAGAAGCGGTCGTAGCTTCGGCGGTGCACAACGCGCGGAAACAGAGCCCCGCTTAACATGGCAATGAAAAAGTGCGGCAGACTATGGACTATTTCAGCTCCACATTGCTATCAATCGTCTCGCCTGGGCGGTAAAGCGGTTTCTTGTTGTTTTGCAGCGAAAGCTTCGCTTACGGTCATAATTAATCGGCGCAAGGATCAGCCGGCTTTCGGGATTCGGAGAATAAGAAAATGCTTGGAGCGCGAATTTCCAGCGCCATCGGCGCCATTGTTCTGCTTGCGGTCGGCGGGCTGGCCATTGCCTCGGCCGACGCTGCTGAAGGTAAGGAACGGGCTGCCTGCCAACAAATATCCTTTCGCCAACTGGTCCCCGGCGCCCCTGACGGCGATCAGGAAGCCGGCATGTCGCATGGCCGCAAGGTTGTGATCATGGCGACGGTCAAGGGCGGTTCGGCGCAAAATTATTTCATGATGCTCAACGGCAAGCGGCCCGACGCGCTGTCAACCGGTGTGCCGAAGGGCGCCGAGGGCTGTCTGAAGTCCAAGGTCCATACCTTCCCGGTTAAATCGCAAAGCGGCAGCTGCAACGGCTCCCGGATTCGGGTGGTGATCTACCGGAGCGGCAACGAGAAGACGGCCATGCTGTTCGGTTTGCAGGGGAATGACTGGTTGTATTGCGGCGGCGCCAAGTTCTGAGCGCCAGACGGGCATTCTTGGTTGCCGAGGGCGGCAAAGCCCTTTATGATGGCGTGCCATCCTCAGCGTTGTGAACTCATGGTTCGACGCTGAGTGTGGCTTGTCTTTTCCCGCCCCGCCGGTCTCTCGCCGGCCGGCTAGCAGCCAGACAGTCCTCATGCTTCAGCTCATTCGCGGCACCGTCGGTACCTGGATCGTCAAGGGCCTGTTCGTCGTCCTGATTATCAGTTTCGGCATCTGGGGTATCGGTGACATATTCCGGGGCAAGAGTCAGTCGACCGCCGTTGCCGAAGTCGGCCCGATCAAGATTTCAATGGGCGAGCTTGACCACGAGGTCCGCCAACAAATCAATCGCTTACGTCCGATGTTCGGTGGCCAACTGGATATTGAACAGGCCAAACAGCTCGGGTTGATCGATCAGACGCTGGACCGGATGGTCCAAAATAACCTGTTAAATCTTGCTGTCGGCGATGCCGGACTGAACACAGGCGTCGATTTGGTCAAATTCCGACTCCAGCGGATTCCGGGCTTTCGCAATGAACAAGGGCAGTTCGACCCGGAGCTGTTGCGCCGAATACTGGCCAGCAATGGCATGAGCGAAGGCACCCTGTTCAGCATGATCCGTGAGGAAACCGGTCGCGAATTATTATCCGGTGCCGTCACGGCGGGGGCCGCGGCTCCCGAGCTGATGGTTGACGCGCTGTACCGTTACCGCAATGAAAAGCGTGTTGCGGAAACCTTGACACTCGCCAATAGCAGCATGCCCGAGCCGACTGCACCGGATCAGGCCGAGCTGACCCGCTATTACGAGGATAAGTCCGTCCGCTACACTGCGCCTGAATATCGTGGGATGACCATCGGCTTGGTTCGGGCCGCCGATCTGGCAAAAACGATTGAGCTGACGGAAAACGAAATCAAGACTGCGTTTGACTCGCGTGCCGATGAATTCCAGCTGCCCGAACGACGCAGTTTCCAGCAAGTTGTTGTCGATAGTGAAGATAAGGCTCGCGCAGTTGCCGAGAAGGCGCGCGCGGCCAAGCTTGATCTGGACGCCGCGGCTAAGGCTGAAGGTCTTGACGTCACTGCATTAGGACCGGTTGCCGAGGCTGATTTACCGGAAATCGGGGTTTCTATTTTTGCCCTGGAGGTCGGAGCCATCCCCGATCCCTTTAAGTCCGATCTCGGCTGGCATGTCGTCAAAGTCACCAAGATCGAACCGGCCAGGGTGCGTAAGCTTGCCGATGTTCGCGATGAGGTCGTGGCCGCAGCGCAGGCCGAACGGGCAAGCGAGACCATGCCGCGCTTCATCAATATGATCGAGGATGCATTGGCCGGCGGGGCGACCATGGAAGAGGCCGCAGCAAAATACAGGTTTCCGCTGACCAAAATCGACCAGGTCGAGTCGTCCGGGGCTAAACCCGATGGCAGTAAAGTTTCCGACATTCCCGATTTATCGCTAATCTTGCAAACCGCTTACACCTTGGGAAAGGGAGCGCGCAGTTCGGTCGTTGACGCCGCAGAGAACAATGCTTTTGTGGTTCGGGTCGATTCGCTGATTCCGTCTCAGCTCAGACCCTTGGCCGAAGTGCATGACCGCGTGCTGGCCGACTGGAAGGTCGAGCAGCGCACCAAAGCCGCCGCCAAAATGGCTGAGGAAATCGAGGCCAAGTTGAAGGCCGGCGACTCGATTGAAGCGTTGGCCAAAACGACCAGTGCGATTGCAGCAACCACCGAACCGCTGGTTCGCAATCCCGGCCGTAGCGGTGGGCCGTTGCCACCAGACCTTTTGAAGCAGATATTTAGCGCGCTCCCCGGTGACGTGGCGCGGTCAGCCAGTGCCGACGGTCAAATCATTGCCAAACTGAAAAACATCATTCCGGCGGACCCGAAGGCCGCCAATTCTCCGCTTGCCGGTCTGCGTGATGCTGAACAGCACACGCTGTCCGATGACCTTATGGCTCAGTTTACTGCGGGACTGCGCATGCGCTGGCCGGTTTCCATTAACCGGGAACGCATTGACCAGATGTTCTCCTCCAACTGATCAGGTTTCGCGTGAACGTAGTACCCGATCCTGTTGTCTTTGCGGCCAGCCATGCCGAGGGCAAGCCGTTAGTCGTCTGGACCACTTTGGTCAATGACTTGGAAACGCCGGTTTCGGCGATGCTTAAGCTTGCCGAAAGCCAGCCGTATAGCTTTTTGCTTGAATCCGTTGAGGGCGGGGAGACGCTTGGACGCTATTCGCTGATCGGCATCAAGCCCGACATGATCTGGCGTTGCCGCGGAACACGGTGCGAGCTTAACCGTCAGGCCCTAAGCGCCCCCGATGCCTTTGAACCGATGGCTGACGCGCCATTCGATGCAATTCGCAATCTGCTGGCGGAATGCCGAATCGAGTTGCCGGAAACCTTGCCGCCGATGTCGGCCGGGCTCTTCGGCTATCTCGGCTATGACATGGTTCGCTTGATCGAACGCTTGCCCGACACCAACCCGGACACGCTTGGCATTCCCGACGCCGTGCTGATGCGGCCGACGGTGATGGTGATCTTCGACAACATTAAAAGCTTGGTCACGGTCGTAACCCCCGTATGGCCCTCATCCAAAATTTCTACAGAGGCGGCTTACCAAGCGGCTCAGGTCCGGCTTAATAACGTGCTGGTTGATCTGGAGCACTGTCTGACCAATCGACGTGGCACACCCGGCCCGGTTACTGATGGCCCGGCCCTGCCCCCGTCGAACACCAGTCGCGCCGAGTATCATGCTATGGTCGATAAGGCCAAAGAGTATATTCGTGCCGGCGATATCTTCCAGGTCGTGCCATCTCAGCGTTTCGCTTTACCTTTTACACTACCGGCTTTTGCTTTGTACCGGTCTTTGCGCCGACTTAATCCATCACCTTACTTGTTCTATCTTAATTTTGATGGCTTCAGTCTGATCGGCTCCAGCCCAGAAATCCTGGTGCAACTGCGTGATGGCAAGGTCACGATTCGCCCGATTGCCGGGACGCGGCGTCGCGGTGCATCCGGTACGGAAGATCGGGCGTTGGAACAGGAATTACTGGCTGACCCCAAGGAACGGGCTGAGCATTTAATGCTACTTGACCTCGGGCGCAACGATGTCGGACGGGTGGCAAAGATCGGGACTGTTCGGGTGACCGATCAGTTTGTAATTGAACGATACTCCCACGTCATGCACATCGTCTCAAATGTCGAGGGGGCGCTGGACGCCGAACGTTTCGACGCTCTCGACGCGCTGGCCGCCGGCTTTCCGGCCGGAACAGTATCGGGCGCACCCAAAGTACGGGCAATGGAAATTATTGACGAGTTGGAAAAGGCCCGCCGTGGCTTTTATGGTGGCTGTGTCGGTTATTTCTCAGCCAGCGGCATGATGGATACCTGCATCGCACTTCGGACCGGACTGGTCAAAGACGGCATGCTTTACGTTCAATCTGGCGGCGGCGTGGTGGCTGACAGCGATCCTGAAGCTGAATATCAGGAAACGGTCAACAAAGCCAAAGCCCTGTTCCGTGCAGCCGAGGAAGCCGTGCGCTTCGGAGCGGGGTAAGGTGGTTCGCAACGAAAATGGAATTCCGGTTGACCTTCGGCGAGCACGCCACTAAGTTACACCTCTCGGTAAGTCGGGCCGTAGCGCAGCCTGGTAGCGCATCAGTCTGGGGGACTGGAGGTCGCTGGTTCGAATCCAGTCGGCCCGACCAACGAGATCAAGGACTTAGCCACAGTTTAGGCGGAACCACCAGCGCCGAACTGAAGGCCCGGAACCACCACGGAACCACGGCATGAAAAAGGGCCGGAACCTCTCGGCCCGGCCCTTATGGGAAGAATGAACCGTCGCAAGCGATGGACGGCAGCGGTGGAATGCATCGTCGGCAACGCCAAGGTTCATCGGTCATGGACTGCTGCCAGAATGCCTTGCCACCACAGCGGTCGCACGGCTCTTCCGGCCCGTCGTCGGGAAGCTCGGACAGCAACACCGGCTTCGCCTCCCGCAACCGCTCGATCAAATCGGCCGGCGGTGTATTTGGCGCGTCCAGTTCGATGCGGCTGCCGTAGCGGCGGATCGTCAGCCCGACTCGGTGACAATCCGCGATCAGCTCGGCCGCGTTCATATTGCCCCCCGCCGGCCGCTTTCCGCGTTTCAAAAATAATATTTTTTGCGGGGTGGCGCTACCCGGAAAATCATACTCATGCATACCCGGCATGACTTCTCGCTCGTTATCTTTCAATGCCTTAGCTATTTCAGGCATGCCTAAATCGAGGGTATGCTCAGGGCATGCTCGTGTATGGTCCCGCTTTGCGCGCTCAGCATGCCCCATTCGATCCTCGGGCGTAGTTTCATAAAGTTTGAGTAAGCGGTATTAATCACCCGCTTTGCGGTTATCAGGGTCGTGGCGGGTAAGGATGTAACCACCGAGCCGCGTGCGCTCTAGTGCATGCCGGCTGAAATTGTGACCCATCAGACGGTAAGCGGCTTGCCGGTTTTGGTCCAGCGGAAAGGCTTGGCCATGGTCCGGTTGAAGTAGTCGATGAACTGCCGAATTTTATCGGCCAAGTCTGCCTGTGATCGAAAATTTCCGCGTCGGATCACTTTGCGCGCCAGGATCGAGAACCAGATTTCGATCTGATTAAGCCATGATGCGTGTTTGGGGGTAAATGAGAAAACGATTCTGTGGTTGGAATCCCTAAGAAAGTCTTCGCGTGTGGCCATAGACTTCAGAACTCCGGATTTGCCTTTTTCCCCAAGAT
>JBAWVF010000131.1:0-10888 GCA_037147415.1 Rhodospirillaceae bacterium | reverse complement strand
CAGACGCCAGACCGCCCTAAAATTTCCAGAAAATCGGCCAGTTAGAATGGCTGCCTCAGGATCAGACTTTATTACCCACGAGCAAACTTTATTACCCACGAGCAAACTTTATTACCTCCGGACAGGAACGTTTCTCACCGGCACCTCCCTATTCCACCGTCACGGATTTGGCCAGATTGCGCGGTTGGTCGACGTCGGTGCCTTTCAGAACGGCGGTATGGTAAGCCAATAACTGTACCGGAATTGCGTAGAGAATCGGGGCGACGAACGGATCCACCATCGGCAGTTCAACCGACCAGCGGACTTTGTCCTTCAGACGGGTCACCCCGTGAATATCGGCAATCAACAGGACTTTGCCGCTGCGGGCACAGACCTCTTGAACATTGGACACCACCTTGTCGAATAAAGGATCGGTCGGGACCAGCACGATCACCGGCACCGCGTCGTCGATCAGCGCGATCGGGCCGTGCTTGAGTTCGCCGGCGGCATAGCCTTCGGCATGGATGTAGCTGATTTCCTTGAGCTTTAACGCGCCTTCCAACGCCAGCGGATAGCAGGCCCCGCGCCCCAAATAAAGCACGTCGCGCGCCTCGGCCATCTCGTGGGCCAATTCACGCAAGCGCTCGTCGTGATGGAGAATGTCGGCGGCGCGGGCCGGCACCTCACGCAAAGCCGCCGCCAGTTGCGCCTCGCGTTCCTGCGAAATGGTCTTACGGGCGCAGCCGAGCGCCACCGCCAGACAAGCCAGCGTCGTTAGCTGGGTGGTAAAGGCTTTAGTTGAAGCGACCCCGATTTCGGGACCGGCCAGCGTGTATAGAACGAAATCGGACTCGCGGGCGATCGTGCTTTCGGGCGCGTTAACAATCGACAGAATATGTTGCCCCTGGCGTTTGCAATAGCGCAGCGCTTCCAGGGTATCGAGCGTTTCGCCCGACTGTGAAATGAACAAAGCCACCCCGCCGGCCGGCAGCGGCGCCTCGCGATAGCGGAACTCGGAGGCGATATCGATTTCAACCGGAACCCGGGCCACCTGTTCCAGCCAGTATTTACCGACCATCCCGGCATAAAAGGCGGTGCCACAGGCGACAATGGTGATCCGCGGCGTCTTGGTCAGATCAAATGGCATGTCGGGCAAAGAAATATGCCCGGTCGACGGATGAATGAAGGCGTTGAGCGTGTCGCCGATGACTTGCGGCTGCTCGTAGATTTCCTTCAGCATGAAGTGGCGGTAGCCGTCCTTGCCGATCAGCGCCCCTGAAACGGCGGTCTGCCGAACCGTGCGCTCGACAATGACATCGTTCTGATAAACCACTGCGCCGTCGCGGCGCACCACCACCCGGTCGCCATCCTCCAGATAGCACAGCCGGCTCGTTAACGGCGCCAGCGCGAAGGCATCGGAGGCCAGATACATCTCACCGTCGCCATAGCCGACCGCCAGCGGGGTGCCGCGCCGCGCGCCCACCATCAATTCATGCTCGCCGGCAAAGATCAGCGCCAACGCGAACGCCCCCTCCAACCGTTTCAGCGCCGCGGTCGACGCCGCCACCGGGTCGAGCCCCTGTTGTAAATAATCGGTGACCAGATGGACGATCACTTCGGTGTCGGTCTGGCTGGTGAAAACATGGCCGCGCGCTTCCAACTCGGCCTTCAGCTCCTGGTAATTCTCGATGATGCCGTTATGGACCACCGCGCAGTGCGCCGAGGCGTGCGGGTGGGCGTTGGTCTCGGTCGGGCCGCCATGGGTGGCCCAGCGGGTATGACCGATGCCGATGGTGCCCGGCAGCGGCCCCGCCTTCAGCTTGGCGTCGAGGTTCGCCAGCTTGCCCTCGGCCCGGCAGCGCTCGATCCGGTCACCGACCAGGGTCGCGACACCGGCGCTGTCATAGCCGCGATATTCGAGCCGTCGCAACCCCTCGACCAAACGGGGCGCCGCGTCGTGCTTGCCGATAATGCCGATGATGCCGCACATGGGATCAAAGCTCCGCTATTTCTTCTTGGACGAGCGGAAACGTTCCGCCCAGCCGGGATAGTTCTGTTGACGGCCGCGCGCCACCGCCAGCGCGTCGGCTTCGACCTCGAGCGTGATCACGCTGCCGGCGCCGATAATCGCGCCCGCACCGATCTTGACCGGAGCCACCAGCGAACTGTTCGAGCCGATAAAGGCCCCGGCCCCGATCTCGGTCTTGTATTTGCCGAAGCCGTCATAGTTACAGGTAATCGTGCCGGCGCCGATATTGGCTTTCGCGCCGATCACCGCGTCACCGATATAGGTCAGGTGATTGACCTTGGCGCCCGCCTCGACCTTGGCGTTCTTGATCTCGACGAAATTGCCGACATGAGCGCCCTCGCCGATATCGGCGGCGGGACGCAGGCGGGCGAAGGGACCGATGGTGGCGCCCTCGGCCACCGAGCATTGCTCCAGATGGCTGAAGGCCTTGATTTCGACCCGATCCGCGACCTTGACCCCCGGACCGAACACCACCGACGGCCCGATCGTGACATCGCGTCCGAGCACGGTATCGGACGAAAACCATGTGGTGGCCGGATCGAGCAGGGTCGCGCCCTCGTCCATCGCGCGGCGGCGCAGCCGGTTTTGCAGAATCAGCTCGGCTTCGGCCAGTTCGGAGCGGGCATTGACTCCGAGCACCTCTTCGGCCGGCGCCTCGACCACCGAACAGGCATAGCCGCGCGCCCGCGCCAGCCCGACCACATCGGTCAGGTAATACTCACCCTTGGCGTTGGCGCTGCCGACATGGTCGAGCAACTCGAACAGGCGCTTGCCGTCGAACGCCATCAGTCCGGCATTGCACAGGGTCACCGCGCGCTCGCGCGGGTTGGCGTCGAGATGCTCGACGATTTTCTCCAGCACGCCGGCCGGATTGACGATCAGCCGGCCATAGGCGCCCGGATCGGCCGGACGGAAACCCAGCACCACCACGGCGGGATCATTGGCCGCGCGTCTGGCTTCGATCATGCGGTGCAGGGTTTCGGGCTTGACCAGCGGCGTGTCGCCATACAGCACCAGCACATCACCGGTGAAGCCGGCAAGCGATTTGGCCGCGGCCCGCACCGCGTCGGCGGTACCGATCTGGCGGACCTGGACCGCAACATCGGCCGGGGCGACCGCACGCGCGACCGATTCCATTTCGGGTCCGACCACGACACAAACCCGATCCGGCTTGAGCGTCGCCACCGCGTCGAGCACGTGGCGAATCATCGGCCGTCCGGCCAAGGGATGCAGCACCTTGGGCAGGGCGGATTTCATTCGAGTACCCTTGCCCGCGGCAAGGATTACACAAGCAGCAGAAGAGGACTCGGTCATCCCTTGAACCCGGCTATGGACGGAAGCCCCGTCTTCATGCCACAGCTTGCCGCTACTTCCCAGCCTCGATTTGTCGCAACAGAGCGTTCCCCATGTCCGACCGTACAGATTTCCCGTTGTTTCAATCGGTACCGCCCGCTCTGGTGTTCGATCTCGACGGTACTTTGATCGACAGCGTCGGTGACATTGCCGGCGCGCTCGGGCTCCTGCTGACCGAATTCGGCCGGCGTCGGCTGAGCGAAGCCGAGGTGCGCGGCATGGTCGGCGACGGTGCTACCGAGTTGGTTCGCCGCGCTTTTACCGCCACCGGGCCGGATTTGCCGGCCGAAGCGGTCAAGGCCGCGGTCGTGCGCTATCAGGATATTTACGCGGAGCATCCGGTCTCAAGCGATTGCCTTTATCCCGGCGTGGTTGAAACTCTGACGGTGCTGGCGGAAGCGGGGGCCGTGATGGGGCTGTGCACCAACAAGCCGGAGCGCATCACCCGCACGCTGCTGGAGGCGCTTGATCTGGGCCGTTTCTTTCGCGCCGTGCTGGGGGCCGATGTCCTGCCCGAGCGTAAACCCGACCCGGCGCCGGTGCTTCGGGTGGTCGAGTGGCTGGGAGTACGCCCGAATCAGGCGGTGATGGTGGGCGACAGCCGCAACGACGTGCTGGCCGGTCGGGCCGCCGGCCTGAAGACCGTGCTGGTCAGCTATGGCTATACCCGGATTCCGGCACGCGAACTCGGCGCCGACGCGGTGATCGACCGGTTCGCCGATCTCCCGCGCGCGCTGGAAAGTTGGGGTTAGCTTACAGGCAGGAATCGATCCAGGCGGCCAGTTCCCGCTTGCCGGAAGCGCCGATCTTGGTGCCGACCACTTCGCCGCCCTTGAAAATCAACAGGGTGGGAATGCCGCGCACGCCGTAAGCGGTCGGAGTCTTGGGGTTTTCGTCGATATTGACCTTGGCGACGGTCAGGCGACCCTCGTACGCCGCAGCCAGCTCTTCAAGCGTGGGGGCGATCGACTTGCAGGGGCCGCACCATTCCGCCCAGAAATCGATCAGCACCGCTCCGGACGCCTCCAGAACATCGGTCCGGAAACTGCTATCGGTGACATTCAGGAGATTGCTCATGCGTCCTCGCGCGATGGGGCGGTACCGGGCAACGCAAAGCGATGCCATGCCAGCCGTGGTTTGTTCCGGCGTATATTTAGGGGGCGTACCGTTGCAGGTCAAGTCGCCAGTGCGCAGGTTTGCCGCCGCCGCCCGATGCGGGTTTCCGAACGCTTTCGAAACCCGTATAAGTCCGGGGAGACAGGCCTTTACCCGGAGATGCCCCGATGATTCTTTATTCGTTGCGCTGCGACTGCGGCCACGAGTTCGATAGCTGGTTCGATAACATGGCCGATTATGATCGTCGCAAGCAGGATAAGGATATGAGCTGCCCGAGTTGCGGCGGGCGCGAGGTGACCAAAGCGATGATGGCGCCGCGAGTCGCTAAAGCCGGGGCCGCACCTGCGCCGGCTCCCTGCGGCGCGCCCTCCTGCTCGAGTCCCGGCGGCTGCCCGATGATGAGCGGAGGGTTTTAGCTTCCCCCCAGATTGACGGCAAGTTCGGAAACGACTCCGGGATCGTGCTCGACGGAATGGAAGGTCACGGTTCCCCCCGGCTCCAGCTTGGTCTGTTTGACCGGAATACGCCATTTACGGACGACTTTACGGTCGGGGCCGATTGAAATGGCGATGACCGGGGGCACGTCGCGCTCGATGTCGGAAATGTTGGAGATCTGTCCGTCGACCACCAGGGCCAGCGCGCCGTCTTCGTTCTTTTGTTCCGATTTGACATTCTGAAGCTGGAGCCCGGCGCCCGGCGGCTCGACCGGCATGCCGACCACCTCGTAGAACAGAGCGGCCGGCGGCCACAGATAAACAATCTCGGCCCTGGCGATCAGGAGCGACAAAAAGGCGCCGAGAATCACCGATCCGAAGCCGATCCAGCGCCCGGCATGACTCAACTTGGCCCGCAGGGCGGCGAATCGTCCGGCCGGTGCTTCCTCCATGCCGAAATCGCGCCCGAAACCGAGATCATGCTCAAGATCGGCGTCGCTGTCCCGGGAAGAACGGGGCTCGGCGACCAGATCGCGCATGGCGGCGCCGAACAAATCGTCGATGCCGTCATTATGGTCGGGCAGGGCCGTGTCGACCGGGTCGTCGAATCCGGTCGACTCCGGGAATGCAAAGGACGGCGGCGGGGGCGGGGGCGGCGGCGGTGCGGCCCCGGCCTTTTTCATGCCCTTTGTCCCCTTCGCGCCCTTTGCGTCCTTTGCCGCTTTTTCCGGCTTGGCTTTCCCAGGCTTCGGTTTCGGCTTCGGCTTTGGTTTCGGGTCCGGCTCGGCGGTCGCCGCGGTTTGTGACCAGACATTCCCGCACTTCGTACAGCGCACACGCCGGGGTGCATCCGACAACGCCATGGGCGGCAGGGTGTAGCGTGTTGAACAGTTCGGGCAGGTGACGATCATGGGCGCCGATTTAGTCTGGCGGAAATCTCGGATTTTCCGATAGGAATGACTTATAGAAAGCGCCAAGCATTTAAGCAAGGCGAGCGGGCCGGGTACGGTCATTGTCGAACAGGCCGGTGCGGCCGCGGGCGAACAGGCCGGTGCGGCCGCGGGCGAATAAGTCGAGGATGCGGTGATACGGTGATACGTTTCGAAGATATCGGACTGCGATACGGGACCGGACCCGAGGTGTTGCGTGGCATCAATTTCACGCTGACGCCGGGTTCGTTTCATTTTTTGACTGGTGCCAGCGGTGCCGGCAAATCCTCGTTGATGCGCCTGATGTATGTCGGGCTGCGGCCGACCCGCGGCTGCATCACGTTGTTCGACCGCGATGTCGCGACCTTAAAGCGAGATGATTTGCCGGCGTTGCGTCGTCAAATCGGGGTGGTGTTCCAGAATTTCCGCTTGCTTGATCATTTGTCGGCGCTCGATAATGTTGCTTTACCGTTGCGCATGGCCGGAATCGCCGAATCGGAAATCCGGGAGCATGTGGCGGAATTGCTCGGCTGGGTCGGATTGGGCGACCATCTCGACGCGCGGCCGCCGACTTTGTCCGGCGGGCAGCAACAGCGTATCGCCATCGCGCGCTCGGTGATTGCCCGGCCGCGACTGTTGCTGGCCGACGAGCCGACCGGCAACGTCGATGACAGCATCGGCATGCGGTTGCTGTACCTGTTTGAAGAGCTGTATAAATTGGGCACGACCGTGGTGATTGCCACTCATAACGAGGGCCTGATCAGTCGATTCGGTCATCCCCGGCTGCATCTGGATCAGGGAACGCTGGCCGTGGTTCCGGCGGGAACCCGAATGGCTGTCGGTCCGATTACGCCGCCGGCGCTGCCGGCGGCTTTGGCCGGTCCGATTCCGCCGCCGGTACTGCCGGCGGCTTTGGCCGGAATCGTCGGTCCGGTGCTGCGGTCTCCTCCCGGCTCGAATCCGAACGGAGAAAGCTGATGTTCGGGCAACGTCTCGATCTGCCGCTGGCCGAAGATGCGACCGGGCGCTTTCTGGTCTGGATTATCGCGGTGATGATTTATCTGGCGATCCTGGCCCTGGCCGGTGCGATGGTGCTGGCCGGCTTGGCCGGACGTTGGGAGCATGGCCTGACCGGTCGTCTGACCGTTCAGATCGCCCCCATGACCGAAGAGCAGGTGCCGCCGCAGGCTCAACGGGTCGAACTCGTGCTGGCTTTGTTGCGGGCGACCCCCGGCATTCAAAAGGCCGAGCCGGTGACGGCGGCGACCGCCCGGGGCTTGCTGGAGCCCTGGCTCGGCTCCGCCTTGCCTGACGACTTGCCGTTGCCTGCCCTGGTTGATGTCGTGACCTTGCCCGGCGGCCGGCTCGAGGTGCCGGCACTGGCCGAGCGGTTGGCCCGCGCCGTGCCGGGTGCCCGGCTCGACAATCACGCCGCCTGGCTCGCCGATTTGCGCATGCTGGCCCGAACCGCGCAACTGGTGGCGCTGGTGCTGCTGCTGCTGGTCGGGGGTGCCGCGGTCGCCGCAGTGGTCTTCGCCGTTCGCACCGGGCTGGCGCTGCACTCGCCGGTGGTCGAACTGCTGCACATCATGGGCGCGACCGACAGCTATGTCGCTCGGCAGTTCCAAACCCATATTCTCAGTCTGGCTATGCGTGGCGGCACGATCGGGCTGACTCTGGCGCTGGTCACCGTGTTCTTTCTGCATCGGGCGACCGGGGAGGCCTCTGCCGGCCTGCTGCCCGAAATGGCTCTCAGCGCACTCGAATGGTTGGCCTTGCTGTTGGTTCCCGCAGTTGCGGCGGGGCTGGCGGTGCTGACCGCACGTTTGACCGTGCTGCGTGCGCTTGCCGCCATGCCGTGAGTGTTTCGACCCATGAGCGCACGTTCACCGGCCCCGCCGCCTCTCTCCTCACCGGCCCGCTGTCCGCGCCACCATGGTTGGGGCTTTGGCCGGTTGCGTCGAATGGTGGCGACGGCGGCCGTGCTCGGTCAGGTCTGGTTGGGCGGGTTGATCTGGTTCGCCCAAACCATCCCGCACGATCCCTCGACCGTCGAGGCTTCCGAGTCGTTGCGTTTCACCGACGCCATCGTCGTGCTGACCGGCGGCAGCGAGCGTTTGCATGCCGGCTTGGATTTACTGGTGGCCAAGCGTGCCTTGAAGCTGTTCGTGTCCGGGGTCTATCACAGCGTCGATGTCCGCGAGTTGTTAAGGCTTGCCCACCAGAAACCGGCGGAGGCGGAGTGCTGTATCGTTTTGGGTTACGCCGCCGACAACACGATCGGCAACGCCGCGGAAACCGCGGCCTGGATGCGGGCCGAACACTATAATTCCCTGCGTCTGGTCACGGCGAACTATCACATGAGGCGCAGCCTTTTAGAGTTCCACATGGCAATTCCGGAGGTCGAGGTGATCCCTCATCCGGTGGTGCCGCCGAACGTTAAGGTTAATGACTGGTGGTTATGGCGGCGCACGACAGGCTTGATTGTGACCGAGTATAACAAGTATCTGTTAGCTCTGTCCCGTTATGTCGGGCTTACCCTGATTTCTGCTGTCGAGTGATGATGATATTTATCCGTTCCCTGGCGTTCAATCTCGCCTATTTCAGCTGGACCGTGCTGGTGTCGGTGGTGCTGGCCTGGACCACGCTGTTGCCGCGCCCTCAGTTGATGGCGGTCGTGATTTGGTATCTCCGCTCGGTGGCTTTCCTCGAGCGCACACTGCTCGGACTGCGGTACGAGGTGCGCGGGCGGGAGCATCTGCCGAAGCAAGGCTCCTATCTGGTTGCCGCCAAGCACCAGTCGGCCTGGGAAACCATGAAGGTGATTCTGCTGCTGCCGGACCCGGCGGTGGTGCTGAAGCGGGAGTTGACTCAGATTCCGATCTGGGGCCGTCTGGCCCGCAAATCCGAAATGATTCCGGTTGATCGCGGGGCGCGCGGCCGGGCGATGTCCTCGCTGTTGGACGGTGCCCGCAAGGTGGCGGCCAAGAACCGGCCGATCGTGATCTTCCCCCAGGGCACCCGCGTTGCTCCCGGCACCTATCATAACTATCGGGTCGGCGTTGGCGTGCTTTACGAGAACCTGCATTTGCCGATCGTGCCGATGGCGCTGAACTCCGGAGTGTTCTGGCCGCGTCGCTCGTTCCTTAAAAAGTCGGGCACCGTTGTGGTCGAGTTCCTGCCGCCGATCCAACCCGGCCTTCAGCGCTTCGAAGCGATGATCGAACTGGAAACCCGTTTGGAAGCGGCAACCGATCGGCTGGTGGTCGCCGCCGGTGGTCCGGCGACTAACCGTCAGGCGCCTCGCGCCGCCGATGCCGACGCGGATTAAACCGGCTCCGAGCTGGCGGCTTTCAGCAATTCACGCAGGCCGTGATCGACGATGCCGAGCAGTTCCAGGTGCTTGACGGTGTTGGCGAGGTACTCAAGGTTGGGGCCGCGCCCGCCGACACCGCGCCGAATGAGAGCGGCGGATTCGCTCAGGCTCAGCCCGCGGCAGTATTGGGCATGCGCGCGGTCGACGGTAAAGGCGCAGGCGGAAACCAGGGTGCCGTCTTCGCAGCGGACCGGCAGCAGTTTCGGCCGGTAAACCGCCGTCACCATCTCACGGGTCCACAGGGCGTCGAGCACGGCGTCCCGTTCCTTGGCCGCTACCCGGAACACGATCCCGCGACAGGCGCCGCCATGGTCCAATCCGAACACCAGCCCCGGTTGCTCGGGCGTGCCGCGGTAATAGGTTGAATAAATGCAAAAGCGTCGATGGTAGCCGCGCAACAAACCGCGCCGGGTTTCCAGAAAGGGAAACCCCGGATCCCACATCAAAGAGCCATAAGCAAACACCCATAGATCCGCGCCTGCGGGCAGGGATGAAGCAAAAGCGGCCGGGGTGACGGGGGCGGCGGGCATGGGACAGGGTCCGGTCGGAGGGAAGATCAGCCGATTCAGCCGATGCTGTAGCACCTCGTGATGGCGCCGCCAATGATCGCTTGAGCGACAAAGTGTCATGCCGCTATTGCCCGGAAGCCTGCCCGATTTAATTAAAATGTACGGGATAAAGTGGTCCATGGAGGCTTTGATGTGGGGCTTCAGTCAGGGGGCGGCGGCTTTACCGGACAGAGAGGATATCATTAGAACGGTTGCCGCCCATGAGCGCTTGCCGGCCCCGGCGGCACAAGAAAAGCTTGCCGGCTTGCTTGAACAACCTTGGGGGACACCGGCAATTCGACAAATGATTCGCGATGAGATTGATCATGCGGTAGCCAATAGTCGCTGGCCGGAAGTCGAGGCTTTGCTTGACAGCTACCAATGGTGCTGCGGTAATCTACCGAAGGGCGTTGATCGTCGAAAGAGTGTCCGCGAAACCCGTGATCGTCCTCGCTCCTATTGTTGCTCAGCGAGCACAGGTGCCTACTCTCAGTGATTCTCGCCGCATGCGGGGGTTTCCTTGCCGGGGCGCCGCCGGTATATCGGTTCCAACATTATTTCACTCGGCGTTAGATTGGAACCGAACAGAAACATGATCCCGTGGCCATGAGCACATTGAGCGCAAGACAGCGGGCTGGTACTTCGGCGCTCCGTGCCTGCGAGCGCCAGGCGTGCTTGGCTGTTCTGCTCGTGCTGTCGTGGCTGTTTGCATTCCCGGTTCGTGCGGAGGGGCCGACGTCGGCCACGGTCCCGGCCACGGTCAAGGATGTGCAGGTTGCGGTCCGCACGATCGGTTTTCTGGCGCCACCGCCGACCGGACCGGTTGAGCTTGCGGTGGTTTTCGATCCCGGACACCCGGCCTCCCTCGCCGATCTTCATATTGTTACAACGGCGTTAGAGGCCGGGGCATCAGCGGCCGGCGTTCGGGTCGGCTCGGTCCCGGTCCGGGTGGTGCCGTTGCCGGTTGCCGAGTTGGGCCGAGTGGTCAATTTTCATTACGTGTTGCTGACCGGCGGCCTGCGCGCCTTTTATAGCACGATCGCCGAGTTGACCCGCGGACGCGGGGTACTGATACCAACCGCAAAAAGTCTTCATGCAACAGCCCAATTCCGAGAAGCAATTGA
>JBAWVF010000130.1:0-10943 GCA_037147415.1 Rhodospirillaceae bacterium | reverse complement strand
CGTTGATGGTCATCGAGGTGTTCATCTCGGCCAGCGGAATCCCCTCGAACAGGGTCTCCATGTCACCAAGATGACACACCGGCACGCCGACTTTGCCGACTTCGCCCCGCGCCAGCGGGTGATCGGAGTCGTAACCGGTCTGAGTCGGCAGGTCGAACGCAACCGACAGCCCGGTCTGGCCACGCGCCAGATTCGTGCGATACAGCCGGTTTGAGGCCGCTGCCGTCGAGTGGCCGGAATAGGTACGGAACAGCCAGGGCTTTTCGCGAACGCTCATTGGACGCCTCGAATTTGATAGATCATTGCCGCATTGCAAAGCGGTGAGCAATTTGTTTAATGTGCGGCATTCCATCGGTCCATAGGCATTTCGACCGTGATCAGCCATAATGCGAGGGGAGCGAGACCCCGGCGCAAGCCGGAGCCACAAACTCCGGGCTAACCAAGGAACACCAAGGCATGAACCAGTCTGCCTCCGCTGTGAAAGACCTCTACGAGGTCGGGGAAATTCCGCCGCTCGGCCATGTGCCGAAGCAAATGTATGCCTGGGCGATTCGCAAGGATCGCCACGGCGAGCCGGAAAAGGCCATGCAGGTCGAGGTGGTCGAAACCCCCTCCATCGGTCCCGACGAGGTGCTGATCCTGGTGATGGCGGCCGGCGTCAACTACAATGGCGTCTGGGCTTGCCTCGGCAAGCCGATTTCGCCCTTCGATTATCACAAGGCCCCCTACCATATCGCGGGCTCGGACGCCGCCGGCGTGGTGTGGGCGATCGGCTCCAAGGTCAAGCGCTTCAAGGTCGGCGATGAAGTCGTGGTTCACTGCAACCAGGATGACGGCGACGACGAAGAGTGCAACGGCGGCGACCCGATGAACTCGCCCTCGCAGCGCATCTGGGGCTATGAAACCGCGGACGGCTCGTTCGGCCAGTTCACCCGGGTACAGTCGCGTCAGGTCATGCACCGCCCGCGCCATCTGTCGTGGGAAGAGAGCGCCTGCTACACCCTGACGCTGGCCACCGCCTATCGCATGCTGTTCGGCCATCGCCCGCACATCCTGCGGCCGGGCCATAACGTGCTGGTGTGGGGGGCCTCGGGCGGTCTCGGCTCGATGGCGATTCAGTTGATCGCCACCGCCGGCGCCAATGCCATCGGTGTGATTTCCGACGAATCGAAGCGCGATTTCGTCATGCAGTTGGGTGCCAAGGGCGTGGTCAACCGCAATCAGTTCGATTGCTGGGGCCAACTGCCCGATGTCGATGATACCGCCACCTACAATGATTACTTGAAGAAGGTTCGCGCCTTCGGCAAGGCGATCTGGGACATCACCGGCAAGGGCAACGACGTCGATTTCGTGTTCGAGCATCCGGGCGAGGCGACCTTCCCGGTATCGTGCTTCATCGTCAAGCGCGGCGGCATGGTCGTGTTCTGCGCCGGCACCACCGGCTATAACCTGACCTTCGATGCCCGTTTCGTGTGGATGCGCCAAAAGCGTATTCAGGGCAGCCATTTCGCCAATCTGCTGCAAGCCAGTCAGGCGAACCAGCTGATGATCGAGCGTCGGATCGATCCCTGCATGAGCGAAGTGTTCTCGTGGGCCGATATTCCGCGCGCTCACACCAAGATGTGGAAGAACCAGCACAAGCCCGGCAACATGGCGGTGCTGATCAGCGCCAAGCGCCCCGGCCTTCACACTCTTGAAGACGCGGCCGAGGCGTAATCCCCGGAAGCGGTTCGATAAGCGTATTCGGGAGGCTCACGGGCCTCCCGATTTTTTCCGGTCCCGACAAAAGGCCCGGTAAAGGGAGTATCCGTCGATGCATGAAGGTAAATTCCGTCTGGTGACCCGCTCCGACTTCGACGGGCTGGTGTGCGCGGTACTCCTGCGCGAGCTGGACCTGATCGACGATATTTCCTTCGTCCATCCCAAGGACATGCAGGACGGCAAGATCACCATTACCGAGCGCGACATCACCACCAACCTGCCCCATGTCGAAGGCGCTCATCTTGTGTTCGACCATCATGCCAGCGAAGTCGAGCGGGTCGGCACCCGGCCCAACCACATTATCGACGCCACCGCCCCTTCGGCGGCCCGCGTCGTCTGGCGCCACTATGGCGGCAAGGAGCGCTTCCCGCGCATCACCGACGAAATGATGGCCGCAGTCGACCAAGCCGACTCCGCCCGCTACAAGCGCGCCGATATATTGGCGCCCGACAAATGGACCCTGCTGAACTTCATCATGGATGCCCGCACCGGGCTCGGCCGTTTTCGTAACTTCCGCATCTCGAACTATACTTTGATGATGGAGTTGATCGAGTATTGCCGCACCCACGGCATCGAGCAAATTCTGGAACTGCCCGACGTCAAAGAACGGACCGAGCTTTATCGCGAGCATCAGCACGCTTTTATCGAGCAGTTGGAAGACCGGACCCGGCTGGACGGCAAGATCGCGGTGCTCGACTTGCGAAATCAAAACCCGATTTATGCCGGCAATCGGTTCATGATCTATGCCCTGTTCCCGGAAACGACGGTGTCGATCCATGTCCTGAACGGGTTGAAGAACCAAAACACCGTGCTGGCGGTCGGCAAGTCGATCATCAACCGCGCTTCAAAGGCGGAAATCGGCTCGATCATGCTGGAATACGGCGGCGGCGGTCATAATGCGGCCGGCACCTGTCAGATCGACAACGATAAAGCCGAAACCATCCTGGCCGAAATCGTCGCCCGCATCAATAAAGCGGGGTAAGGGTTTGAACGGGTCAACGAGGTAGAAACAGCAATAGAGTTAAAAACTCTTTCCGTTCAGCCTCGTTGGCTTTCTTAAATCGATTAAGCGCCCTGCGTGCCTCAGTAATTGTATCGAGGCAATGAGACGTTTTAAAGCGCACAAGCGGATCATAATCGGCTTCATGTCTTCTTTTTTGCAGCCTTATGGCATCCGTCGCAAACGCCTGAATGTCCGAACCGAAAGCAGCAAATGACATTTTGGAAGCATATTTATCTGACGGTTTGGATTTGGTAACCTCCTGACAAAGATCGATAAACCCCTTGTGATCGATTTTTCGGTAAACCAAAGCATACCGTTTAGTTCCTTGATGCACCTTCCCGACAAACTCATCAGCGGCAGCGGCCAGTACAGCGTGAAAAATCCCGTAATAAGCACTTGATATCGCGCGCCTAAGGTAAACCTGCCGTGGTGGCCCTTTAGGAGGTGGTGCAATCAGCTTTTCAGCTAACTCAAGCAAATGCTCGGGATTAAGAATTGCCTTCCCCTTCCCCTTCGTCTTCATCTTCAAAAGGTTCCGATAACTCTTCTTCGGTGACGACGTCGATTAGAGGAAATCTTGGCTCTCCGACCTTCACAAGCCTCTGACGAATTCGGACCAGAGTATCGACAAACCCATCGCCTAACCCGTCACGATCCACAGGACAATCTGTAACAATTGTAACTTGTAGGACCTCATCGCCAAACGAATTAACATCCGGCTCGACTTCAACCCGGATCACCTGCGCCGGCTTGAAATACAGGTTGGCTGTTTCCATCACGATCCGTCTGATTTCGTCGTCGGCGATCATCGCACTCACTTGCACACTACTATTAAAATCAGTCCGTACGATAGCATGTCGTACCGGTGATTGCCACACCGGCCGGAAGCCGTTTCCCCGGTGCTCCGGATGAACGGGCGCCCCTCACCGCCCCTTTATACGTCAATACCCGTGTTGCGCCGTTAATGGTTAGTAAAGAATTATAGACTTCTTATAAACGGATCATCGAAACCTTCCGCGCCCTTGTATCGGGGTCTTGGTCTCGACGGATGTCGGCGATGAAAACTGTTTATCCGAACACACTTGTAAGACGTCACGCAAACTCCACTTATAGGGGATCGTCGCTCTTAAAGCAGAAAGTTGGAACCATGACCGAAAAAAGTGTTGGCCGACCCGACAGCCATCGCATTCCGGTAACCTCGACCGTGCATCACGTTCCGGTTACCGATACCGTCCATCATGAGCCGGTGACCTCGATCGGCAAGGGCCACGTCCCCAACTCATATGCATCGCACGCAAATGGCACGCGTGCACGATTGCCGGAAGCGAACTGATCCTCTATCCTCCGGGGTGCGGCGCTCCGCCGCTGCTTTGCTTGTACGCGGCGGTACTCTCTCATGCCCGATCCGGGGACGTTGGCTTTTGCTGCACCGGAGCTGTTGTTTGCCCTGCTTGGACTGCCCGTGGTGTGGTGGCTGTTGCGGTTAACCCCGCCCGCCCCGCAGCGGGTGATGTTCCCGGCCTTGCGGTTACTACGTGATCCGACGACACGTGAAGAAACACCGGCTCATACGCCCTGGTGGTTGCTGGCCCTGCGCGTGCTGATTACCGGACTGGCTATCATTGCGCTGGCGGGTCCGGTGTTGAACCCCGGATCGGCCCTGCCCGGCACCGGACCGCTGGTGTTGGTGATTGATGATGGCTGGGCGGCCGCGCTGCACCGGATAACACTGCGCGAACGCTTGGCCACGTTGCTGACCCGGGCCGAGCGGCAAACACGCCCCGTCATTATTGTCACGACGGCCCCGGCCCCAACCCTGGCCGGTCCGATGCCGGCCGCAGAGGCGCATCGGCTGGCGCTTGGCCTGGAGCCGCACCCCTGGCCCTCCGACCGTTCCGCTGCTCTGAACGCCTTGAAAACCCTGACCCTACCCGGAGGGGTTCATTCAATCTGGCTTAGCGACGGGTTGGACGCCCCCGGAACTCGGCCGCTGATGGAGTATCTTCGGCACCTCGGTACGGTTGACGTGCTGACCGAACCGGCGGCAAGCCTGCCTGATCTGTTGCTGCCGCCCGCCGCGGACGAGGCCACCCTGACGGCGCGGGTGGTGCGCGCAGCCCCCGGACCGGAGCGCACGGTTCAAATTCGACTATCGGCCGGCGATGGCCGTCTGCTCGCGCTCGAGTCCGCCCGCTTTGCCGCCGAAGCCGTTCAGGCCGAAGTCCGGTTCGAATTACCGTTAGAGCTGCGAAATCAGGCAGAACGACTAACAATTGATCAGCAAGCCACCGCCGGAGCCACTGTCCTGCTCGATGAACGCTGGCGACGCCGGCCGGTCGGTCTGGTCAGCCCCCGCAGCACCGGGGCCGAGGCCCGGCCGCTGCTGGGTGATCTTTATTATCTCGACAAGGCAATGGCTCCGTTCAGCGAAGTGCGGCGCGGCACGGTGGCGGACCTGCTGGCGGGCGGAGTCGCCATGCTGGTGCTGGCCGATAGCGGGGCACCGGGAGCCGACGAGACCCGGGCGCTCGAAGATTGGATCGATAAGGGCGGCGTGTTGGTCCGCTTTGCCGGGCCGCAACTGGCCCGCGCGCCCGACGCTTTGCTGCCGGTGCGGCTGCGACCGGGAGATCGGGCGTTAGGCGGCGCATTGTCCTGGACCAAACCCGCACACCTGGCAGACTTTGATCCCGGCAGCCCGTTCGCCGGGCTTGCGGTTTCGGACGAAGTGACTGTTACCCGTCAAGTCTTGGCCGAACCGAGCCTGGAGACCACCGGCCACACCTGGGCACGGCTGACCGATGGCACGCCGCTGGTAACGGCGGCTCAACATGGCCGAGGCACGCTGGTTTTGGTTCACACCACCGCCGGTCCCGACTGGTCGAATCTGGCGCTTTCCGGGCTATTTGTGGACATGCTCCGCCGCCTGACCGCCCTGAGCACCGGGATTCCCGGCGGCAGCAATGAGGGCGTTTTAGCCCCGCTGACCTTACTTGACGGTAGCGGCCGTCTTGGCGCGCCGCCGGCCGACGCGCTGCCGATTCCAGCCGGGAACTTTGCCGAAACCCGGGTCGGCCCACAGCATCCACCGGGGTTTTACGGGCGCGACGACCGGCGGCGCGCACTTAACCTTACCACCGGCACTACCTCGCTCCGTCCATTGCCACCCTTCCCGGGCATTACCGTTAGCGGCTATGCCGGTGTCGGCGAAACCGAGTTGAAGCCCGGCTTGCTGGCCATGGTTTTCCTGTTGCTGCTTACTGATATGGCGATCGCGTTGCGTCTGCGCGGGCAGCTCTCACCCGGATGGAGGCGCCTGCAATAAGTTTGGCATAATTATTGCTTGGTATGTTGGCAGATAGCACGGCGTTGATCATATCGCTTATGACCCGAAGTGAAAGCCAAGCAAATGGATATGACATTTTTGCGACTTACCGATGAATTAACTACGGGGGTCCGTGCTATCGACAGCCAGCATGCCGGTTTTCTTGATATTTATAACAGTTTGTTAAGGGTTATTGCGACACACCACGGCGAGAGAATCGTGCTTTCGCCGATACTAGCCGAGCTGTTTTCCTATATTGATTATCATTTTCGCACGGAAGAAGCGTTAATGCGGTCAATCGCCTATCCCGACTATGCCCGGCACAAAAAAATGCATGAACGCATGGCCGAAGCTTTCGACGATCTGTGCTGCCGTTTGGATTTGGGCACAGCCGATCTGGATGAATTGGTCGATATGTTGCGCGGCTGGATAACCGGACACATGGCCGATGTCGATATCCGCTTGGGAGAGTATTACCGGCACGTCCGTAAAGCACAAAACAGAGCTTCCGGCGGCTAAGACTGTTCATAGTCTTGTTATAATCCTGCCCCCGCTATTTTCTTCGTCACCCCCGGCCTTTTTCTTCGTCACCCCCGCTATTTCCTTCGTCACCCCCGCGCAAGCGGGGGGCCAGGGAACCAAAGACTGGATTCCCGCTTTCGCGGGAATGACGGAATGAAACGCGGGAATGACAGAGGGAAACGCGGGAATGACGGAGGGAAATGCGGGAATGACGAAGGGAAATGCGGGAATGACGGAGGGAAACGCGGGAATGACGGAGGGAAACGCGGAAACAACGGGTGAAAATCGGGAATACCGGAAAAAAGGCGAGGAGGATGGCTTCAGCCGACTGAATTAACAGCAGAAGCGTTCCGGCCGAATTGCCCGCCCGGAGCCGTCGGCGCTGACGCAGTGCGCGGCGGTACGGCTATCGGCGAAGACGGAACTTCGGCACGTACGGCAATCGCGGTATTGGCAACTCCGCCATTATGGCTTGCGAACATCGTCTGCATTGAGCTGTTCCTTTTCACTTTGAGTGCCCGAACATCACCGCAACTTTTGTGCCAACCCGTTTTGGTGATTCCTTTGGTGATTCCGATGATTGTTCGGACAAAATTCAATGACCGTCCTGCACAAATGTGACGCACCCGCCCGTAATTCAAGCATGAAACAAAGACTACCTATCTTATTTCCTTCAGCACTCACCCACCGGTAACCGGAGGGAATAAAGCAATCTCGTCGGACGGGGCGACCGGGTGATCGGGGCGCGCATGGCTTTGATTAACCGCGATCCGAATCACCCCTGGATGGCCTAAAGTTTTGGCATAAGCCGGACCGCGGCCTTGCAGCCATTTAAGCAGACCGGCGACATCGCGCACCTCGGGCGGCGGCTCGACGTGTTCCTCCGCCACACCGATCCCGCTCCGCAGCCAAGCGAAATAGAGCACTTTCATGTTACGATTTATCCTTATACATCGGTCCGAATGTTACTGGACAAGCCGCGATCATGAGGCGATATATGGGACTCAAGCTTGAAGTTTCACCGGCAAGCGGCGGACGAATCGCAGCGATCGAAGAGTTGAAAGGACTGGCAATTCTGCTGGTCATCGCCTTTCACTGCACCTGCGCGTTATGGCTGCCGAACTTCACCTACGGGCATTCGGGCGCCAACCTGTTCTTGATCTTAAGCGGTCTGGGGCTGGCCTGGAATCTGAAAGACGAGGCGGCCGGCTCGTTTCTGATGCGCCGTTTGAAAACCGTCATGCCGCGCTATTGGGCGGCGTTGGCGCTGACCCTTTTGCTCAATATTTGGATTCTCGGGAAGCCGGCCGGCGCGCTCGATATCGGCCTGCATGCGCTGGCGCTGCATGCATTCACGACCGCAAGCATTTTCAGCATCAATATCTCGTGGTGGTTCATCGGCGTGATCGTCCCGCTCTATGGCATAACCGTTTTCTTGCGCCCCCTGCTGCGATCGGGACGCCTCGACGGCCTGACCGCAGTCGGGCTGGCATTGGTGACAGCCTGCCTTTCCGTCGGAACCGTCATCGGCACCCCCGAAGTGACTGCACTGACCGGGCACCTGATCAGCGCCATTGCGGGGTTCTTTCTCGGCCTTGCGGCCGGCTGTATCCTCAGAAACGGCTCGGCCGGAGTGACCTTCTTTACGCCGGTGCTCGGGGTAACACTCGTGCTGGTGGCTTTATTCATAGAAATGACCGGGGCCAGCCTGCTTAACAGTCCCGACACGCTTTATGCCCTGATCTGGACCGGCTTTTATTTGTCGATCCGCCGCGGAGACGGCTGGATTCCCCGTCGAATTCGGAACGGCTTTGCCGGTATCGGCAGCATTTCATTCGAGCTTTACTTGTACCATCTGCCGGTTTTGACCGATTATAACGCCGCTTTTCTGCGCTGGAGCGCTCACGGCGCCGAACCGGACAAACTGACCCTCGGCCTCGGCATGGTGCCCGGTTTCGTCCTGTTGGTCGGCTGGTGCCTGTTCGTGCGGGCGGTTTCCCGGCGCGCGCCCCGTATTTTCTTTCTCGCGTATTTTTCGATCGACAGACGGCGGGCGGTAGCTCACCCTCCTTCTCAGAATTCGCATCACTATTAAGGCCGGTTCGTGCCGGTAATGAGATCCCCGGGCGCGTCCGGCCGGCTCCAAGCGAACCGGGAAGGAAACTCCATGCCTCACACCAAGTCAGCTCCCCGCTGCGCCGCGCTCGTCGGTCCTTATCTCAGCGGCAAGACCACCCTGCTGGAAAGCCTGTTGTTTGCCACCGGCGCCGTTTCACGCAAGGGCACGGTTCGCGATGGCAACACCGTCGGTGATAGCGCACCGGAGGCAAAAGCCCGGCAGATGAGCGTCGAAGTCGGACTCGCCACGGCGGAGTATCTGGGCGAGCGTTGGAACTTCCTGGATTGCCCCGGTTCGGTCGAACTGGCTTGCGAGACCCGGGCCGCGCTGATGGCGGCCGATCTGGCCGTCGTGGTGGTGGAACCGGTGCCCGACAAGGCGCTGCAACTGGCGCCGCTGTTCAAATATCTTGACGACAACAGCATTCCCCACGTCCTGTTCATCAACAAGATCGACACGCTGAGCGGCGGACAGGAAGCCCGAATCAGCGAGGTGATGCAGGCCTTGCAAGCGGTTTCCGCGCGCCCGCTGGTGCTGCGTCAGGTGCCGATTCGCGATGGCGATGTCGTCACCGGCTATATTGATCTGGTCAGCGAACGCGCCTGGAAATTCAGCCCGCACGCCCCGTCGGAATTGATCGCCGTACCCGACACCGTGAAAGAGCGCGAGCAGAGCGCGCGTCAGGAATTACTGGAGGCGCTGGCCGATTTCGACGACAGCCTGCTGGCGCAATTGCTGGAGGATGTCGCGCCCGACAAAGAGGAAATCTATCGGCAATTGGGCGCCGATCTGGCCTCGGACCTGATCGTGCCGGTACTGCTCGGCTCGGCCGAAGGCGATAACGGCGTGCGCCGCCTGCTCAAGCTGTTGCGCCACGAAGGGCCGGAGGTCGGCGTCTCGGCCGAGCGCTTCGGTATCGAGCCCGAAGGCGGCGTGACGGTCCAAGTGTTCAAGACTTATCTCGCCGCCCATGTCGGCAAGCTCGGCTTCGCCCGGGTCTGGCACGGCACACTGACCGACGGCTCGTCGCTGGGCGGGGAGCGGGTCAGCGGACTTTATCGCATGATGGGGGCCGAGCAGCAAAAAGTCGCGGAGGCGGTGGCCGGCGAGGTAGTCGCGCTCGGCCGGCTCGACAAGGCCATGACCGGCGATCTGCTCTCCGACAAGGGGACGGCCAAGCGCTCGCCCTTGTGGCCGAGCATTCCCGCCCCGGTGTACGGTCTGGCGATTCAAGCCGAGAATCGCAATGACGAAGTCAAGTTGACCGGCACCATTCAAAAGATGACCGAAGAAGACCCGGCTTTGTCCTTGGAGCTGAATGTCGATACCGGTGATCTGGTGCTGTGGGGACAAGGGGATATTCATCTTCAGATCGCCATGGACCGGCTGCGATCGCGCTACAATATTCCGGTCAAATCACGGCCGCCCCAGGTTCCCTACAAGGAAACCATCAAGAAGAGCACCGCCCATCATGCCCGCTTCAAACGCCAAAGCGGCGGCCATGGTCAGTTTGCTGATATCAATGTCGAAATCAAGCCGCTGCCGCGCGGCGAGGGCTTTACCTTCACCGAATCCGTGGTCGGCGGCACCGTACCGCGTCAGTATATTCCGGCGGTCGAACAGGGTGTCCGCGATTACTTGCCGCGCGGGCCGCTCGGTTTCCCGCTGGTCGACCTCACCGTCAATTTGTCGAGCGGGCAATTCCATCCGGTCGATAGCTCGGAAATGGCGTTCAAGACGGCGGCTCGTCTGGCCATGACCGAGGGCCTGCCCGCCTGCGAGCCGGTCCTGCTGGAGCCGATTTTGTCGGTGGCGATCTCCGTACCCAACGAGTTCACCAGCAAGGTCCAGCGCATTGTCAGCGGTCGGCGCGGCCAGATTCTCGGCTATGACGCCAAGCCCGGCGTCAAGGGCTGGGATGAGGTCAAATCCATGATTCCCCAATCGGAAATCCATGATTTGATCGTCGAGTTACGCTCGACCACGCAAGGAATCGGCACCTTTACTTATGCCTTCAACCGGTTGGCCGAGCTGAACGGCCGGGCGGCCGATAAAGCGATTGAAACCCGCAAGGCCCACCTGGAAGAAAACGGACGGTAATTTGAAACCGGCGAGGAGACGTCACCCTCGCCTTCTTCTCTCGTCACCCCTCCTTCTTCTTCGTCACCCCGCCTTCTTCTTCGTCACCTCCGCCTTCTTCTTCGTCACCCCCC
>JBAWVF010000129.1:0-11269 GCA_037147415.1 Rhodospirillaceae bacterium | reverse complement strand
CCGGCATAATAGTCCATGGCTGTCCCCCGATGATGCTTGGGGCCGGGTTCCCGGACCCCGTTGTTGTCACCATCACTCTGAGGGACAGCCGCCCGTCCAGGCTATCCCCTGGACCCAGGCCCATTACGGCATCTGGAGACAACAGCGCAATGAACCTTATGAACATAATAATTTCATAAGGCCTACGTATATGGGCTAAGGCATTAGAAATAGTGTTTATTTTCGGCTCCAAAATTTCATGTACATAACTTTGAATTAAACTAAATTAGAAAGTCAAGGATTTGTATTTAATGGACGTAAGCATTGATGCGTCATGTTGTGTTTTTAACATCTCAATTTCAGTTTTAAAAGTGTTATTACTATGTCTTCTGATTTATTTACTGCCGTTCAGTCCGGCAACTTCAATGAAGTCAAGAGATTGGTCTCCCAGGGTGCTGATGTGACCGCAAGCAATAATGATGGCAACACGGCGTTACACGTGGCGGCAGCTTAGGGTCATTGAGGGCGGAGAAGCGCATCACCCTGGTCAGCATGACCTGCGCCGCCTCGTAGAGCGCACCGCGCGCCAAGGTGTCGCCGACCTTGCTGATGGCACCGGTGACGTCGATCTCGCCGGACTGGTATTTCTTCGGCGTCAAGCCGAAGTGTGCCCCTACCGCCTTGGATGACGTGAACCGGGCGGGGTCGTCGATTGCCGCCTTGATCTGGCGTTGGAGTTCGGCGCCGGCGGGATGGGCGGCCGGGACGCCGAGCACGGCATCGAGGCGGCGCTCGGCTTTGGCTTGCCGACGCGGATCGCCCATCGCAGGAGATCGCGGATTTTCGGGGCGATCACGGTGTCGCGAGCCAAGGGCTCATTTTAAGAGGGAAAAATTGGCTGAACGTAAGACTCGTGTACCAACTGCTGTCGGCCTTGTTCAAATACTCATCTCACGTCGATTACTCAGACTCAAGGCCCCTGTCCTGCCCTACTTAAACAGTTTTGGATTCGCCAAATTCAAGAAGGCCGCTATCAGTGATGATAGCGGACCTCAATTAAATCAGCCTTTTGCCTTGTCGGCCGACGAGCACCTTTCGTTTGTTTCAACAACGGAATATGTCTGACGATAAGCCACCTGCAAGGCTGCTTGCTCAGTTTCCGTACTGAAACTTTCGTCTTCACTTTTCGATGAGTTTGATCAGCCGCTGTATGAGCTGGGAGACCTTGTTCTTGTCCTCAGCTGACAGGGTTTCAGCAGCCATGTCCATAACGTTGAGTGCCTTCTCGACAGAAGCAAAAGACTTTTGAAGCTGCTTAGCCAGCTTTTGTTGTTCATCTAATTGCTCCGGCTGCTTAGGTTCTTTGTCTTCAGTCGGAGCTTGTTTAACTACTTCGCGAATTTTGTCAGTCGGAACTTTACCGCAGCGAATTTTCTGCCAGACCGCATTGATCTGCTCAGCTGTATAGTCAGGGGACCTAGTAAGAGATGAAAATTCAGTCAGCGCCGTCAGGCTCACAGCCTCACGAACTGGCCGGACAACCACCACTTTGTCTTCGCTCTCTTCGTCAACTTCGTCAAAAACTCCATGCTTGTAATCATCCAGATAATACTTATCGACAAGATCGAGCTTCAAGATGCCTAGCACACGGGAAACTGTTGGCTTGGCCATTCCAAGTATTTCTACGAGGTCATCTTGTTTATAGTGATGCCTGATCATTAAGGCTTTCATCGCCTTCGCGAGGTCGAGTGCGTCTAGATTTTCTCTCTGCACATTTTCAATTAAAGAGATTTCGTCAGTCTTTCGTTCATCGAATGATCTTTCATCTTCGAAAACGAGACACTGAATAGACGATTTGCCCAGTATCTTATGTGCTCGGAACCGTCTTTCGCCCGCTATAACTTGATATTCAGCACCATCCGCCATCCTGCCAATTTTTCGGACAATTATCGGCTGCTGCAAGCCATGATTTTCAATCGATTGCGCTAGACTGCGGAGCTTAATCTGTGAGTGCTCATCTTCCAAATTTGTACGAACCTGGGATGGATTTGGAGCAATCAGTTCTAGGCTCAGTTCCATGAGCTTCGGCTTCGGCTTTGGCTCAGTATTAGCAGTCTGACCAGCAGCCTCATTTGACTGTTCGATAGTCGTCTCTACATAATCTGGAGCCGTAAAATCGACAGCTTGGGCTAGTCCAGAGCTTTGACGTGGACGGTTCCTTGGCCTACTCATTTGGTGGCTCCTGCTTTCGCAAACAAGCTGGTTGCAATTTCAACAAACGTTCCAAGTCCAGGAACACCTAAATCATAGGCAACGGTCACCATCCCAACCGCAGCACTCTGTGGATAAGTTGACGAGCGTGGGATTGCCGAAAAAATTGTGTGCGTTTTACTCAGAGATGTGTACAGCTCAAGCAGAGAGTCTTTGTTTTGGCCGACTCGCGGCTGGTGCATTGTCGGAACGATGCCTAGTATCTCTAAGTCTTTATTTGCTGAACGCTTAAAGTCAGACAACGTCCTGAGCATTTTTGCAAGCCCGGCAATGCTATGCGGTTCCGTTTGAACTGGAATTAATGAAAAGTTCGAACAAACAAGACAGTTTTTTGTTACGGCTCCAACGGTCGGGGCGCAATCGTACAAAATAAAGTCATATTTTCCTTGTACAGGCTGCATATTCTTCTTCAACAATTCTAGCTCACCTGCCATCTCTTCGTCAGCAGTAGCCAGTCGCAAGTAACTTGGTAGTATACTCAAGCTTGGAATTGTTGTTTCGATAATGGCCTTCTCAGCCGGAGTGTGGCCCCTCATGACGTCATAGAGTGTCATGCGCTGCCTGTCGTACCGCTCCGCCTCGGCGTCATCAATGCCAACATGTAAGGTCGAATTGCTTTGAGCATCTGCATCAACGAGCAATACACGTGCCCCTGCCCCTGCAAGCACGTATGCGAGATTAACAGACAGCGATGTCTTGCCGATGCCCCCCTTGCGATTCGCAATGGAAATCGAGATAGCTCGCGTCGTTTGTGGTCGTGAAAAGACTAAGTCACTCAGTGCGATATAGCCTTCAACGTCCGCCGGAATTTTATCGATTCCGGACTCCCAGCGAGCTACTTTGGCCTCGTCAATCTTCTTCCCCAACCGCATTGACAACGCTTTTGCCAACTCAGGGACTGTTTTCTTTTTGCTCTCGCGAGCCAGCCTAAGTGCATTCCCGTCCATTTGGTCGGCTCCCATTCGGGCAGAATTCCGTACCTGAAGTTTTACGCGACTGACACTAAGCTCTCAACCAGATTCAGAAACTACGACCTCCCTAAGCAAAAAGTGTGTCGCAATCGACTCTATTTTTAAGGTTTTGATGGTTTGTGAGCACCCACAAGTCACGTTTCTTGGGTATAAGCTCATCAAATTTCCCTGCCCTGTCCTTTGAACCAATGATTTGGCCGTATCCTGTCATCACTTGAAAGGCTCGAGTCGACACTCGAAAGTTTCCGTACTGAAACTTTTGGAGGCCGACCGAGTTAAACGGATGTGGCTTGCAGCGGCGATGGCATCAGCGATGAGTTTCAGAGTTTCCGTACGGAAACTCTGCCATGATATCATGCAGGGCAGTCTTTGCTTGGCGTGTAGGGGCCGGTGGAAATATTCTCAGCCAATTTGGGAATATGAAGTTTCTTGGTTCGTGAGAAGCTTTCATGTGGGAAACCGGAGTGTGCATCAAGACTGTAACATCCTCAGTCTATTGACCTTCCAAGGCCGACTAAAAGCGCTCGGTCAAGCTTGATTGTCGCTTCGTTCGCTACCGAATATATTGAGTCTCAACAACTGCTGTCGAGCTGTGTTTCGCCGTCACTGAGAAGGGAAGTTTCCGTACGGAAACTTCCCGGATGGTTCGCGACCGCACCCTTTGAGTCTTGCTGAAGTCACCTTATCAAACCATCATAACAATCTGTCTGACCACAAACTATGCATAGAAGGCATTTGCTGATATCTGCGGAGAAATATCCGGTTATTAATAGATATCTGACTCGCCTTATTTTTTTGGTAGCTTGTTCGGTCAACTGAGAAAATTTCTATAAAGTGCCTTCACCGGCGCGTCGCAGCCCATAGCATCCAGGTGACCGGCGATAAATTTCATGTCAGACGTCTAAACTGGTTAGAATGGAACACACGGCGCATCCATGTGACGATACTTATTTACAAGCAGCTCGGGCTGGCAGCTGAGATATGTATAGTTGACCCTACGTATAAATTCAGAATTGAAGTCCTTTCGATTACTTTATTGCAAACTGGCGGCTTACACTAGAATTGATGTACAGTCCAATTTTTAGTCGGAGCTATTTCAATGTGCCAACAACCATTCGATGCTGCGCAAAAAGGTAATCTGCAAAAGATTGCCGAACTAGTCAGCAACTGCGCCAATGTGAACGCAAGCAACAGTGATGGCGAAACGCCATTACATTGGGCGGCAATTAATGCTCGTGCCACCACTGTGAAAATTCTAGAGAGAGCGGCTGAAAACGTCCCAACGGCTCCTTCCATGTGAGGATACTTATCTATAAGCAGCTCAGACTAAAAGCTGCTTGTAGAATGGCTCCAATTCCAGCTGTCTCGGACGTTCGACAGCGCCTATCCTGTCCCGTACTTTATAATTTCACATGGCACAGAAACTTAGGCCGAAACCGACTTCCTGGACACCCAGGGCGAACGAATCGTCACTTTTCTGGGAGGCGCTTCATTTGTCAGGTCGGCACTATTTTGGCGGTAGCTACGGCGATAACACGCGATCTAATGTCGTTTGGCCGAGAAGAGGGCAGGGGGCACTGAGAAATTGGTGCAAGGGCAAGCGATGGATTGGCCGCGTGAACCACTGGCAGCTGACGTTCGGCAATCGCTAAGCAGAGATTCGATGGCTCTGCCACGGATGCTTCTCTGAGCGTTCGTGGTTCATGGCACCGACGGCTTGCTTGATGGTGTATTCGAGGTCGTCGAGCGTATCGAAGGTTAGGTGCGCAAGGAAGTGCTGCTTCAGATCACGCCACGCGCGCTCAATGTCGTTAAGCTCAGGTGCGTATTTGGGTAGCCACTCGGCGGTGAGCCAGGAGGAACGGGAGCCCAAGGCGGCACGCGAAGCTTTACTGGTATGAATCGGACCGTTGTCGATGACCAGTATGACAGGCTTAGTCTTCAGGCCCGGTATCGGTCCAAATTCCCTTTCAATCCGCTCAAGAAGAGAAATAAAATCCCCACTCCGCTTGGTATTGGAAGTTTCAACGATTAGTTGATTGTTTGTTGCGTCTTGGACACCAATCATGGCCACCTTTTGGGCTTGGCCAGGGGTCTCGATCCGGATATCTGCACCTTGCTTGGCCCAGGCGTGGGCGAGGTAGGGATGGGTCAGGGCCTCGGATTCATCCTGGAACAACAGGATAATGTCCCCTGCTTCGGCCTGTTGCCTCAAGAGTTGGAGTCGCACACCCGACCGCTCAACCGCTTCGGCGACTTGCCGGCCTTTGAGACTGTGACGGGGGCGCCTCCATCTGAAGCCCCCTTTTTTCTGAGCACCACGCTCAGCCGGGACTTGGAGATGCGGACCCCGGTCCGTTTCTCGATTTCGTCCTGCAGACGCGGTAACGTCCAGTTCGGCCGGTTCTCCACCGGACACGTCAACACCTCAGTTGCAACAGAAACCGCCAAATCGCCCTTGATTGGAGCGCGCCCCGGTGGCGGCGACGCTCGCAGTGCATCGACGCCACCCTCGCTGAACCAGACCCGCCAACGACGGACGCTGTCCGCACCCACCCCGTAAGCGGCGCTCAGCCGGCCGCTCGTCCAGCCATCCAAGGACAGCAAAATCGCCCGAGCTCGATCCGCTTCGTCGCGCCGGCTTGACCCCGCCAGGGCTTGCAACGTCAAAATCTGCTCCGCTGTCGCTACTACCTGAGGCCGCGCCACCATACCAGAGCCTCCACAGCTTGTGCGTCACGACTCGGTCTATCATGTGTGGCATGGCCTTGGGAATCCTGCTTAGAAATAACGGATGAGGCTGGAGCCAAGCTGGCCGTCCAGCAGCTCGATAGCGAGAGCCGTCATAGGCCCCCCTTACTGATTTTCACATTTATGACCCGCACCTCAGCCTGCCCTTCCCAAGACTCACATCGGAAGCCGACCGACCGACGAACCCAGCCATGAAAACTCTTGAGTCGCTGCCGATTCTGTCCCGCGTCGACCACCCAGGGGCACTTATGTGTGATTCTTAGTAAGGCTACCTGTGAAAATCAGTAAGGTCACCAGCTTTAGCGTCGGCACATCCGAGTCGCCACCAGCCCTATGTGTGCAGATCAGTAAGCCACTGGACGCTTAAATGTGAGTTTGGGTAATAATTCTGCGCGAAGCCAACGATTCGCATATGCGATCATGAGTTGCATCGGTATCATTCGCTTACGGTTTGCGAACGGAGTGTATTGCAATGTCGAGTGTGCCAGCCAGAATAGAGAAATCGGCCCTGCCGACCGGGGCTGGCAACCAGTTCGAGCTGGCACTGCAGGAAGCATCGGACGAACTCGATATCTCATGGATGCACAGCAGCTTCGGGCTTGCAGGGCTTCCGCTACGTCCGGTTTACGACCGCTCACAGACTCATACGGCTGGCACCCTAGCAAATGGCGCAGCGAAGCGCAAGGAACTGACACACTTTCATCGAGCAGGACAGTCTTGTTCGCTCAACATCAACTCACCTGTCTATCACCTTCCAAGCAGTGATAGAGAAATTCCAATCGGTGTTCCGTGGGGTGCAAGAGCACGCCTACTAATCTTGTGGACAACCACCCAGGCTCAGGCACAAGCAAAACAAAACGGCAATCGATGGATTGAGATTGGCAGTTCAATCAAGTCATGGCTCGATGATGTTGGTGTCCCTTATTGCCTAAGCTCTATCAATGCAACTAAAGAGCAGTTGATCAGACTGTCTTTTGCGAGGTTTACGCTGATTATGAATCATGGTGGACGGCAGTTTTTCCGTGATGATTGTCTTTTTGAGAGCGGCATTTTCGAAGACAGTGACTTAGAGGCTTATACAGATGGCAGAATGACTGACGTTCGTATGCCTCTGGGACTTAAACTGAGCCAAAACGCTTATAATAATTTTACCGGAAGAGATAGTATTCCGATTCCAACACAAGCCCTCCGTGGAATCAGCAATAATTCCATGGCTATAGATATGTTCGTCTATTTTCTGTTTCGTCTGAGGTCAATCGATGAGAATGAAACTGTCTTGATCACCTGGAAGACTCTGATCTCTCAGTTTGGTAACAAAGAGCCGAAGTCCAAGTTTATCCAAGTGTTCAAGCCGAGTATCGACAAAGCGTTGGAAGCCCTGCAGTGCGCCACATTTGTTGTTGACGATGAAGGACTAAGGTTACATCACATCCGGCCGGTCGAATTCCGGAAACTCTTTGTTGTTGCCCCGAAGGTCGTCAAGCCGACCAGGGCTCGGCTTGCGAACAGAATTCCGCCTATAGAACAACCTACTTTCGAATTGGTTAGTCCATGAAACGATGAAAGCCACCAGTTGAAGCTGGTGGCTTTCAAGGCGACGGTATTCGCGCCAATAAGCGTCCGATTAGCCGATATCGCGTGGGGTTGAGTTTGGCGACCTAGCCCAAGCGAATCTAGGAACGAATCGAAGCTTATGGACCTCGACTCGTAAGCGCAAGCAAAAACTTGCGTGCGTGAGAAGTTTTGCGACTACCTCGCCTTGTTGTATACGAAACAAGAACGCTGGAGTCGCACTATGTCTACACGTTTAGCAATCCTACATGCGAGCTGGCTTGAGCACCCCGAGGTTGGCGCGGATGAAGTTGCTGTGCTTGCGGTTCTGGCCCTACATGCTGACCGCCAGGGTTCATGTTTCCCCTCACAAGGGCTTCTGGCAACCCTTCTCGGTCGCTCACGTCCGTGGGTGTGCAAAGTCATTTCAACGCTGTGTGAACTGGGAATTCTCCAGAAGACCAACCAGACCCGCGCCCACGATGGTAGTAATCGCGCCTGCCTCTATAAGCTTATTGCACCCGACAATCAGGCAAAGCCCCCTGCCCTGCCCTCTCAACAGAGTCATGAGGCTGACAGCGACGGTCAGCCCGAGAACAGGGGATGTCATAGTGGTGACAGCATAACACCGAAAATTAAACAAACAGTAGAGACTCCCCCCGCTTGCGACGCCCTCGATTTAAAGCTGGTCAGTCTAGATTCGACCCAAGCAGTTCAGGTTGCAACGATTCCTGGCGAGGACTGGCAACCAACTGACGAATCTTTGCTTTGGGCGTTTGACCGCTATCCCGACACCGACCTACAAGCAGCGCGCGACCGATACGTCAACAAATGCAGGGCAAGGGGATACAAATATATTTGCCATGATTCAGCTTGGCGCTCGTGGCTAGCAGACGATGTTGCCATGACCTCCAACAAGTTCTCTGGGCCAAACCGAGGACGGACGCCGCCAACTTATGCACGCTTCGCCGCCTGGGGTGCTGTTGCCGCCCATGCTACGGAGCGGCCCCATGCTTACTAGGAGTGCCCTGTCCGCCATTCCTGAGGGTCAACCATCGCACTTGCTCGCAGACATTCAGGCTGCCGCTGAACTGTTATCTCCACGAGTTGCCGTCCTCTTCGCTCCCGCCAGAACAATACCGCGCTCTGGCGACCACGGGTTCTAATGCCTGACTGAAATCTGGGAGCCTCGGCCTGTCTCACCAGCGGGTATCCCCGAACTTCGGCGCCAGCTCGACCGGCTTCTTGATGCCCTACAGCCAGCTGACAGTGGAGCCTGCCTAGCAGCCTGTCGGAGTGACGCCGCCTGACGACAGTGAGGTGGTGGCCGATACGGCAGGCGCTGAGCCGGAGAGGGTGGTTGCAACCGTGTTTTTCGAGCCAGAGCCTTGAATCGCGTCTCGCTGAGGCGAATTTTGCCACCTGAAGCTCGATACCGGTGGCGGCGGCCCTCCTTTTGGCGTCATTTTTGGCCTCAGGCGGCGGCCGCGAGGGCGAATAGCCGCTTCATGTTGTAGGCCATGGTCACCAGGGTCCACTCGCCGCGGACATTGTCGAGGCCACGAAGGAGGAACTGGCGGAACCCGAGTGCCGACTTGATGATGCCGAACACCGGCTCCGGGGTCTGCTTACGCAGGGCGTAGAGCTGTCTGCCTTCGGGTGTCTTCAGGCGGTGTGCCATCGCCTCGACCGGTGTCGGGTTGTCCGGCGGTGACGGCGCAGGGGCAAAACGCTCGGCGAGTGGGAGGTGATGAGGCTGCCGCCCCATGGCAATCAGCGGATTGACCTCTGCGGCCAAACAGGCGTCAACGTTGGCGGCGCTGAAATAGCCGGTGTCGGCCAGCAGGGTTTCTACTGTGCCCAATTCCTCCGGCAGCGCGCCGAGCTTGTCCAACATCGGCTCGACCTGCTGCTTGTCGTTGGCCGCCTGGACCACATCGGTGGCAACCACCAGCAGGCTGCCCGCCGCCACGGCCGCCTGCGCGTTGTAGCACTGATCAAAGCCGCCGCCCGGCACCGGCATGATGCGGCTTTCTTCGTCGGTCAGATTGACCTGATCGGTGGAACCGGGCCCCTCGACCGGTGGCGCGGGGGGCCTGCCGCTGGGCTTTTTGCCGGTGGCCGCCGCTTTGGCGTCGCGCGCCGCGATCTTCGCCTCGTACTCGGCTTGCTCGCAAGCCTGCCGCTGCTTCGCCCGTTCCTCGATGATTGCCCGCGCCCGGGCAATCTCAGCCAGACGCCGCTCGCGGCGCGCCAACTCATCGGGGATCGACATCCCGTCCGGCAGGTCGGCCTGGTCCGCCGCTTCGGCCCTGGCCATCAACGCGGCGACCTCGGCCTTCAACTGCGCCTCGATCTTGCACGCGTGTTCATAAGAAAGTGCGCTGTGCCGGCTGGCGTTGGCGTGAACCTTGGTGCCGTCGAGCGCCACCGTGCCCATCTTCAGCACTCCCATCTCGCGGGCGAGCCTCAGCACCTGCACGAACAGCGCCTCGATCTTCTTGAGAAAACGCCTCCGGAACGCGGCGATGGTGTCGTGGTCCGGGTGCGGGTTGGCGGCAACAAAGCGGAAAGCCACCGAGTCATAGGTCGCCCGCTCCAGCTTTCGGCTGGAGAAAACGCCGGTGGCATAGCCGTACACCAGGATGCCCAGCAGAACACTCGGGTGATACGACGCTTCGCCGGAACCACGATAACTGCGGGTCATCGCCCGCAAATCCAGGCTCGCGATAACATCCACCACAAACCGAGCCAGATGCCGCTCCGGCAACCATTCGTCGACCGATGGCGGCATCAGAAATCCGGTGTCGCGGTCAACAGGACGGAAGTTGCTCATGCGACGAAATCCGGGCGCTGTGAACGGCGATCAGCTACCCCGGGATTCTACCCCATCCCAAGCCGGACGTTAAGTCCGACAGGCTGCTAGCGGAAAGCGTGTCATTTGCAATGTCGTCCATGCGAGCCTGTTTGACCGGCGCGGATGTTCGATCTATGTTCTGGGCCCGTGAACCTTGATCGCTGTGATACCTCCATGCTTTTCACCATGCCACCGTCGGTGCAACAGGTCGAAGCCGGTTTTCCGTCACCGGCCGCCGACCATACCGAGGGCAATCTCGATCTTGTTCGGCTGGTGGTGCGCCGCCCGGCGGCCACCTTCTTCATGCGGGTTGCCGGGTCGTCCATGACCGGGGCAGGCATTGGTGATGGCGATCTGCTTGTTGTTGATCGATCCGTCTCTCCTCGGGAAAATGATGTTGTGGTTGCGATCGTTGATGGCGGCTTCACCTGTAAGAGGGTGCGCCGGAACGGTCAATTTTGGGTACTGGCTTCAGATGGTCAAGGACCGATCATTCCGATCGATCCGGATGCAGGCGTTGAAATTTGGGGCGTCGTTGCTTGGTCATTTCGTGAGCATTGCCGGCGATGACTATATTTGCCCTTGTCGATTGTAATAATTTTTATGCGTCCTGTGAACGAGTCTTCAATCCGTACCTGCGCAGCATACCCGTTGTTATTCTGTCCAACAATGACGGCTGTGTTGTCGCTCGGTCCAACGAGGCAAAAGCTCTCGGCATCGGCATGGGTGAGCCGTATTTCAAGGTTCAGCGGCAGTGTGAAAAGCAAGCTATTGCGGTCCTGTCGTCGAATTATGCTCTTTATGCTGATATGTCGTCTCGGGTTATGACCATTCTTGCATGCCTATCGGGTTAACGCACACACCCACTAGATGTTGTGTGCTTCCAGTC
>JBAWVF010000128.1:0-11413 GCA_037147415.1 Rhodospirillaceae bacterium | reverse complement strand
CATCGTCGGCGGCTCGGGCAAGACCCTCTACAACCTCTACACCGTGTTCGGCATCGAGCAGAAGAGCGTCGATTTCGTGCTCGGCACCGCCACCACCGATGTCGATGGCAAGATCAACGAGGTGCTCCGTCACATCGAAGATCATCTGCTCGGCGAGGTGATGACCGGGGCCAAAGCGCTGGTCAGCGCCGAGTTCTTCGACAAGCTGATCGCCCATCCCGCCGTGCGCGAGGCCTACAAATACTACACCGCCACCGGCGCCCAGCCGCTGCGCGAGGACGTGCGCCGGCAGTTTCCCCATAAAGGGCTGATTTTTGAGGAATATCGCGGCTCAGGTCAGCTCGCCAACGGCACCACCGCCCGCTTCATCGCCGCTGGCGAGGGCCATGCCTTCCCGCTCGGCACCACCAACACCTTCCGCACCTACTTCGCCCCGGCCAACAAGGACGAGTTCGTCAACACCTTCGGCATGGAAGCCTACGCCTGGCCGGTGCGCACCGATGATGAACGGGGATGGCGCATCATCATGGAAAGCAATCCGCTGCCGCTGTGCCGCCGGCCGCAGATTCTGGTCAAGCTTACGAGTTCGAACTGAGAAAATCTCCCGCACAACCAAAGTCAGAGAGCCGCCTTCGGGCGGCTTTTCCTTTTACAGGGACCAGAAGATGGACCGCATCAATCAAGTTATCCTCACGATGGTTTCCCGGTTCGAGGGAACCACCTACAGCAACGATCCCGCCGACCGGGGTGGCCCCACTCGGTACGGCATTACCCAACGCACCTATGGGGAATACCTCGGCAAACCGGTGACGCCGGATCAGGTGCGGACCATGCCCTGGGCGCACGCCCTCGCCATCTACCGCGAACGCTACTGGCGGGGGGCCAACATCGACTTGCTGCCGGAGCCGTTGCAACCGGTGATCTTCGACATGGCGGTCAACATGGGACCGGGTACGGCGGCGCGTCTGCTTCAGCATGCCCTCGGTGACCTGGGGCGCCCGGTCATCGGAGACGGGCGGATCGGCAAGATCACCTCCGGGCTGGCCGCCCGTGCCGTCGCCGATTTCGGGGCGAAGCGGGTGGTCGATACCATCTGCGACCGTCGCCGGGACTACTACCAAGACATCATCTCCCACGATCCCTCCCAGGCCGCGTTCCGTCATTCATGGTTGGAGCGCTGCGAGAGCTATCGCCTCCCGGTGGGGAGCTGAACCATGCTACCCGATCTCACCGATGTTTCCGAGCGTGTCGCGGCCCTGGAAGCGCGCTTCACCGAACTGGCCCTGGCGTTTCATGAGCAAGTTCAACGCCAGGAACGGCATCAGGAAGTCATGCTCAAGGAAATCGGCGACATCAAGCAGTTTCTGCATACGGCAAAAGCAGTCGGCCGCATCACAATCTGGTGCGGTGGCGCTGTTCTGGCCCTGATCTCCGGCCTGCCGACCCTGATTCAGTGGCTGCACGATCACTTCGTGTTCAAGCCCTGACCCCGTTTCACAATCCTTTTCGTCCCCCGGCCGCCTTTGTGCGGCCTTTTTTATGGAGTGAACCACCATGGACACCGCACTCGTACTCTTCGACTTCGTCACCGCCAATCTCGCCACCATCGTCACCGTCGCCTTCGCCTTGGTCGGCGTGCTGTCGCAGGCGGCGGCGGTGTTCAATCTGGCGGGGCTGGCCCAGGTCAGCACCACCCTTCATGACGCCGTGCAGTTCGCCGCCGGCAACTGGGGCAAAGCGGTCAACGTCGTCAAGCTGGTCGAAACCTATCGCACAGCCGGTCCTGCCGCCGCGTTGGCCGAGTTGGCCACCCTGGCGACGCCGGCCGCGCCCAAGGACGGCGGCTTGCCTCCGGGAGCCACTCCGGCGGCGTTGCTGCTGGCGGTGGCGCTCGGAGCCGGCGGCCTGATCGCCTGCGCCCCGCTCAGCGCCAAAATCGATCAAGCCACCGGAACCACGCTCGATGAGCGTTGCCGGCTCTATCTGGCCGGTGACCAAACGGTCAATGTTTTGGCGGCTTCCTTTCCGGAACTTGAGGGACTGGCGGCCGTCGACGACGCGGCGGTGAAGACGCTGTGCAAACAGCCGTCCGGTGCCCTCCAGGTGCCCGGCCCGTGAACTTCGGTTCGCTCGTGGTGGATGCGGCGTTTCGGGAGTTCGGAACGCCCGCCACCTACACCCCGGCCAGCGGGCCGGTTCGCACGGTCAGGGTGATCGCCAAACGCCCCGACACCGAAATCCGCTACGAAAACACCACGCTGATCGCCTCGACCGCCCTGTTCGAGGTGCGGTGCTCGGAACTGCCGGCCTTCCGTCCCAACGAGCTGATCACGGTGGACGGGGTGGATTACGCGATCCAGGCCGCCCGCCGGCTCGATCCCGACCGGTTGGTCTGGACCCTGGAAAGCTACGCCCTGGCCCCCGAGGAAGCACCGCCGCCGGTCGAACCGGCGCCCGAACGCTTCGTCCAGGGCATCTGGGACGGCTCTTACACCGCCTTGCCCGAGGTCGCGGTTGAAGTGGGTCATATGATCCACCTGACCCCGGCCAACTACCTCGCCCTGTCGCGGGCCGACACCGATGACTCCGCTCTCGTTGCCGGTGTGGTCGTCGCCGGAGCTGCCGCCGGGCATGCCGCCGAATGGACCGTCGACCACCCGGTCGAACGGCCCGACTGGACGGCACTCACCGAGGACGGCTCGCCGTTCCTGGTGCCTGGCACCGCCTACTTCCTGTCCGCGACTCTCGCGGGCGGGATCACCAGCACCCCGCCGGTCATCCCCGGCCAGTGGGTCGTCCCCGTGGGCCACGCCGTGGCGCCCACGGTGCTCCATGTCACGCCCGGCACCCCCGTCAAACTGTAAACAGAGAGGATTGTTTCGATGGCTATTCATCGCCCCGTCGTGCTGATCAATGGCAAGCTCGCGCTCTTGCCGACCGGCGATACCCTGGCCGCCAAGGTCCAGGAGGTCGATATCGTCGATATGACGGCCAAGGACGCGCTCCTTGCCGGCATGGTGGTGTTCTGTAACGCCGGCTTCCAGGTCATGAAGGCCAAGGCCGACGATGACACCAAGGCCAACGTCCTCGGCCTCGCCGTGGCCGCCGCCGCCCTTGACGCCTCGGTGCAGGTCCAGACCGATGGCGTGCTCGAACTCGCCGACTGGACCGATGCTGCCGGTGGGCCGCCCTGGTCGCCGGTTCCGACTACTTCTTGGATGCCTCGGCGGGCCTGCTCACCGCGACCATCCCGGCCACCGGCAATCTCGTCTATGTCGGCCGGGCCATCGCGCCCCAGAAGCTGGAAATCAGCGTGCAACGGCCCATCAAGCTTTAATGCCCTGGGTTGTGGCCGGTCCTGGCGACGGGACCGGCCGCTCCGTTCTGGAAGTCATTATAATGCGCATCACCCTCAGCCTCGGTGGCAACGCCGCCGCCAGCCTGCGCCAGGAAGCAGAATCCCTGATTGCGGCGGCGGCCGGTGGTGTCGCCGATGCCACCGCTTCTCTGGAACAGACTCTGCGTGGTCAGGTGCTTGCCGGCGGCCTGGGGCCGCGACTGGCCAGCACCTGGCGCAGCCAGGTTTATCCGCCCACCGCCACCAAGGCCGTCGGCGCGGTCTGGACAACCGCACCTTTGATCATCCAGGGCTTCGATGAAGGGCCGACCATTATCGCCCGCAACGGCAGCCGCTGGTTGGCCATCCCGACCGCCAACGTGCCGCCGCGCTCCTGGGGATCGAAGGCGCCCGGTGGCCATCCCCGCCGACTGATGACGCCGGTCGAGGTCGAAGCCGCCTTCAACCGCGACCTACGCACCGTCATCCCATCCGGTGGTCGGGTTGGCTATCTGATCATGGATCAACTGGTCGCCGCCCGTTCCGGACGCGGCTTCCGGCAGGCCACCTCCCGCCGGTTGGCCCAGGGCCGGAGCGCCCAGCCGGTGCTGATGTTCGTGCTGGTGCCGCAAGTCACCTTGGCCAAGCGCCTCGATATCGCCGGGGCGGTTGCCGCCGTTGAGGCGGAGTTTCCTGGGATGATCGAGCGGCACTTCGAGCAAGGGGCCTGAGCGCCGCCAGTCGGCAGCTCGGTATCTGCCGAGTGTCTGAAATTATGTTACGGCGCTGACGAACCGTGTCAGCAGCGTCGTGATATTGCTTGGAAACGCCAGCTCCCGAGCTGCGGGTTTGCATTGACGCTGCCATTTTACCGGAGTTTCAACCGATGCCCAGCCGTCGTGAGACCGCGCTCCAGGCGCTGCTTGCCGCGCTCACCACCGTGCCCGGCGCCACCATCGAACGCGGCAGCGGCGTGCCCGAGCGGGTGCCTTCGGGCGGCCTCATCGTTCTTCAGGACGACGATCCGGGCACACCCGACATCACTCTGTCGCCGCTGATCTATCACTACGATCACGCCGTTCGGCTGGAAGTCTTCGTCCAGGCAGGCCAGCCGGCGGCCCGCGCCATCGCCCTTGACGGCCTGTTGCGGGCGATCGGCACCGCGCTCGCACCGGACCGCACCCTCGGTGACACCTGTGAATGGCTGGCATGGAGCGCCCCCGTTGTCGGGGACCTACCGGTGGCCGGTGGCGCCACCATCCGCGTCGGCACCGTGACCGTCACCCTCAGCTACAGCACGGCCGACCCGCTCGGCTAATCATTAATACCTACAGAAAGGAAACTCCGCGATGGCTCGCGCAATTGGTGCGAATGCCCAGGTGTTGGGCAAGTTCGAGGTTACCTACGGCACGGCCCCCGGCAGCAACTATGCCCGGCTGCCCTTCATCAGCTGCGACCTTGGCGCCGAGCAGCCCCTGGAAGCCAACGACGTGCTCGGCCTCGGCCGCGATCCGCCCGAACCCTCGCGCGGCGTCGTCACCGACCAGGGCAACATCGTGATCCCGGTCGACATGCGTGACATCGGCCTGTGGCTGAAGGGGCTGTTCGGACCGCCCACCACCACCGGCACCACACCGACCTTTACCCATGTCTTCTCCAGCGGTGCCACCAGCCTGCCGTCGTTGGCGCTGGAGATCGGCATGCCGGATCTGCCGCGGTATTTTCTCAACACCGGCTGCATGGTCGATTCCATCAAGTTCCCGTGGGCGACCTCGGGCAAGGCCAACGCCACGGTGGCGCTGATTGCCCAAGGCGAGATCAACGGCCCAACCAGCACGGGCGGCACCCCGACCAGCCGGGTGCTGAGGCGGTTCCAGCAGTCGATGGGCGTGGTCAAAAAGGACGGCGCCGCGCTCGGCAATGTCACCGGCGGCGAACTGACCTATGCCAACAAGCTCTCGGCCGTCCGCACCATCCGTGACGACGGCAAGATCGACGGCTGCGATCTCGGTGTCGCCGCCTGCACCGGTCAGATCAGCGTTCGTTTCGCCGACACCGTGCTGCTCGACGCCGCCAGTGCCGGCACGCCGGTGGCTCTTTCCCTCGGTTGGATCATCGACGCCGACAAGTCGCTGATGTTCGATCTGCCGGCGGTCTACTTGCCGAAAGCGAAAAACCCGATCAGCGGCCCCGGCGGCATCGAAGCCAAATACAACTGGCAGGCGGCCAAACCGGCTACCGGCGCCTTCGTCACCGTCACCCTGAAGAATGACGTTGATTCCTATGTCTGACGTCAATCCGTACCGGATCGCCGGGCCGGCGCTGATCTCGTTCTCGGGCGGACGCACCAGCGCTTTCATGCTGAAGCAAATTCTGGACGCCCACGGCGGCAGTCTGCCGCCAGACATCCATGTCTGCTTCGCCAACACCGGCCGGGAACTCGAGGAGACGCTGACGTTCGTCGACGAGTGTTCCCGGTGCTGGTCGGTGCCGGTCGTCTGGCTCGAATACGATCAAGCATCACCGCACCAGACCCGCATCGTCGACCACGCCAGCGCCAGCCGGGATGGCGAGCCGTTCCGGGCGGTGATCGCCGCTCGCGGCTTTCTGCCCAACCCGGTCGCGCGCTTCTGCACGGCAGAGTTGAAAATAAGGCGAATCAAGAGCTTCATGCACCATGCCTGCGGCTATCCGCATTGGCTGAACGTGGTGGGGCTGCGGGCCGACGAGATGCGGCGGGTGGTCAAGCTGACCGACCCCACCCGTATGGCCCGCGAACGTTGGACCAATGCTTGCCCTCTGGCCGAGGCCGGCGTTACCCGCCGCGATGTCGCGGCGTGGTGGAGAGAGCAGCCCTTCGACCTCAAGCTGCCCAACCGGGACGGAGTCACCCCGCTCGGCAACTGCGATCTCTGCTTCCTCAAAGCTGAGGCCACTATCCGTGGCATCGTTCGTGATCGGCCTGAACTGGCCGGCTGGTGGATCGCCCGCGAGGCCGAAGCCCGTCCGGCCAAACCGAGTGGCGCGCGTTTCAGAAACGACCGCCCCGGGTACCAGGAAATGATGCGCGACGCCGAGCGCCAGGGCGATCTGATCGAGTTTCTGCATCAGGAGGGAAGCCTTGACTGCGCCTGCACCGACTGACCTGGAGCACCGGGTGGTTGCCGCCGCCGTGCTGTGGGTGACCGACCAGGAGTGCTCCCAGGCGCTCGCCTGCCTGGAAGTGGCGGTCGCCGATTACCTCGCTGCCCGTGCCGCCGAGCGTGCGCATCCTGCCTACCATTCCGAGCCGATCAAACTGGTGGGCGTTCCTTCTTCCGGCTGATGCCGGGACGGTCCCGGTGCGGTTCGCTCCGAGTGAACGCGGGCGGCATGCTTACCGGCATGGCCAGGATGCGATCGAGCACAGTCGGGGCCGTCTTGTCGTTCAGAGCCAGATAACGCCGCCTCAGTTCGGCCAGGGCGCGGTCACGACCACCGGCCATAAAAGCCCGGCGAACAGCGACAACATCATCCTGCGAAATCGCGAACATCAAAACTCTGCTTTCCGATCGTCGCACCCACCAACCCGTCTTCGGCGGGTGCGGCCATCATACTGCTCAATCGATCCCCCTCACACAGTTTTAGGAGACCACCGATGATCCGGCTCGATTTGCCGCGTGAACCCCATTGGCTCGACCTGCCGCATGGCGTGCGGCTGCTGGTCCGCCCGCTCGACACCGCCACCGATGCCGCGGCGCGGGCGGCCTCCGTGACCGATCTGCGCGAACGCGGCCAGACCGCCCCGCCGGCCGCCGCCAAGGAACCCTGGCGCCTCGGCCAGACCAAGGACGCCCTGGCCCGAGCCGTCGGCCAACTCACCATTCTCGAGTGGTCGGGGGTGCTGCTCGCCGACGGCAGCCCGGCTCCGGTCACCGCCGAGAGCGTGGCGCTGCTGATGGCGATCCCAAAGATCGCCACCGCGTTCCTGCGCCTGATCTATGCCCCTCTGGACCGTCTGGCCGCCGAGGGGGAAGGTTGCGGCGTCGTACCGAGTGGCACCACTCGGGCGGCGCCGGATATTGCGACGGGTGCCGAAGCAGCGGGCGCGACTGCGGCGGACGCTGCCCATACGTGACCAGTCAGCCCGAAACCATTGAAGGCTGGCAGGCGTGGCAGGTCGGCCAGCGCAGCCTGTCGTTCCAGGTGATCGGACGCACTGTGCTGCCGGTTCTCGATGCCCGAACGGCGCTGATGCTGGCCGATGCGCTTGGTTTCGATGGCCGTGCCGTCGCCCTGCTGCTGCCGGCGATTGAAGCCGGACTGACGGCGGTAACGGCGCAGGTGGCACCAGACGATGCCAGTTCTCCCGACGAGGCTGAATCATGACCGTCAAACTGGGTGCGCGGATCGAGGCTGATGTCTCGCCGCTGGTGGAGGCATTGGCCACCGCCGGCCAGGCGCTCGACCAGTTCGAGGGTCGGGTCCAGGCCGCCAATGACGAGCTGACGCAGATCGGCGATGCCGGGGCGGCCTCGCTCGGCTCGCTGGCGGGCGGAGCCGGACAGGCGGCGGATGCCTTGGCGCCGCTGGGAGCCGCCGCCGAGGCGGTGCGGTCGGTCGCGGCGGCGGCAAACGACAGCGAGGCCGGCATTGCCAGCTTCGCCGACGCAGGGAGCACAGCCTCTGCGGCTCTGACCAGCCTGTTCGAGATCGCCAACGACAATCGCGGCTTCGCGGGCATTACCGCCGCGACCGGCGAGACGGCGGACGGTCTAGAACGGCTGGGCGGCACCGGTAGTGCGGCGCTGGCGATGCTGGTGCAACCGGCTGCTGAGGCCGAGACGGCGGTTGCCGGGCTCGCTCCAGTCGCCGATGGCGCCGGGCAGGCATTGGCGGAGCTGCTGAGCACGGCCGGCAATACCGAGGGGCTCGACCGCTTCGCCCAGGCCACCGGCGAGGTCGGCGCGGCGCTGGCGGGGCTGACCGCTGGTGACGAAGGCTTCGCCCGTGATCTTGCCGCCAACCAGCAGCAGCTTTCGGCGCTGGCGACGGCGCGGACGGAGATCGCACAGACCCTGCGCGACGCCGACCAGGAGAACGCCGACGCCTCGCAGGGAATATTGGATCAGGCCAATCGCATCGCCGAGGACGGCTTCGCGGCGCGGGTCGAGTTGGAGCGGCAGTTCTGGCAGGATAATCAGGTCATCGAGGAAGCTGGCGGCCGGACCGCGCTGGAGGTGATGACTTCGGCGCTCAGCGAGCAGAACGCGGTGATGGCCGAGGAGCTGGCCAAGCGCAACCAGACCGCCCGCGAGCAGGCCGCCGAACTCCGTACTACCCTCGACGACAGCTTCAAGGAATACCTCGCTCCGGCGGTCGGGCTGGCCGACGACACCCAGGCCAACAACGCCCAGATCATCCCGGTTGCCGGTGCCCGCCTCAACGCCGCGTTGGAAGCCGCCGACTACGGCTCGGTCAACGAGACTTGGCAGGAGGTGGTGACCCGCTTCGTCAGCGACGGGCTGGACAAGCTTCAGGAAGCCGGCACCCGCGCGTTTGGCACCCTGCGCCACCAGGGTGCGGCGGCGTTCGACGAACTGGCCGCCGGCACCACGACGGCCGAGACGGCGGCGACCGCCTTCGGAGCGGCTCTGGACGGCATCGGTGACGCGGCGGGCGCGGCGCTGGCCGAGCTGGGTTCGCTGGTCTCGGGCGGAGTCAAAGAGGCCGAGCATGAGCTGACGGCGGCCGGTACCGCCGCGACCGCAGCCGGTCATCAAATTGAAGCCGCCGGCAGCGGTGGCGCCGCCATGGGCCACGCGGTCGCCGAAGGCGCCAAGGCCGGAACTGATGCCCTCAACGAGGTGGCCCGGCTCGGCGAGGATGTCGCCATCGGCATGGCGGCGCGGGCCGGCACGATCGGACAGGCCCTGCGCGGCCTGGGGCCGATCGGCCTTGGCGCGGCGGCGGCGATCGGGGCGCTGTGGCTGGCCTTCGACGATGCCAAGAAGGCCGAACAGGAGCTGACCGACCTTAATCAGGCGCTGACCCGCACCGGCGCCACGGCCACCATGACCGCCCACGACGTCCAGGCCCTGGCCGACAGTCTGGCGACCAGCACCATGGCCAGCCGCGACGAGGTGCTGAAGGCCGAGACCGAGCTGATGCAGTTCGGTTCGGTCTTGGGCGACAGTTTCGAGCGCACGCTCAGACTGGCGGCGGATCTGTCGGCGGCGTTCGGCGGCACCCTTTCGGCCAACGTCAAGCTGCTCGGGTCGGCGCTCAACGAACCCGAACAGGCGCTGGAGTCCCTGGAGCAGGCCGGCGTCCGGTTCACCGACGCGCAGCGCGATCTGATCCAGGGGCTGGTGGACTCCGGCCGCCAGTTCGAGGCACAGCAGGCGATCCTCGAAGCGGTCGGGGGTGCCGTGGGCGGCGCTGATGCCAGCGCCCGGAGCGGCTTGACCGGCAAGGTCAAGGTGCTGACTGATGCGTGGCAGGCCTTCGTCGCGGAATTCACCAGCTCCGATAACCTGATTGGACAAGCGGCATCCAGCATTCTCGGAACGCTCGCGTGGCTGGTCGATGGCGCCACCCGGATGCTCGGGCATTCGGTGGACGATCAGATTACCAAGCTGCAAACCGAGCGGGACGCGCTGACCGCTCAGATTGCCAGCGGCGATTATGGCTTTCAGGGCTTCCTCGGCGGCCTGCTCGGGACGACGGATCGCGCGGCGGCCGAAGCGAAAGCCCGGCTCGAAGACCTCAATCGCACCCTTTCCGACCTCCAGGCGAGGCAGCGCCAGCAGGACCTCGCCGACGAGATCGCCGCCGAGGACCGCCAGAGCGCGGTGCGCGAGCAGCAGGCCAGGGTCGTTGCCGACAAGCTGGAGGAGATCGACCAGGACCTCGACGACCGGCTTCAGGGGCTGGCCGAGACCCGTGTCGACAAAATCCGCGCCGAGGCCGAAGCCAAGATCAAGCTGCTCGAAGGGCTGAAGGCCGAGGCCGCCGGGCTGGGCCGCGACACCGCCGACTATGACGCCGCGATCCTCAAAGTTCAGCAGTGGCAAATCGCCGAAGAGGCTGCGGCCGAGGCCAAAAGCCGTTCCTCCCAGGCGACCCGCGACGCCCTCGATCCCAACGAAAAGCTGATCGAGAGCCTCAGCCACGAACTCGAGGTGATTGAACTCTCCGACCGCGAGCAGGCGGTGGATGCCGCGCTGCGCCGTCTCTCCGCCGATGCCACCGACGCCCAGAAGGACAAGGTGCGCGAACTGGCCGGCGCATTGTTCGACGAGAAGGAAGCCGCCGAGGCGGCAAGTCAGGCCGAGGAGGTGCTCGATCACCTCCGCCAGAAACTCGCCGAACTCAACATGAGTGCCGGTGACCGCGCCGCCGCCGAGGCGGTGCGCCAACTCGGCGAGAACGCTTCTGAGGCCGACCGGGCGATGGCCGAACTGCTCGCCCACCAGATTCAGGATGGCAAGGACGCCAAGTCCGTCATCGACGCCACCAAGGACGCGGCGGAGAAGTACGCCGAGCAGTTGGAGAAGCTCAATCACCTGCTCGAAGTCGGTGCCATCGACCACACCACCTACGGCAAAGCCGCTGCCGCCGCTTATCAGCAGATGACCGCCGCCAGCCGGGATTGGCAGGACGGATTGCAAAGCTCCTGGGCCAAGTATGTCAGCAACGCCACCAACAGCGCCGCTCAGGTCTCGCGGGTGTTCAACGACGCCATGTCTGGGATGGAGGATGTCTTTGTCAAGTTCATCACCACCGGGGAGCTGAACTTCGACAATCTGACCCAGCGCATCGTCGAAGACCTCGCGCGCATCTTCTGGGAAAGAGAGATCGTCGCCCCGATCGGCACCGCCCTCTTCGGCAACGGCCAGAACGGTGGTGGCGGGGACAGCGGTGGTGGTGGGCTGTTCGGCAGCCTTTTTTCGGGGGACTGGTTCTCGGGGCTGTTTCACGAGGGCGGCGTGGCTGGTGAGGCCTCGACCTATCGCGAGATGCCGTCGTGGATGTTCGCTGGGGCGCCTCATTATCATAGCGGCGGGATTGCCGGTCTGGCTCCCGGCGAAGTGC
>JBAWVF010000127.1:0-11433 GCA_037147415.1 Rhodospirillaceae bacterium | reverse complement strand
AAGTTAGTCCCTCGACCCTGTATCGGAAAAGACAATCCTGGGAAGCTTCGGGAACATGACCGCACCGAATTGATCAAGGGCCAGCCCGGTGCGGCTAAGCTTTATAATTCAATTTGCTTTATTTCCAAATATACATCAACCAAATGGGCTATGTCGCGAATGGTCCTTATCTTGCTCCAGTTCTCGGTAGATACTTTAATGTGAAACTTAAGTTCTGTTGCCTGCATGATAGAGATCATATCTTCAGGCTCTGCGCCAAGAGAGTCTATCAGGTCGGACGTTAAAGAAATTTCATTTTTTATTATTCCAAGCTCTTCCGATATTAGTTGCTTTATCTGGTCTTCAATCACCATTGATTGCCGCCGGGGAAACATGGATCACCTTCGGGTCAGGTTTAGTCGATACTTTGACGGTCTCGCTTCGATCGGGGGCATCACAGGCGCTTCCGGTCGCTAGCGCGCACCGCATGGCCATAATCCTCCCATGGCGCTCGCTTCTACTCCTGACCTTGCCTTTGTGCAATGTTGGTATTACCCGATCTGCTAAGGACACATGGCCGGGTCGGGGCGGCATGTTTTGGACTCGGCATGTTTTGGACTCGGCATGACGGGGAATTGCGCGAGCCGCCGTTTTCCGGCCGCGGGCCGCCTTTTGTGACCGGGCTTTCGCGGATTGCCCGTTACTTCACACAGATTGCGATTGCGCCGTCGCTTTGACCGGAGGTATGGTGGCGGCGCTTCCGGGGCCGGCGTGTCCGGAAGCGCGTGCTTATTCCTGCCCCGATACTGCCCGGAAATGACATGGCCGAACTTCCTACAGGGCTGAGACACCCGGAACTGAGCAGCCTTTGCGCGTTCTGGCTGAAGCAATGTCCCGACGGCGGCTTGCCTCTGGCTTCGGACATGGAGCCGGCGGAGCTGCGGCGCTGGCTGCCCAACCTGCTGATCATGCATGTTCAGAAGGACGGGGCGTTTTTCTATTCCTATTACGGCCGCTCGTTAGCCCGGGCGTTCGGCGAAAGCCGGCTCGGTCAAACCCTGGCCGATCTGCCCGAAGCGGTGCGCGATATCCTGCGCGACGAATATAAACAGGTCTGTACGCAGCGCGCGCCGATTCACCGTATCTATACCGCGTCGTTCAATGGTGTGCGCCAGACCTGGGAGCGGGTCGTGCTGCCGTTGTCGTCGGACGGTAAGCTTATCGACAAGCTGCTAGTCGCGGCTTACGAGCTTTGAGCCGTCCCGGTCGCATACCGGGACTCGCCGCAGGAACACCATGAAGCCAAGCATCCCTTACCGCCCCGCTTATACCGAAAAATCCCGGATCACAACGGTTGACGAGTTCAACATGTGGTGCGCGCTCAACGACCAGCCGTTCAATCTGGTTCAGCATGTCTGGCCGGACGGCATGGTCGAGTGGGATCTCGAAATTCATCCGGGTTCGCCGGACTCCGATATCGTCTATGGCACCGGCCAGGACAACGGCACCATGGCGGTGATTTCGGCCTTCGCCTTTTTGGCCGGGCTCGAATATGCCGAAGAGCGCCGCGCCGCCGCGCTGGCCGCACTGGCCGACGATGAGGAGGAAGCCGCAGAAGCCGCCGGCTCCGAAGAGGAAGGCGAGGACGAAGAAGAGGAAGACGGGGAGGGCGGAGAGGAGATCGCCGCGCCGCCGCCGTCTTTGCCGGTCGTGGTGGTCGTGCCGTCGCCGCCGATGGCCGAGCCGGCTGCGGTTGCGCCCGCCGCCGGGAGCGGGGCGCGTCTGCCGCCGGTTGAACGGCTTCAATTACCGCCGGTCCGGGTCACCAAGGAACTGGACGAGGCGACACTGGCCCGCAATGCCAAAAGCCTGGAAACCGTTCTGAAGAATTTCCGCATTCGCGGCGAGATCATGGAGGTGCGCCCCGGCCCGGTGGTGACGCTTTATGAGTTGGAACCGGCGCCCGGCACCAAATCCTCGACCGTGATCAACCTGACCGACGATATCGCACGCTCGATGAGTGCGACCGCCTGCCGGATCGCGATCGTGCCCGGCCGCAGTGTGATCGGAATCGAGCTGCCCAATCCGACGCGCGAAACCGTTTATTTGCGCGAAATGCTGGTTGCCGATGCCTTTTGTAATACCTCGGCGCGGCTGGCGGTGGTGCTCGGCAAGGATATCGGCGGCGAACCGGTGATTGCCGATCTGGCCCGGATGCCGCATTTGCTGATTGCCGGCACGACCGGCTCGGGCAAGTCGGTCGGGATCAACACCATGATTCTGTCGCTGCTCTATCGGCTGACCGCCGATCAGTGCCGCTTTATCATGGTTGACCCCAAGATGCTTGAGCTGTCGGTTTATGACGGCATTCCGCACTTGCTGACCCCGGTGGTGACCGACCCGAAAAAGGCGGTGGTGGCGTTGCGCTGGGCGGTTCGCGAAATGGAACAGCGCTATGAAGCGATGGCGCGACTCGGCGTGCGCAACATCGAAGGCTATAATCACCGGGTCAGGGAACTGCTGGTCACCGGTGAAAAAGTAACCCGCCGGGTTCAGACCGGCTTTGATAAGTCGACGCGCCAGCCTTTGTTCGAGGACCAGGCGATCGAGCCCTCCGTGCTGCCCTACATCGTGATCGTCGTCGATGAGATGGCCGATTTGATGCTGGTCGCCGGTAAGGAGATCGAGGCGGCGATTCAGCGCTTGGCCCAGATGGCGCGCGCCGCCGGCATTCACTTGATCATGGCGACGCAACGGCCGTCGGTCGATGTGATTACCGGCACGATCAAGGCCAATTTCCCGACCCGAATCTCGTTCATGGTGACCTCGAAGATCGACAGCCGGACCATTCTGGGCGAGGCCGGGGCCGAACAGCTGCTGGGACAGGGCGACATGCTCTATATGGCCGGGGGCGGGCGGATTACCCGCGTCCATGGCCCGTTCGTGTCGGATGGCGAGGTCGAAGACGTGGTGCGCTTCGTGCGGACCCAGGGGCAGCCCTCCTATATCCACTCGATCACCGAAGACGACGAGGATGATGTCGAGGGCGGCGGCGGTTCCGGCGGCGACGATGAGGGCGGCGGCAGCGGCCCCGTGCTCGGCAATTCGGGTGACGATCTTTACGATCAGGCGGTGGCTCTGGTGGTCCGGGAACAGAAAGTCTCGGTCAGTTTTATTCAGCGTTATTTGTCGATCGGCTATAATCGGTCGGCAAAGCTGGTCGAACGCATGGAAGCCGAACGGATTATCAGCTCGGCCAATCATGTCGGCAAGCGTGAGGTGCTGATCAGTGCGGGTAGTCGTCGGTTCGAGTGATCGGCAGTGTTCCAATTGCATCTTTAGGTCTGCGACAAGGCATCCACGTAGTTTATCTTATTTTTATCCACGCAAGGGCAGGATAGGTTCCGAACAGTGAAGCAGGGAAACACTTCATTCCGGGGTTCAGGCGAGGCGAACGTTCAATGAGCTATAGCCTTACCCGCTTTGTCCCCGGATTTACGCCGGAGCACCTGTTTGATCTGGTGATCGACGTTGAACGATATCCGAGCTTCGTTCCCGGCTGGGAAGCGGTCCGGGTCAGCGATCGTCAAGACGACCGCTATCGGACCGAGCAAGTCGTGCGGATGAAGCCGTTTCGCCAGCGTGTCCACTCGCAAACAAGTTTTCGGCGGCCCGATCTTATTGAAGTCACCGGGCGGGGCGATTTCCTGAAGCGCTTCGATATGCGATGGAGTTTTCTCCCGCAAGAGGGCGGGTGCTCCGTCGAGTTGGAAGTCGAGTTCGGCATGGCTGCCAAGTCCTTGCAGCGTCTGGTTGAGCAATTGAGCCGGGAAAGCAGCCATAGTTTAATCGATGCTTTTGTGGCGGAGGCCGAACGTCGCTATCGCGATGAAATGGTAGCCGCATCCGGGCAAGCGGCGCCGGAGGTAGAGGGTGCGGCCGACGGACGAAAGGAAAGTTGAACCTTATGACCATCGATCAAGGTATCGCTATCGACTCGCCTTCCGCCGACGACTCCGGTGTCCCAGCTTATTTGCGCGACATCTATACCTGGGCCTACCTCACTCCGTTAGCTGTGGCGATCTTTGATCATCAGCCGATTGTTTCGATGATTTTGTGGGGCAATTTTCATCGTTTGTTGCGGGGTGTCCTGGCCGAAGTGCCGCAGGGCGGCAGTGCGCTTCAATTGGCCTCCGTTTACGGGCCGTTTTCATTGCGGTTGCTGGAGGCGCTGGGGCCCAGGGGCAGTCTTGACGTGGTCGATGTGGCGCCGGTTCAGGTTGAGCGGTGCCGGGCCTTGCTGGGGGGCTATTCCAATTGCCGCGTATTATCCGGTGATGCCGCCGACCCGCCCGGTAATGCAAGCTATGATGTGGTGATCAGCTTCTTTTTGTTGCATGAGGTTCCCGAGGATTATAAAGAGCGCATCGTCATGGCGGCGCTGGCGCGCGTGCGGCCGGGCGGTCGGGCGGTGTTTGTCGATTATCACGAACCGGTGCGTTGGCATCCGTTGCGGCCGATCATGACGAAAGTCTTCGATTGGCTGGAGCCCTATGCGAAAGGCTTGTGGTCGCGGGAAGTCGCCGACTATGCCGGGCAACGGGCGGAAGAGTTCAGTTGGCGTAAGGTGACTTGCTTCGGCGGTCTGTACCAGCAGGTGGTGGCCGAGCGTCGCGTCTGACGGTAACCTGTTTTGATCGGATTCGTTTCTGTCGAATGTTTGAATTCGTTACCGTGACCGGTGCCGCTACGGCGCAATCCGAGCTTTGTACTCAGGCGGAGCCGGGGCTTAAACTGGCGATCCTGGATCGCAACCAGTTCTGGTTTATTTTGCCCGACGGCAAATTGCCGGACCCGGCCACGAGCGAGAGCGTCATTCCGAACCTGCGCAGTGCCGCGGGTCGGGCGGCCGTGTTGCAGGTCCGCACCGTTTTCCTGAAGGATGCCGTGCTGTTTGCGGAAGGTCGGGAACAGGACGGGCCGGTCAGGGTTGAGTTTCAGCCCTGCCGGATCGGGCATAAGAAGGAGGAAGGCGCCGAGGCGCCGGCCGGCTCGACGGACATGATCGAAATTCCGGATATCGGCGAGTTGCTCACCGGGCTGGGAGAAGTCGAAAAATCGTTGGAGGTCACCGATTCGCTGTTGGCCGGTCCCGCAGCCTTGACCTGCCGGGACGAGGCGCAGCGGCAAGCGCTTAATGAGACCATCTCGCTGACCCGTGATCGGGTTTTAACCGGGTTATCGGAACTGGGAACCGTACTGACGCTCAGCGACGGCCAATCGCGCGAGGATTGGCAGGCTCAAGTTTCGGCGGCGGCGGCGGCGGCGATCGAGGCGATGATTGCGTTCGACGATCTTGCGGACCATGTTCGTGAAGACAAAATCCGCGAACTGACCACGCTACGCAGCTCGATCGAACGCTATTTTCGTTCGGTCGATCCATCCATCGATATCGACGCTTGCCATAAATTTTCCCGCGGTATCAATAAACTGATTCTGGGCCGGCATAAGCAGGCCTTGACTCTCAAAAAAGACAGGATCGATACCGGGGTCGAGGGAGCCTGCGACCGGATCATTTCGTCATTGCAACGGGTCATGCCTCATGCTGCCGGGATGGCCTCCATGCCGCGGCCGTTCATCCTGTTCGATGAAGGCTGTTACACCAAGTTCGTTCTCAACATGGCTCACATGGTCCTGGCCGTGGAAAATTGCGGGTTGTCGATTCGTCTCGATACCGACCGTCACAGCCGCTTGCATCGGGAATTACGCGGGTGGGATAGTGCGCACCCGCCCCGACTCCATGTCACCGATCGGCGCCGTTTCGAGGCGCTGCGGCAGCGCTGACGGCAAGAGCGCAGCAGCGGCGGGGAACAATTGTGCGCGCGGCCATTGACGAACGGGGGGGGGCGGGCGCAAACCTAACAATTCGTGCCGGCGTCGTGTCATGCCGGTATTAAGAGGCAGGATGCGAGATGAAGCCTTTTTATAGTGCGTTCCGCCGTTACCGGCTGACGAAGGTGGTGGCGACTCTGGGTCCGGCCAGCTCGTCACCCGAAATGATCAAGGCGATTTTCGAGGCCGGGGTCGATGTGTTTCGGCTCAATTTCAGCCATGGCACCCATGCGGATCACGCCGCCAGCATCGAGTCGATTCGGGCGCTGGAGGAAGAGACCAGCCGGCCGATCGCGATCATGGCCGATCTTCAGGGACCGAAGCTGCGGATCGGCACTTTTGCCGACGGGCCGATCGTGCTGAAGCCGGGCCAGTCGTTGCGACTCGATTTGTCGACCGCGCCCGGCGATCTGGGCCGGGTCGGTCTGCCGCATCCTGAAATCTTCGCGGCGTTGGAGCCGGGCACAGAATTGCTGCTGGATGACGGCAAGGTGCGGTTGCGGGTTACCGCCTGCGGGGCCGAGTGGGCGCAGACCACGGTCGTGGTCGGGGACAAGCTGTCCAACCGCAAGGGCGTCAATGTTCCAAACGTAGTGCTGCCGCTGTCGCCGCTGACGCCCAAGGATCAGGCCGATTTGGCCTTTGCGCTTGATCACGGCGTCGATTGGGTGGCGCTGTCGTTCGTTCAGCGGCCGGAAGACGTCGCCGAAGCGCGTCGCCTGATCGCGGGCCGGGCGGCCCTGCTGTCCAAGATCGAGAAGCCCTCGGCGCTCCAGTATCTGGAGGAAATCATCGATCTGTCCGACGGGCTGATGGTGGCGCGCGGTGATCTCGGCGTCGAGATGCCGGCCGAGGATGTCCCGAGTCTCCAGAAGAATATCGTGCGGGCGGCACGGCGGTCCGGCAAGCCGGTGATCGTTGCGACTCAGATGCTCGAATCGATGATCAGCGCGCCGACTCCGACCCGGGCCGAGGCGTCCGATGTGGCGACCGCAGTCTATGACGGCGCCGACGCCGTGATGCTGTCGGCCGAAACCGCGGCCGGTGCCTATCCGGTCGAAGCCGTTTCGATGATGGATCGTATCGCCCGTCGGGTGGAGAAAGACCCGCTGTACCGCTCGATCATGGATGCTCGCCATCCCGACCCCCGGCACACCGCGGCCGATGCCATTACCGCTGCGGCTCATCAGGTCGCCCATACGATCGGGGCCGCGGCCATCGTCACCTATACCACCTCGGGCTCGACGACCCTGCGTGCCGCCCGTGAGCGGCCGGAAGTGCCCATCCTGTGCCTGACCTCGAAGCTGGAAACCGCGCGCCGGCTGGTGCTGGCCTATGCGACCCACACGGTACACACCACGGAGATCACCAGCGTGTCCGAAATGGTGCAAAAGGCGTGTCGGGCCGCCTATCTCGATGGTTTCGCGGAACCCGGTCAGCGGCTGGTCATCACCGCAGGCGTGCCGTTCGGGACACCGGGTAGCACCAACATGCTGAGAATCGCTTGGGTTGAAGGGTAGCGCTGTAAGATTGCGCCGACGCCGAGTGGCGGAGGCCCTTGACGAAGGGGGGAGGGCAAGGGTATAAGCTCGGCCCACTCCAAGGCAGGAATTTGCGAGCAAGGACGACCCGTGGCAAATCATAAATCAGCCGAAAAGCGCTTCCGCCAGACCGAGCGGCGTACCGAGGTGAATCGCGCACGCGAGAGCCGGATCCGGACCTTTACCAAGAAGGTCGAACTGGCTATCGAGGCCGGCGATAAGGCTGCCGCTGCTGCGGCCTTCAAGCTTGCTCAGCCCGAATTGATGCGGGGCACCAGCAAGGGCGTGCTTCACGCCAACACCGTATCGCGCAAATTGTCGCGTCTGTCGTTGCGAATCAACGCGCTCTGACGGCACGGTTTTTAGAAGGCAAGCGCATCCGGCCGTTCGATATCGGCGGCCGGGTGTTTTTTGCTGCCTGCTTGGAAGTGTTGCCGACCTGGAAATTCCCAGTCACCTGAAAATTTTCAATATGAAGAAATAGCCTTTTCGAAAAGATGCATTCTCTGTTGTTGCATTGAACTGCTCCCTGGGCTAAAATAATAAATCTTGGAAACCGGCGTTTTTTTTGTCGGGTCTTTCCTTTTGTCTAAAATTCAAGAAAATTACGGCCTTATATTTAAGTGGACAAATATCCGGCACGATAGTCATGTAGTCGGCTTGGACCTTTCCAACGTCGTCTGCTGTGCGGATGGAAGGGTTCGTTTAGATGATAGAGCTTTTTTCGCATCATGATCGGCGCAGACATCAGGGCATTCTGGCTCGGGGTTGCGGCGCTGACTTTTTCGGGTGTGGGCTGGATTGAAAAAGCGGGCGTCACAATCGGGCGAATCGGAATCGAGCGAATCGGATGACTCCGCTTCGCCGGCTGCGTCGACGCCCTTATCGGGGCGCGGAACCGCCTCGCGTGGTTCCGGAGCGGTTCGGAGAGGGGCGCGTGCCGAGTCGGTAGAGACGGAGGGTACGGCGGCGGGACTCGACCGGCAATGGGAGCGCGTACGGGCGCGGCTGCGTGACGAGGTCGGTGATACCGCCTTTCGCAGTTGGTTGAAGCCGATGACCCTTGGCCGGCTTCAAGGGAACGAGTTATCGGTGGTCGTGCCGACGCGCTTCATGCGCGACTGGGTCATGACCCATTATGCCGATCGGATTCGGACGCTTTGGGCGAATGAAAATACCGAGGTGCAGTCGATCGATATCGTCATTCAGGCGAGTCGGCTCGGACCCGCCCCGGTCAGGCCGGAGCCGGACGCCGGAGACGGGGCGGGCAACGAGGCCCCGACGCAAACGGTGCCGGCCGCGGCCAGGGAGATGGTCAGAGAAACCGTCCGGGACTTCGACCCTGGGCGCGCGGCCGATGAAGCGATCGAGGAGGTTTCGGCCCCGCTTGATCCGCGCTTTACCTTTGAAAATTTTGTGGTCGGGAAGCCCAACGAACTGGCTCATGCGGCGGCACGGCGAGTCGCAGAGGCCGGCGTGGTCAGCTTCAACCCGCTTTTTCTCTATGGCGGGGTCGGGCTCGGCAAAACCCACCTGATGCATGCCATTGCTTGGCTCATTCGGCAGCGCCAGCCGGAACGAAAGGTCATCTATCTTTCCGCTGAAAAATTCATGTATCAGTTTATTCGGGCCTTGCGCTTTAAAGACACCATGGCGTTTAAGCAGTTATTTCGCTCGGTTGATGTGTTGATGATTGATGACGTTCAGTTCATTTCAGGTAAAGACAGCACGCAGGAAGAATTCTTTCATACGTTTAATGCGCTGGTTGACCAGAATCGACAGGTGATCGTCTCTGCCGATAAGTCTCCCTCGGACCTGGAGGGGTTGGAAGAGCGGTTGCGGTCACGTCTGGGTTGGGGGCTGGTGGCCGATATTCACCCGACCACCTATGAATTGCGGTTGGGCATTCTGGCCACCAAGGCCGAGGCGATGGGCGCATCGATCCCGACCAAGGTGCTGGAATTCCTCGCGCACAAGATTACATCCAATGTTCGCGAACTTGAGGGGGCGCTCAATCGCATCGTCGCCCATGCCGATCTGGTCGGCCGCGCCATCACGCTCGAATCGACGCAGGAAGTGCTTTACGATTTATTGCGCGCAAATGATCGCCGGGTGACGGTAGACGAGATTCAGCGCAAGGTCGCCGAGCATTATACAATTAAGCTGGCGGACATGGTTTCGATTCGCCGGGCGCGCGCGGTGGCGCGCCCTCGTCAGGTCGCGATGTATCTGTGCAAGCAATTGACTTCGCGCTCGCTTCCGGAAATCGGGCGCAAATTCGGTGGGCGCGACCATACCACGGTCATTCATGCGGTTAAGAAAGTTGAAGAATTGCAGGCGAGTGATGCCAGCTTTGCCGAAGACATCGAATTACTCCGCCGCATGCTTCAGAATTAACTCTTTCGATCGGAGTGTGCGGCGGTGAGGGGCGGGGCGGCGAAGGGCGGCGATATCGACGCTCTGGTGCAGTTGCTTGGCCGTCTGCCGGGGCTCGGACCGCGTTCGGCCCGGCGCGCGGTATTGCACTTGCTGAAACGACGCGAGGCGCTGTTGGTGCCGCTGAGCGAGGCTTTGATCCGGGTTGAGCGTAACGTACGCAGCTGCTCGATTTGCGGTAACCTCGATACGGTCGACCCTTGCGCCTTGTGCAGCCATTCCGGCCGCGATCATAGTGTGATTTGTGTTGTCGAAGAGGTCGCCGACCTGTGGGCGCTGGAGCGCAGCCGGGCTTTTCGCGGACTTTATCATGTGCTGGGCGGAACCTTGTCCGCGCTTGATGGCGTCGGTCCCGAAGATTTGTCCATTGCGGCGCTGGTTGAGCGCGCATGCCGGGCCGGAGTGGAAGAGGTCATTTTGGCGCTGAACGCCACTGTTGACGGGCAGACCACAGCCCACGTCGTTACCGAGCGGCTGGCCGGAACCGGGGTTAAGGTTTCGCGGCTGGCTCAAGGGGTTCCGCTCGGCGGAGAGCTCGACTATCTGGATGACGGCACCCTGATCGCCGCGCTCAAGGCCAGGCGGCCCTGGTAAGTGCGCGGTGCTAACCGGCGATCAGGCGTGCGGCCGGCAAGCGGATGGTCATGGTGGTGCCCTCGCCCTCGACGCTGGCAACCTCGATCGTGCCGCCATGGAGAGTGACCAAGCCCTTGACGATAGCAAGGCCGAGTCCGGTGCCTTCGAATCGGCGATCATGCCCGGCATCGACCTGGGTGAAGGGACGAAACAGGTCGTGGTGCCGTTCCGCGGGAATTCCGATCCCGTGGTCGGCAACGGTCAGGGTCGGCCGGTGGCCGGCGTCGAGTGTGGCCGACAGCTTGACATTGCCTCCGCTCGGCGAGAATTTTATTGCATTGGAAAGCAGATTATCCAGGATTTGGCTAAGGGCGGTGTTGTCGGCCAGCAGCATCGTCACCTGTTCGGATGGCTGAAGAGTGAGCGTGACCCCGGCTGCGGCTGCGCGCTCGGCGGCGGCTGCGACGCGGCTGGCGAGTAACTCATTGGTTATAATGACCTGTTCTCGAAGTTCGTAGTGGCCGGCATCAAGGCTTGCCATGTCGAGCAGAGCGTTTACGATCCCCAGTAATTGGCTGCCATTGTCAGAAATAGTGGTGACATAGTCTCGGTATCGTTCAAGGTCTGTCGTGCGCGGGTCCAAATGAGAAAGAATATCTGAAAAACCGATTATTGCATTCAGTGGTGTTCGCAGTTCATGAGACATGCCGGCAAGAAATTGTGACTTGCTCCGCACGGCCAAAATCGCTTCCTGTTCAGCACGAATGCGTGCGGTGATTTCCGCATAGCCGCGAAGTGCCGCAACGACCGATGTATAAAGTGAGTGGGCGGTCAGTTCCGTCTTCAATCGATAATCATTGATATCATAACGGCGAATCACCTCGCGCTCGGGCGCACGCCCAGGTTGGCCGGTGCGCAGGATAATTCGCAAAGCGGGCAAATGTAACTCGTCACGAATGAACCATGCCTATCGGGTTAACGCACACACCCACTAGATGTTGTGTGCTTC
>JBAWVF010000126.1:0-11706 GCA_037147415.1 Rhodospirillaceae bacterium | reverse complement strand
TGAGCTGGAAGTGTCCGGAAAATCGGGACAGAATAATCGTGAACCGCTCCGCCAGTTCAGAAAGCAGCTCGGGTTGATGGCAAACGGCGCCATGCGGACGGTTTTGGGCTTCGGCGTAAAGTGTTGACCACTTTGCTTCTCCAATAGGCCGTAAATGTCAAGAAGTGGTACAGCATTATCAGGCGCGCGTCAAGTATAGTAATGTGACAAAGTCAAACTACCAACTTGCCGTTCCGATCTTTCAGTTCCATCCTCGCCATCTCCACCCCCTATATATAAGGTAATGACGGCTGATCGGTTCGGCCGTCATCATCGCCAATCACATCACGGTCTTCGACACGGTTTTCACCACGGTTGATCCAACGGTCGAAACCGTCACCGCACCGTTCACCACCTTCTTTGTCCGTTATCGAAATACCGAAACAGTTTTCAGCCACTTGTTGATAGTATCGCTCACAATAGTATCGATCAGTCTATAATAACCGTGTCGAAGATCAAGATAAGATTTTCGATTGTTTTCATCGTGGACCCGCACATTACCAGTCGATCTAAAACCGCGTCTGCTACCGTCTCTGCTGATACTAACTAATTATACAATTTCAGATCGTTCGCGTAATCTTCGCATACGGTGCCCGCTCAGTGCGAAAATCGACTCGGGGCTCTGTCTGTATGCCCTGATGATCGGGGGATATGGTCGGGGCTGGCAGGGATACCCGAATCGATTCTTCGGATCATTGGTGATCTTTCAGACACCGAGGCAGCATTGGTGGGACTGCAATTGAAGAAAAGAGCGGGTCACCCATCACAACCCTTGGGTTAGAGCGGTTTTGCCGGGAACCAGACGCTGACCGTCGTCCCTGCGCCGGGGCTGGAGTCGATAGTCAGGGTGCCACGGTGTAGCACAATCAGGCCCTTGACCAGCGACAAGCCCAGACCGGTGCCGCCCCGCGCGCGACTGTAGCTGTTCTCGATCTGCTCGAACGGCCGCAGCACTCTGGCAAGCTCCTTTTCCGGAATGCCGATACCGCTGTCCACCACCCGGACGACCACCCCGCCGCCCGGCCCTGCTTCCGCCTCCAGTGCGACGCGGCCCTTTTCGGGTGTAAATTTTATGGCGTTCGAGAGAAGATTATAAACGATCTGCTTGACCGCGCGTTCGTCCGCCCACAGGTTTGGAACATCGTCCGGAATGGAAAGACCAAGCCCGAGCTTCTGTCGAAGTGCCCGTTGACTGACCAGACGGTTGATGCCCATCAAAACCGATCGGGTATCGATGGCGGCCGGGTTGATCGTCATCTTCCCGGACTCGATCTTGGCGAGATCGAGAATGTCGTTGATCAGATCAAGAAGATGAAGGCCGCTGTCATTGATATCCTTGGCATATTCGGCATAGGCCGGGGTGCCGACCGGCCCGAAATATTGGTCGCGGATGATTTCGGAAAAACCGATAATCGAGGTCAAGGGGGTGCGCAGCTCGTGGCTCATATTGGCGAGGAACGCCGATTTCGCAAGACTTGCGTCTTCTGCGGCGGCTTTCAAGCGCATGAGTTCGAGTTCGGCCAGTTTCTGCTCGGTGATATCCTGGGTGGCCCCGAGCATGCGAAGCGGCTCATCCTCGGCGGTGCGCAGCATGTGCCGACGCGACAGCACGATTCTTGTCGCGCCGTCGTTGGGCCGGACGACCCGGTATTGAAAATCGAAGCGATCAAGCCCCGACGAGCCGTCGAGGAACATCGCCGACATTTGCTCCCTGTCATCGGGATGAACAAACACCATCATCTTTTCGAAAGAAATTTCCGGATTATCGCAGCCGTGAATGCGCAGCCACTCTTCGGAGAGATGGAAGCGGTCGGCGACAATGTCCCATTCCCAGGCGGCGACATGGGCGAGTTCCTCTGCCTCGATCAAGCGCCGCGCCGTCGCGCTCAGGGCCTCCTCGCTGCGCCGCCGGACCAGATGATTGCGCACCCGTGCCCGGACCACCGCCGGACTGACCGGCTTTGCAATGAAATCGACGGCGCCGCAATCGAGCCCCCAGGTTTCGGACTCGATATCGTCCCGCGCGGTGATGAAAATAATCGGAATGTCCCGCGTTTTCGGCATGCCCTTCAGGCGGGAGCAAACGGCGTAGCCATCCGGGGGCGGCATCATGACATCGAGCAGTATAATATCAGGTAAAAACTCGATGGCGAGTTGGATCGCATTCGCACCATCGGTCGAACAAATCACTTCGTAATCATTGATCAGCATATTGCCCAAATCATGGACAGTGCCCGGGTCGTCATCGACGATCAGGATGACGCTTTTTCGTTCGACCATGCGCCTCCCTCCCGCGCAGCTGCCTAATTTTGCACACGAACGATTAATAAATCGACAACGCCAAGGGCACCATCGAAGTCGAGGCGATTGGCTAGCCTTTCCAGACACTCCCCTTGATCGCTAAGCGGGGTGCCCTTAAGGGACGAGGCGAGCCTTGAGGCAGCCTGCGTGGCAAGAAAGCTGTGCTTCACCAGCAGAGGCCGCAACTCGGCGAGTTGGGCTTTAAGATCGGATATCTGCTCCGGATTCAGTGGCGTCGCATCATCATCGGTTCGTCCGACATTTTCCGCCGGCCCACCCTCGCGGTTCAGGATCACCGCCAAGGAGCGGTGGGTCTCGGCGATCACCCGCTGCAAATCTTCGATATCCTGGGGAGACTGCGTGCCACGCTCGAACGCCCGCACGGTGCGGTCCAGGTCGTGAGCACCGATTTGCAGCGCCGAACCTTTCAAGCTGTGAACGATCCGCAAAATCCGCTCCCGATCCCCCGACCGGGCCGCAGCATCGATATCCTCTGCGGTTGATGCGAAGCTGTCGGCGAAATTCCGCATTAGCCTGACCAGGAGGACCCGGTTGCCCTCAAGCCGCCTCAATGCATAGCCAAGATCGATGGAGAGACCATCGGCGGTCTCCTCCGCCGGCGTATTTATTGGAGCGGAAGACGCCGGAGACCGTCCAACCCAGCGCGCCACCACGTCGCTGACCTGCTGGAGTTCAAAGGGCTTGGCGATGTAGTCGTTCATGCCGGCGGCGAGACACCTGTTGCGGTCAGTCACCATGGCATCGGCGGTAATGGCGACGATCGGGACAGACTGGCCGCGCGGATGGCCGCGAATGAGACGGGTCGCCTCGTAGCCGTCCATTTCGGGCATCTGGATATCCATCAAGACGATATCGAATGCGATATCGGCATCATCGAACCGCTGCACCGCCTCCTTGCCGTTGTTGGCGATCTCGACGCTGGCGCCCATGTTGGTAAGAAGATTGCCTGCGACCATCTGATTGATGGCGTTGTCTTCGGCCAACAGCACCCGGATGCCCGATAAATGGTGCGTCGGGGGAGAAACGGATGGCGGCGGAGCAGGCACATCTGCGCCGGTCCGGGCGGCGTAGAGGGTGGCCACGGTATCGACCAGGGTTGAGGCGGTCACAGGCTTTTCGAGATAGGCGTCGGGCGTGATTCCCAGTTCGCGTGAACGCCGGACCATGATCTCGCGGCCATAGGCGCTAACCATGATGACCATCGGCGGATGGTCGGCAGTGGTCTCGCGGATTCTCCGGCACGCCTCCAACCCATCCATCTCGGGCATGTGCCAGTCCATCAGTACGAGATCGGCCGGCGGCGCCGTCGCTTGTGCAAACAGCCCGAGCGCCTCGCTGGCCGAACCGACCGCCGTACCTTTCCAGCCGATCGAACTGGTGGTCTCGGTGAGGATGGCCCGTGCCGTCGGGTTATCGTCCACCACCAACACCGAAAGGTTGGAGATATCTTGCCGTATCGGCTCGGACCGGCAAATCGCAGTCCTGGCAATGCCAAAGTCGGCGGTGAACCGGAAGGTGCTGCCCTGGCCGGGGACGCTCTCGACGCCGATCACGCCGCCCATCATCGCCACCAGCCGGCTGCTGATCACCAGCCCCAGACCGGTGCCGCCGAACCGGCGGGTGGTCGTGCCGTCGCCCTGGCTGAACGGCTTGAACAGCCGGGCAAGCTGTTCCGGTGGAATGCCGATGCCGGTGTCACGCACCGAGAACTCCAGAAGGGCGCGCTCCGAACTCTTTTCCAGGCAGCGGATAGAGAGCACCACCTCGCCGGCTTCGGTGAATTTGATCGCGTTGCCAAGCAGATTGATCAACACCTGTTGCAGGCGCAGAGCATCGCCGATAATTCGCCGGGGCACATCGGGGGCCACGGAAAACAGCACCTCGATATTCTTTTCCCGGGCGTTGATCGAGGTGATGGTGGCGAGATCGACGGTCAAGGTGTCGAGGCTCAGCTCCCGGCACTCAAGCTCCATCCGTCCGGCCTCGACTTTCGAATAATCGAGAATGTCGTTGAGGATGCCCAGCAGCGAGCGGCCGGAGGTCAGAACCTTTTCGATGTAGCTGCGCTGGTATTCGGTCAAATCGGTTTGCAGGACTAATTGGGAAAGACCGATGATCGCGTTCATCGGCGTGCGGATTTCGTGGCTCATATTGGCGAGAAACTCGCTCTTGGCGCGATCGGCGTCCTCGGCCCGTTGCTTGGCCGCGATCAGCGCGTCCGCGGCTTTACGCCATTCCGTGACATCGTTGATGATGACGAGCAGATGTGGCTCGCCGGAACGCATGATCGGCAGGAAATAATTATCGGCCCAAAATTCCCGGCCGAAGGTCGTGATGAAGTGAGTATTTCGTCTTGCCACCACATTGCCCTGATCGAGAGCTTCTAGGGCCGCCTCAAACAACCCGGCCCTTTTCCAAGATTCGATCATACGGAAATTCTGTTGGAGCAAAAGCTCGACCGTGCCACCGACCATATGAGCCAGAGACTCATTGGCAAATACACAAGGCCCCGTTGCTTTGTAGACGACGATCCCCGTCGGGCATTCTGTAATGATCTTGTGGTTGAAATCGAGCAGTTCGCGCGCGTGTCTCTCGGCCGCCACCAGCCGCCGGCTGTCGCGCAAGACGATGAACAGCGCCAGCGACAGCATCGTGCCGAAGGCGAGGGTTATTTCATCGGAAAAGCTGGCGAAAGTGTCGTGATGACCGAACCCTCGTAGCAGCGTGTCCTGATAGTCGAGCAATTGCCAGAGGATAATCGTGACCGTCAGCGTGCCGACTCCGACCATCGCCGGCATCCAGTCGGGCAGCGTGTCGTGTTCCACCGAGTGGTCGCGCAGCCGGCCAAGGCTGAAAACGCCGGCTCCGAGAACAACCATCCCGGCCGCCGTGTTGGGCGCCATGCGGATCGCGCCCCGCCAGCCGCTGTCCTGGCCGAGATACATGAAGTAGCCAGCCAAGGCCGCGACGCCCAAACCAGCGGCGATCGCGCCCAGCGTGCCGATAATGGCGGCCGGGGGGCGCCGACTCCGGATCAGGCCGGCATCCAGCGCCAGCGCCAGAGAAATCAGCAGGAAGGCGAAAGCGGTGTTGGGCGCCATGCGGCCGGGGTGGTTCGATGCCTCGACCATGAAGGGCTTGATGAACAAGAGATCAATGCCGATATCGTGCCCGAGAACCACCTGCACCCAGGTCGCCAGCCCGATGCCGCCGGCCACCAGCGCCAGCAAGCCCCCCCGCCGCCAGCCGAGCACGGCCAAGACCAGTGCGGCGCCACAGAAAACGAAACTGGTCGCCGTGTTAGGCTGCATGGCAATAAAGCCGGGCAGCACCCGCACCAGTTCCGGCTTTTCAAGCAGCCAGCCAGCCAGAACCAGCGCGCCGAGCGCAGCGGAAAGCACACCGGTGGCGATGGCGAACCGCATCCACCAGCAACAGCACCAGCCCTTCTCTTGCGAAGCCTCGGTCACCACACCTCCATGCTGTTTACTCGATGTGCCGTTGCTCCACTCGCTTCGGCGGAAAACAAAGCCTCGCCCTGGTGCCCTTTCCGGGCTCGCTGCTCAGGGTCAGCGAACCGCCGTGCATTTCAGCCAGATTACGGCTGAGATAAAGGCCAAGTCCAGTTCCCTGTTGGCGGCGCGAAGCTCTGGTGCCGACCCGGCTGAACGGCAGCATGAGCTTCTCAATGTCGTCCGAAGTGATCCCGATTCCGGTGTCGGTGACGGTCAGGGCCAGCGCCCCGTCCTCGATTTGGCCGTTGATGGTTACCATCCCCTCGGCGGGTGTGAACTTGATGGCGTTGGCCAGCAGGTTGAGCAGAATTTCCTGAACGCGTCGGTAGTCGGCGGTGAGATGCGGCAGGTTCGACGGAACCTTGTTGACCAGCTTCAGGCCCTTTTCTGTGGCCATGGTGCCGACCAGCCGCACGGTCGAAGCCACAAGATAACTCACGTCGAAAGTATCGTAATGCAGCTCCAGTTTGCCGGCCTCAATCGCCGAAAGGTCGAGAATGTCGTTGATGATCTGAAGCAGATGCTTCCCGGACATCCGGATCGCCCCGGCATAGTCCCGGTATTCCGGCGTTCCGACCGGACCCAGCAACTCGGTCTCGATCATCTCGGAAAAACCGAGCACAGAGGTCAACGGCGTGCGCAACTCGTGGCTCATATAGGCCAAAAAGTCCGACTTCGAACGGTTGGCATGATCGGCCAGGGCCTGGGCTTCCTGAAGGCGCTGCTGGGCTTGCTTGTGCTCGGTGATGTCGCGAAGAGTGGTGAGATAGGCCGGCTGATTGAGCCAGTCGATCTCGACCACCCGCATTTCCGCGACGCGTTGTCCGGCGATATCGACTTCGACCGTCTCACTGCCGATCACCGGAAAGCCGAACTGCTCATCCAGCAAATCGCAAATCGGACGGGCGAACAGGTGGGAGGCGGCTGGATTGGCAAAAAGGACAAAGCCTTCGCTATCGACGACCACGATACCGTCCGGGTTGTGAAGGATGATCCGGTGCAGGTTCGCCATCACGGCCTGGCGTTCCAGCACATTGCGAATGACCCGTGGCAGTGCGCCCTGATCGAGCACGCCCTTGATCAAAAAGTCCTCGGCCTCGGGGTGGCGCGAGCGCAAGGTCGGCAGATCATTGTCCTGGCCGGTCATCGCGATGATCGGAATCGCGATGTTCTGGACCAACGTCCGCATCCGGGTAAGAACCGAGGGATCGTTCTCACCGGCAATGCCCATGTCCACCAGCACCGCGTCCGGCTGGCAGAGCCCGACCGCGCCCGGAACTTCATCAAGGCTGGTGACGAGAGTGACTTCGAAAGTGCCGTATTCGGGACGGGCAAGCAGAGCCTGCACTGTTACGGCGTCGCCAGCGTTGCCAGCCACCAGAAGGACGTGAACTGCCCGCCCGGTCGCGAGTGCTGCCGCTTTCTGTCGCCGCGCCGCAGGCGGCGCTTCCATCGCCGTCATCATCCGGTCATGTCTCCGTGGATCACGCGAAACGCCGGCAAGCTAATGGTGATCGCACTCCCGACACCGGGGGTGCTTTCAATCAAAAGGCGTCCGCCATGTCGTTCGATCATGCCCTTGGTCAAGGATAGGCCAAGCCCCATCCCGCCGGTTGAGCAGGAGTAGCTACCATCCAGCCTGCCGAAGGCTGCCTCGGCGGCGGCAATCCGTTCGGGGTCCATGCCAACGCCGGTATCGGCGACAGTGAGCAGCACGTCTCCCAGGTCATTGGTACTAACGACCAGATGGATACTGCCGCCACGCCGGTTGAATTTGACGGCGTTGCTGAACAAGTGCCCCAGCATTTGCTTGACCCGCCGCTGGTCGCCGTGAAGACGGAGTGCTGCCGGCGGCAGCGAAACTTCCAGCGTCAGCCCCGCGCGCACGATTTGACTGCGCATCAACTGAACCACCGCGTCCACCGTCCGACCGAGGTCGAAGTTCGTCTCTTCCAGCTCGAAATGATTGGCCCTGATGTTGGCCATATCCAGCACATCGTTCAGCAATTCCAGCAATTGCCAGCCTGACTGATTAATGTTGCCGAGATAAGAACGGACCGTCTCCGGGTCCGAGCCTCCCTGGTCTCCGGTCAGCAGCAGATCGGAAAAGCCGATGATCGAATTGAGCGGTGTTCTAACCTCGTGATTCATATTGGCCAGAATCTCGTCACGGACCCGATTGGCAAGCTCGGCCTGCTCCTTGGCCATTCGCAAGTCCCTTACCATCGTAAGCCGTTCGGTGACGTCGCGAAGCGAAACCAGGAAGGCCGGTAAACCACTCCAATCGATCTCGACCGAGCGCATTTCGGCGGCACGGTTAGTCAGGGTGTTGATGTCGGCCGAAACGCCGGCGATTACCGGAAAGCCAAAGGAATGCCCGACCAGATCCCCCGGCGTGCGATTGAACAATTCGGCGGCCATTGTGTTGGCGAACAGCACCACGCCATCAAAGTCAACCACCACGATGCCGTCAGGGTTGGTGGTAATCAGCTTGCGCATGCTGATATGCGAGCGCTGCTTCTCAACGGCATGACGGAGCAACCGGGGCAGTAACGAATGATCAAGCCGGCCCTTGATCAGATATTCGTTGCCACTGCGAAAGACGATTTCGTCGACATCTGTTTCGTCATTGACGCCGGTCAACACGAAGATCGGTACGCTGTCGGTGACGTCAACCCGAAATTGAACCAATGTGTCCAACCCCTGGCTGTCGGGCAAGTCCAAATCGAGGACGACGACATCGAACGAGACCTCGGCCACCGCCTGCTGTGCCGCGTCAAGAGTGGTGGCACGACTAATCGAAAACGCCTGATGGTTGCTATCGTGCAAACTATTCTCAAAACAATCAGCGTCAGCCTGATCGTTTTCCACCAGCAGCAGGCGGATCGCCGCCTTCGCCGGGAGGGCAACTTCGGCCTTTTGCTGCGCTCTCATGGCTCTTCCCCGAACATCCGGCCGAGACGTTCGCTCTCATCGTTGAGAGTGTAGGTGATGGTGCCACTGAGAATGCCACCGATGCCCCGGAAGGGTTCGCGGATCTGCATGCCTTTGCTGGTAACCACGTATTCGTGAATCTGCTTGTCGTGCCACGAGCCGCGCATCTTCAAGACCGTGATCGCCCGGTGCATGGAGCCCTGCAACTCAACATAGCGCAACAGCACGATGGAATCCGTGATCGTCGAGATATGGGTCTCGGTGATCGACTCGCCACCAAGCAACATCGAGGTGGTGTTGGTGAACATGCCGGCGATTTCACGATGCTTGATAATGCTGGTGAGCGCGATCACGAATTCGCGAAACGACTTGATGGTCGACACCCGCTCCAGCGCCGACAAACTGTCGATGGCGATGGCGGTCGGTTTAAAGGCGTCGATCTCGCGTTCAATCTGGATCAGGTGATCTTCAAGGCCAATAGTCTCGGGATAACGGCAGATGATCTTGAGCACTCCCGACTGCTCAGCGGCCTCGAAATCCACCCCCCACGAGGTGGCGTTGCGCACCAACTGCTCACGGTTCTCTTCGAAGGCGAACAAAATGACCCGCTTGCCGGAATCAATGCCGGCCTTCATGAACTGGGTGACCATCAAGGTCTTGCCGGTGCCGGTGGCGCCACTAACCAGAATGATCGAATCCCGAAATACGCCGCCGCCGCACATCTTGTCGAAATCGGCATTGCCCGAAGAGACGCGGACGTTGGAAGATTTCTGCTTCAGCTCAATTGCCGAAAGCGGAATAATGGTGACGCCACTGGTGGGATCGATGGTGAAGGGGTATTCGCCCTTCTGATGGGTGGTCCCACGAAATTTGAGAATCTCGATGGTCCGACGCCGCTTTTCCTGTTCCAGCGGATTGCGCAGGATCAGTACGTTGTCGGCGACGAACTCCTCGACCCCGAAGCGCGCGATATCTCCGTATTCCTGCATGCGTTCGATGGTGACTACGGTAGTGACGCCAAGCTGGCGCATGCCCGCCACCACCCGGTGCAACTCGCGGCGGACCAGATTACTGTCGGTGAATTGCGGAAAGATCGCGCCGACCGAGTCCAGAATCACCCGCTTGGCGTTGACTTTGCGTACCGCGTGCTCAATGCGAGCAAGCAGAGCCGAGAGATCGTAGGAGCCGCACTCCATGATGGTTTCGCCGGGCTCGGGTGAGGCGTCAACCACCGCAATCCGGTTCTCGGCGACATACTGCATGATGTCCCAGCCCAGCCCTTCAACATTGCGCGCGAGATCATCGGGAGTTTCCTCGAAGGTGACAATCACGCCATTCTCGTCGTAGGCACGCAGGCCGTTGACCAGGAACTGAAGGGCGAAAATAGTTTTGCCGCTCCCGGCAGTGCCGGCGAGCAAGGTCGTCCGCCCTTTGGGAATGCCACCATAGGAAATTTGGTCAAACCCTGCGATGCCAACGGGCACCTTGGGAACCGTCGTTCCGGGCTGAACAGACGTGGTCATCATTTAAGGTCCTTTCTCATACTGTCACGTCCACTGCCCTGACCATCATGGCCATCCTGCGCGTAGCCTTCGAGCCCCAGACCGAACAATACCCTGTTCCGATGGCTCAAATCGCCGATAACCTTGCGCACCGGTGCCGGATTACGTTTGACCAGAGTCGGAGTCGCCAGAATTTTCTCTTCCTCGGCCAATTGAGGATTTTCAAGAATGTCGATGATTTCGACGTCGCATAACCCGTTCAACTCGGCCTGACACAACAGACCGAGATTGCTCACTGCGTGCTGGGACGCCAACGTGTTTCCGGTGATATAGAGCCGTAACAAGTATTTCATTGGCGAGGTCTTTCCGGGAAAAGCCGTCGGAAGCTGAGGCGGTAATAATCGACGAGCAGGCCCATCATTTCGAGCGCGAACAACCGACCGTCGGAGGCGAAAGCCGGAACGCGGGACTGTTTGAGTTTCCGTGCCGCCGCATCCAGCGCGCCCACATGGATATCGATCATGTCGCGCGGCGTGGCACCCAGATCACCGAGGCGCGTCGCCAGAATTTCCATGAGATCGCGCGGCTTGTCAACTTTAACACGCAGATACTCCATGTATCGTTCAAGCAGGTTGCCATACGTGTCCTGAAACTGAGCAAAAGCGTCCGGGCTGCGGTCCTTGATCGGGCCGATACCGGCCAGCGTGCGAGTCACCGTCCCATTCATCTGCTGTGACGAAAGGGCCTGACAACCCTGAAGCATGGTCCGCAACGCCTGCATTTGCCCTTCACGCATCCGTCCAAGAGCATAGCCAAGGGCTCGCCGGAGCGTGTGCGGCGTCATGTCCGACTTGCAGATATAATCCTGAGCGCCAGCCTGGATGCAGCAGAGGGCGAGCCTTTCATCGTCCGATCCCGTCAAAACAACGATTGGTAGGTCCGCAGCCGCGGCATAAAGCCGGGCGATGGTCTCAAGCCCGGTGGAATCCGGCAGAGTAAGGTCGAGCAAAACGATATCGATCTTTTCCCGCTCCAGATAGCCAAACGCGGCGCCCAGCGTTTGCACCACAAAAATTTCGTAGTCGCCAGTCCCCTCCGCGCTGAGACAAAGCCTGACAGCCTCGGCGTCACCACGCGAATCCTCGACCAGAAGCAGGCGGTTGACGCGGGTGGGCGACAATTCCATTACCTCAGGCTCCGATCAGAAAACCTCGGCCGGCAGGGTACTGCCCCCGTTCGAGCTACACTTCCGCGCACCGCAAGCGTTCCACATTTGACAGCGCCACTCATCGACACCCCAATACCGAACCGAGCGAAGGCGCCCGGACATTACGGACATTTATTTCATGCCTATCGGGTTAACGCACACACCCACTAGATGTTGTGTGCTTCCA
>JBAWVF010000125.1:0-11709 GCA_037147415.1 Rhodospirillaceae bacterium | reverse complement strand
GCAAGAGCCGGCGATCGAAGCTGCGTCGCAGGCAATCGCGGCCCATGGCGCGGATCTGCATGGCGCGCCAACGCTCGGGCGTGCGGTAGACGTCGATCGCGCGGCGAAGTGCCCACACCAGCCCGGTCACGGTTTGCTCATCAAAAGCAAAACCGGTGGCAACGCCATCGGCCAGCGCCGCCGGATTGGCGTCGACGATGGTGTCTTCCAGCCCCCCGGTCCGCCGCACCAACGGTAAGGTGCCGTAACGCAGTGCATAAAGCTGGGTGAGGCCACAGGGCTCGGCGCGCGAGGGCACCAATAGCGCGTCAGCACCGGCTTGAATACGGTGGGCCAACGCCTCGCTATAGCCGATACGGACGCCGACCGACTGCGCCATGGCTGTGGCCGCAGCCATGAATGCTTGCTCCAACCCCCGATCGCCCGCTCCGAGCACCGCCAACTGTCCGCCGCGTGCGATCAAGTCAGGCAGGGCGCCCAGCAGCAAATCGGCGCCCTTGTGCCAATTAAGCCGGCTTACCATGCCGAACAACGGCGCCTGCGGGTCGGGCTTCAGCCCGAGTTCGGCCTGAAGCGCGGCTTTGTTTAATGCCTTGGCCTCGAGATTATCCCGATTATAGGGCGCCACCAGATGCGGATCCTTGACCGGATCCCAAATGCCGTAATCGACGCCGTTGAGGATGCCTTCCAGGTCGTCGGTGCGGTCAAGCAGTAATCCTTCCAGTCCGCTGCCGTACTCGGCCGATTGAATCTCGCGCGCATAGGTCGGGCTGACCGTGGTCAGCTTATCGGCATAATAAAGACCGGCCTTCAAAAACCCGATGCCCCCATAATATTCGAGCCCGTTGACCTGATAACTGTGCCCGGGCAGTTGCAGGGCGGCAAGACAACCGGCCGAGAACTGACCCTGATAGGCGATGTTGTGAATGGTCATAACCGTGCCCGGCCGCCGGTTGCCGAGAAAGGCGGCATAGGCCGGCATTAACCCGGCCTGCCAGTCATGGCCATGCAGGATATCGGGACGCCACTGCCGACTGGAGCCGGCAAAGGCGAATTCGGCTCCGACCCAGCTCAGCGCCCCGAAACGGAGATAATTGTCGGCCCAGTCTCCCCCGCTCGGCGCCAGATAGGGGTTGCCCGCGCGCTCGAAAAGCTGCTCCGACTCGATAGCATACGCGGTTACCCCGTTGGGCAGGCGTCCGGTGATCAGCCGCCCCTGGCCGGCGCCCGGCAGCCCGGAGAGTGTGCGCACCGAACGCTTGCCCTCCAGACCCTCGAGCACGGTCGGATAGCCGGGCAACAGTACCCGGGCATCGACCCCGATCTCATTGAGCGCCAGCGGTAGCGCCGCGATGACATCCCCCAGCCCCCCGGTCTTGACCAGCGGGTAGCATTCCGAAGCAACAAAAAGAACACGCATCGACCGGCCGCTATCAGGGGGTTAAAGAGGGATTGACTGTTAAAGACTCAGCCGGTCCAGATCATCCTGGTAAATCAGGGTGACGCCATTATCGGTTCGATAGAAACGCTTGGCATCCAGGACGGGATCCTCGCCAACCACCAGCCCGTCGGGAATCTGGCAGCCGCGATCAACCACGACATCGGTCAGCCGGGCTCGGCGGCCGATGGTGCATTCGGGCAGGATCACCGCGCGCTCCAGAGAACAATAGGAGTTGACCCGCACTTGAGAAAACAGCAAGGACTTGCGAACCAGCGAACCCGAAATAATGCAACCGCCCGAAACCAGACTGTCAACCGCCATGCCGCGCCGATCTTCACGATCGAACACGAACTTAGCCGGAGCCAGCTGCTCTTGATAGGTGAAGATCGGCCAGGACCGATCATACATATTCAGCGCCGGTGTAACGCTGGTCAGGTCGAGATTGGCCTCCCAATAGGCATCGACCGTACCGACATCGCGCCAATAAGGCTCGGCATTCGGATCGCTGATCGCCGCGTTCATGATGCAGCTATCGGAAAATTGGTGCGCCATGACTTTTGCGCGCGGGACCAGATAGGGAATGATATCTTTGCCGAAGTCGCGGGACGACTCGGGGTCGGCGGCGTCACGCGCCAACTGGTCGAACAGAAACTTCGCATTAAAGACGTAAATACCCATGCTGGCGAGCGCCCGGTCCGGTTTTCCCGGTATCGGCGGCGGATCAACCGGCTTTTCCAGAAAGCTGATGATGCGGTTGTTTTCATCGACATGCATGACGCCGAAGCCCGAAGCCTCCGCCCGCGACACCTCGACGCACGGCACGGTTAGATCCGCCTTGCTTTGGATATGGTCGAGCAGCATCAGGGCGTAATCCATTTTATAGATATGGTCGCCCGCGAGAATCAGGACATATTCGGGTTCCTGAGACCGCAATATGTCGAGATTCTGATAAACCGCGTCCGCCGTGCCCTGGTACCACGAGGTTTCGTCGATACGTTGTTGTGCCGGCAGAAAATCGCAGAACTCGTTCATTTCGCCGCGCAGGAAGCCCCAGCCGCGCTGAAGATGGCGCAACAAACTGTGGGATTTGTACTGGGTCATGACACTGATGCGTCGGAACCCGGAATTGAGGCAGTTGGACAGCGCGAAATCGATGATTCGGAATTTCCCGCCGAAATGGACCGCCGGCTTGGCGCGACGCGCGGTGAGGTGCTTTAGACGACTTCCCCGGCCGCCCGCCAGCACAAGCGCAATCGCACGCCGTGGCGCCAGTCGCAGATCCCGTTTATCGTGCATCGGTCCAGCCTCTGCCTGTTTTCCCTATCCGAAGCCGCTTGCGCGATTCGGTTTGCCAATCTGCCATAAACGGCCGCAACGCACCATAGGGGGCGGTGTGGAATTATGGGGTATACAAATTCGACAGACTCGGTCGGGCGGAGATAGCCCCGCCCTCTCGAGTTATAAATAAACCAGCATCAGGGATCCTAATATGATCCGATACCAGCCGAAAGCGGAGAAACCGAATCGGCTGACAAAAGCAATCAGGGTTCGTACGACCACGAGGGACGACAAAAAGGCCAGAACGAAGCCGATGGCAATCAGCAGGCCACCATCCATGGTCAGATCGCCCCGGGCTTTGTAAAGCTCGTAGGTGGTGGCGGCGATCATGGTCGGAACCGCCAGAAAAAAGGAAAACTCGACCGCAACGCGGCGCTCAACCTTCATTAACAGCGCGCCGATAATCGTCGCTCCCGAGCGCGATGTGCCGGGTACCAGGGCCAGGCACTGAAACAGTCCGATTCCCAACGCGATCCGGTACGGCATACGCTCGATGCCTTCATGCACCGTGCAGGGCACGAAACGCTCAATCACCAAAAGAACCACGCCGCCCAGAATCAAGGCGATGCTGACCACGACCGGGGTAAACAAGTGACTTTTGATATAGCCGTGGAACAGACCGCCCACGACCATCGCCGGCAAAAAGGCAATCAGGATCACCAGCGCGAAATGCCGCGCCGACGGGTCGCGGGTCAGGCCGACCGTCATGCCCGCGAAGCGCTGAAAATAGACGACGCATACCGCCAGAATTGATCCAAACTGGATGACGACATCAAATGTTTTGCTCACCGGCTGGACAAAATGTAAAACTTCTCCGAATAAAATCAGATGACCTGTCGATGATACCGGCAAAAACTCAGTTAGTCCCTGTATTATTCCAAGCAGTGATGCTTGAATATAGGGATTGCTTATAATTTCAGTCACAGTCACCACCTTATCTTAATTATTATCGGACAGGAGCATCGGCCGGTCCGATAGAAGAAGCTTACAGCATACCCCGAGACGGTGATGCCGCGCATCCAGGCCAATTTTACCTCTCTTTTAATTAACTTGTCACCGGTTTATTGCGCCGAATGCCGGTTCATGTGGTTCGGGTTGACGTCCTTTGTCATTCTGTCCATAGTTCGTTCGCCCTTTATCACGCGGGCTGATTTGTACCGGGAGCATGGGATAATGAAAAGGGGGCTGATTATCGCCGGGGCGATTGTGGCTGCGTTGGCGGCCGGGGGTGTTCGGGCGCAAACCTTGAATTGGGACCGTTTACTTCCGGCACCCGCTGTCCCTCCGAGCGCAGAGCCGACACCGGGACAAGCCGCCCCCTTCAAGCCGCGCCCGCCCAAGGTCGGGAATCTGGTGCCCGGTGTGATTTTTAACGATTGCCCCGAATGCCCGTCCATGGTGGTGATTCGTCACGGTAGTTTTACCATGGGCTCACCGGACTCGGAGGCCGGGCGTTTGCTCTCCGAGGGACCGCAGCATCGGGTTGAAATCGGCTATGATCTTGCCGTCGGTCGCTACCCGGTCACCTTTGACGAGTGGGATGCCTGCGTCGCCGCCGGCGGTTGCAACGGGTACCGGCCAAGTGATCAGGGCTGGGGCCGCGGGCGCCAACCGGTGGTTAATGTCAGCTGGGTCGATGCCGGGAATTATGTGAAGTGGCTGAGTACCCGGACCGGCCAGCCCTATCGTCTGCCGACCGAGCCCGAATGGGAATATGCCGCCCGTGCCGGCACCAAAACCGTCTATTGGTGGGGCGCGTTACTCGGCACCGGTAATGCGGTTTGCGACGGGTGCGGCTCTCAATGGGATCGCCGGCAGGCCGCTCCGGTCGGCAGCTTTAAGGCCAACCCGTTCGGCCTGTTCGACATGGTGGGCGCAGTCTTTCAGTGGGTTGAGGACTGTCCGGGCGATGAGAGCTACAAGGGGGCCAACTCTATCGGACGGGCGGAGGTTACCCGTGGCTGTAAACAACGCGTGATGCGCGGCGGTTCATGGTACAGCGCCCCCGGTTCGCTCCGCTCGGCTTTCCGTGGCTGGTTCGCTCCGGAATTCCGTTACCAGAATATCGGCTTCCGGGTGGTCGTTCCGCTCATTACCCGCCCCTGAGACCAACGGCCCTGGTCGATGACCGGCCCCAGGTCGGTCAGCAGGCGCCGCGGCCGCTGATCAACGCCGGCAGGGTTTTGAACAGGATGGCCACATCGTGCCAGAAGGTCCAGTTTTTGACGTACCAGCAGTCGAGCCGCACCCGGGTCGGGTAGTCGACATCATTGCGGCCGCTGACCTGCCATAACCCGGTAATGCCGGGTCGGACCTGATAATAATAAGCGATATCGGCACCGTAGCGTTCGATTTCGGCCGGGACGATCGGGCGCGGTCCGACCAGGCTCATGTCGCCTTGGAAGACATTGAGCAGCTGAGGCAACTCGTCCAGGCTGGTGGTGCGCAGGAAGCGGCCGATCGCCGTGATTCGCGGATCGTGGCGCAGCTTGACGTCGCGCTGCCACTCGGCCGCCGCCTCGGGATTGCGCGCCAGATAGTCCTTCAGCACGTGATCGGAATTGACGATCATGGAACGGAACTTGAAGCAGGCGAAGCGCCGGCCGCCGAAGCCGACCCGGGTCTGTCGGTACAGGGCCGGGCCGCCATCGGCCTTGATCGCCAGCACGATCGCCGTCAGTACGGGCGCCAGCACCAGCAAAACCAAACCGATCGCGGCGACTCCGATCAGGTCGATGCAGCGCTTGAAGGTCTGTGCCACCGGATGCGCCAGATTGCTGCGCCCCATCAGCATGACCAGATCGTGGCTCAGCACATAAACCGGGTTCAGTCCGAAAACCGGAATGCCGGCGGTGGCGGGAACCAGGGCGAAAGGCAGAACCTGTCGGGTCAGCACGGCAATCAGGTTGTTGCAGGGCACCGAGTCGTGAGCGTCGGGCACCACCAGCACGAAGTCGGCATCAAAGCGGCGATAAAGCTCCGTCCTGCAATCGGCATTATCGGCAATTGACAGATCGGCGGGATCGACGGTTGCCACCACACGGTAGCCCAGCGTGCGCTCGGCTTTGACCATGCGCGCCGCCGCTGCGGCATCGGCCCGCGCTCCGACAATAATTGTTGCAAGATCCCAAGTGCCCCGTCGCCGTAGCCAAGCCTTGCCCAGTTGACGCCCGGCCATCAGGAAGACAAAGGCCAAGACCCAGGTTTCCGCCAAGCAACCGCGTGACACCTGAACTTTCATTATATACTGTAAAAAGCCATCAAGGACCGCCGCCAGTGTCAGCGCAATCATGATTTGCTTGGTTTCGGTCCAGAATGGCAGTCTCGTATCGTAGTGGCCGCGTTCATTATGCCAAATCAGTACGAAGCCGGACAGCAGCAGGAATTGAAACAAACGCGCCCGCGCTTCGGCAGCCACGGTATCGGTCGAAACAAAGTGAAAGATTTTTTCCTCGATCAGCAGGGACAGAATCCCGGCTAGCAGGAAAGCCAGCGCCAAGCCGGCAAGGTCGCCAAGTAACAAGACCGCATTATTGCTCAGGGTCGCCTCGGTTTGGCGGTCTGCGTCCGGCACGCGGGCGGATGAGCCGACAAAGGCCGGGATCGGGCGTTCGGATTGATGCAGGGTCATCGGGTGCCCACTCACAGGCAAAGAGAATACGGGACGCAGGGAAACCGGAAGCTTGGTGCGGGACCGGGATCGCGTGTGGCCTCGCATCGACATGAACAGTCAGAGCGCATTTTTGTTCCCGACTGAAAATCTGCATCAAGGCATTCTCCGAACCGGAAACACTTACCGAACCGGAAACGCCGTACCGAAATTGTGACGGAACGATGATACCATGGTGCAGCGCGAGGCTTCCACTCTATACACTTTCGGCGAACCCACATCCACCGCAGTGCAGTAAAAATGCCGCAGTGCGGCTTGATTATGAGGCGGACGTTCATGGACGTTGAATGGCAAATCAGCGACCGGCCGGTCGCCTATCCCGAGGCGGTCGACTCAATGGACGCCAGGGTGGCGGCGATTCGAAACGGCAGTGCGCCCGAGGCGGTTTGGCTGTTGGAGCATCCGCCGCTCTATACGGCCGGCACCGGCGCCCGGCCCGAGGATGTTTTGGACGGGGCGCAGTTCCCGGTTTTCCCGTCGGGACGCGGGGGCCAGCATACCTATCATGGTCCCGGACAGCGTGTGGCCTATGTCATGCTGGATTTACAGCGGCGCCGGCCCGATGTGCGGGCCTTCGTCCAGGATCTGGAGGAGTGGTTGATCCGGACGCTGGCGCAGTTCACCATCAAAGGCGAGCGCCGTGCCGGCCGGGTCGGGATCTGGGTCGATCTGCGCCCCTATGGCGGGCTACCCGGTCAGGAGGCCAAGATCGCCGCGATCGGGGTTCGAATCCGGCGCTGGGTTACCTTTCACGGTATCGCTCTTAACCTCGATCCCGATCTTAAACATTTCGCCGGGATTGTCCCCTGCGGCATCCGCGAGCACGGCGTGACCTCAATCCATGCGCTCGGTCACCTCATCACGATGGAAGAGCTCGATTCGGCGCTGATCAGCACTTGGGGTGATGTTTTTTAAGGAGATGGCGGTTTTTAAGGAGATGCAGACACAAGAAAGGCCGCCCGATCAATGGGCGGCCCGATTCCTGTCGTTCGAGAACCGGTGTTCCCGAAGATTACTTCTTGACGGCCTTGGCCATCGCGCCCTTCAGCTCTTCGAGGCTTTCGCTGACGCGCTTGCTGATCACGTTGGCGGCTTCAGTGTTGGACTTGGCCACCATCTCGGCCAATTCCTTCATGTTGCCCAGCGCCTTTTCGAACGCGCTCTTAACCAATTCAGCCTGCTTGGCAACTTTGTCTTCCGGCGAGCCGGCGCCCAGAACTTCGGTCAGGATCGAGCCGGTCTCTTCCATGGTCTGGCGCAGGATTTCGGCCTGACGACGGACGACAGCCTGCATGCCTTCAATTGCCAGCTGGTTAGCGGCAGTGACGGCTTCGATATTCTTGCGCTGAGAGGCCAGAATCGCATCGACATCGACGCCGGGCATCTTGAACTCGGCCAGCATCTTGGAAACGTCCATTTCGAAGAACGGATAGGCGGTCGGCTTTGCCATGATTTGGTTTCCCTTAAATCAAGTGTTCTCATTCAGTATGTCGCGAGGCCGCGATTTCGTCCGGGGTGCCATTCTTTTTCGGCTCGCCCTCGATCTCGTCTTACGCTTGGTCCGGGCGTTCCCCCCACGCAACATATCTACAGGCATAATGCAGAACGGGGTTTTGGGCGTCAATCCTTATTTTGTGCGCCGCAGCATAGTTCGTTCCGATAGGAAAGCGGCCGGCGCCTTGAAATTAATCAAGATTTAGCGTTTAGGGGCACTAACGCTCCTATATGTAGATTATGATATTTTTCTCGGTGTACGTGACGTCGGCCTCCGATCATAACCGGGCGCCGTTATATATGTCCCGATGTCCCTTTCCGGGATGGCGAAGGCACCGATCGGGTATCCGAGCGGAGGCGTTTCCGCACACGCCCGATACAGAGAATCCAAGATAAATTGTTGAGGGTTCAAGCGCTTAAAGCATACAATGACAAGTACCGCGGTCGGAAAGCCGTCCCGCCCGAGATGACTTGTACTCAAAGGGTTGTTAATCAGCCCTTACTCGATGTCATGATATTGTCATGACGGGCGTTTCGGGTGACGCGGCCGGCGTGTCAAATCGCCGCACCTGAGCCCGGCCGCGTCCCAGGTTGCTATGAATAGGCTGAACAGGCCAAAACACACTTGAAATCCAACGACGGAAAGCCGCCATGTCCGACCAATCCCCGACCAAGATCGACGCCCGCCATGCCCGGCACTACCGGCGCAAACTGCGTCCGCAGTCCCGGCTTGTCCATGGCGGCACCCTGCGCTCGGGTTTCGAGGAGACCAGCGAGGCGATATTCCAAACCTCGGGTTACACCTATACCCGGGCCGAGGAAGCGGAAGCCGCCTTTGCCACCGACGGCCAGCGTTATGTCTATTCGCGCTTTCGCAACCCGTCGGTTTCGATGTTCGAGCGGCGGATGGCGCTGTATGAGGGCTCGGAGAATGCGTTCGCCACCGCCAGCGGCATGGCTGCGGTGTTTGCCGCGGTGATGGCGCCGTTGAAGGCGGGTGACCGTTTGGTCGCGCCGCGCGCGTTGTTCGGATCGTGCACCTATATCGTCAAGGACTTGGCGACGCGCTACGGCATCGAAAGCGTGATCGTCGACGGCACCGATCTTGAGCAATGGCGCGCGGCGCTGGCCAAGCCGACTCAGATCGTGTTCCTGGAGACGCCGTCCAATCCGACGATGGAGATCATCGATCTTAAGGCGGTTTGCGACTTGGCGCACGCCGCCGGAGCCCGGGTTGTCGTGGATAATGTCTTTGCGACTCCGGTGCTGCAAAAGCCGATGCAACTCGGGGCCGATGTCGTGATCTATTCGGCGACCAAGCATATCGACGGGCAGGGACGGTGCCTGGGCGGCATCATCCTGTGCGACAATGCGTTTGCCGAAATCGTCCATCCGTTCCTGCGTCACACCGGCCCGGCGCTGGCGCCGTTCAATGCCTGGCTTCTGCTGAAGGGGCTGGAGACCATGGAAATGCGGGTGCGCGCGCAATGCGCCTCGGCCGAGCAGGTCGCCCGCTTTCTCGAAGGGCATCCGAAGATTGCGCGCACGCTCTATCCCGGTCTGCCGAGTCACCCTCAGCATGCCCTGGCCAAGGCTCAGATGGAACTCGGCGGCACCATGATCAGTTTCGAAGTCGCAGGCGGCAAGGCCGAAGCGTTCAAGCTGATGAACGGCCTGGAGTTGATTCTCATCTCGAACAATCTCGGCGACTCGAAGAGCCTGATCACCCATCCCGCCACCAGTACCCACCAGCGCCTGACCGATGAGGAGCGTGCCCGGGTCGGCATTGTCTCCGGTACCATCCGTTTGTCGATCGGCCTGGAAGATACCCGGGATTTGATCGAAGATCTGGACGCGGCGCTGAAGGGAGTCTGAAGGGTTGAGCGTAAGCTTAACGCACCTTATATTCAGGTGTTCACCGACCGGGAGGGACCGTAATGATGGGCGCGATGCTGACGGTGACGGCGAAAGGCCAAGTCACCTTGAAAAGAGAAGTGCTTGAACATTTAGGTGTTGGTCCCGGAGACAAGCTTTCAGTCGATGTCCGCCCGAATGGCACCATGGAGGTCCGCCCCGTTCGAAAGGGATTCGACAGTTTCATCGGTTCGCTTTGGCGTCCCGATTCTCCGACGTTAACGATAGAGGAGATTAACGAAGCTGCGCGCAAGGGCTGGGCTGGTGAACGGTGAAGATTATTGCCGATACCAATCTTCTGGTCCGAGCGGCGGTTCTTGACGAGCCGTCTCAAGCGGCGATCGCGGGCCGCGCTTTGTCGGGAGCAGAGCTTGTTTGTGAGTTTCGATCGCTTCGCAGTCAATCGGTTGCGCTCGCTTGGTGCGGAAGCTCTGTTCCCGACCGAGGTCGCGTAGTGCCGCCGCTGCCATGATCACTTTGCCGGCTCAACCTTGGATGACCGCGGCGCCGAGTCGTAAGGTCATGGCGGCGCTGGGGCAGGCGCGCTTCGTCGGTGGCTGCGTGCGGGACGCGGTCCTGGGGCGGCCGGTCTCCGATATCGATATCGCGACTCCGGTGGCGCCGGACCGGGTCATGGAGCGGTTGGCGGCGGCCGGCATTCGCGTGATTCCGACCGGGCTGGCGCATGGCACGGTTACCGCGGTGCTCGGAAAGGCTCATTTCGAGATCACCACGCTGCGCCGTGATATCACCTGTTTCGGTCGTCATGCCGAGGTGGCCTTTACCGATGATTGGCGGGCCGACGCCGCCCGTCGCGATTTCACCTTTAATGCCCTGTCCTGCACCGCCGACGGCGTCCTTTATGATCCGTTCGACGGGCTGGCCGATCTGGCGGCGGGGCGGGTGCGCTTTATCGGCTCGGCATTCGAGCGAATCCGGGAAGATGTGCTGCGCATACTGCGCTTCTTCCGATTTTATGCCCGCTATGGCACGCCGCCTGCCGATGGTGAGGCGCTGGAGGCCTGCGGCACTCTGGCGCCGTTGCTGCCCGGTCTGTCGGGGGAGCGGGTGCGGGCCGAACTGTTCCGCTTGCTCGACCACGAGCGCTGCGCCGAAATCTGGGCATTAATGACCGAGTGCGGGGTGATCGGTGCCCTGTTGCCGGTCGCGACCGGAATTTTCCGGTTGGACGCTTTGGTGAGATTGGAGCGTGACCATGGTACCGGGACCGGACGTGCGGTGATTCGGCTGGCGGCTTTGCTGGCCGGTGCCGGGCGCGCTGAAATCGAGGCGGTCACCGCGCGCTTGCGTTTATCGAGGCGGGAACGCGAGCACTTGTTGGCGCTGGCGGCGCCGGACTTTGCGCTCGGTCCGGGAGATGATCCGGCCTTTCAACGACGCGCCTTGCTCAGACTGGGCGACCCGGAGCTGTTCCGGGACCGAATGCTGCTGGCTGCTGCCGGTGACGAGTCGGCGCCCGAGATGTTGGCTGCGGCCTTCGCCGTCCTTGACCAAGCCGCCGACCGCCGTTTTCCGCTGACCGGAACCGACCTGTTGGCGTGTGGAATTTCGGCCGGTCCCGAACTTGGGCGGGTGTTGGCGGAACTGCGTGATTGGTGGGCGGATTGCGGATTCCTGCCTGATCGTGCGGCATGCCTGAGTGAAGTTGCGCGCCGGACCGCACTTTCGTCATGAACATGACTCTTTTTTTGGTGACTAACCTCTTTGAATCTAGTAGGCTCTGCAACAATTAAGCAAAATGAGGCCTGGGTTTGGGGGGGAGATTAAAGCGGCAAGCCTGAACCATGCCTATCGGGTTAACGCACACACCCACTAGATGTTGTGTGCTTCC
>JBAWVF010000124.1:0-11741 GCA_037147415.1 Rhodospirillaceae bacterium | reverse complement strand
ATTGCCACCGGCATCAAAATGATTCTGGTTCAGGACCACGTTCCAGACCTTGCTAATAATGCACTAATTCGATTTATGAATAGACATTTCCGAGTCACTGAAAAACTTCATGGTCACGACTTTTTTGTGCGCCTGCCAGATATGGCCGGCGGCCAGCCTGTGATCTATCTTACCCCGTTGTTTCTGGCCCTGGTGCTAATTGAGGTCGCCGATGTTATATTCGCAGTTGACAGCGTGCCAGCAATTTTCGCAGTAACAACCGATCCATTTATAGTCTACACGTCAAATATTTTTGCCATTCTGGGCCTGCGTGCGCTTTATTTTGCACTGTCGGCGATGTTGGACCGGTTCAAGTATCTGAAGTATGCGATTTCTGTCCTGCTGGTCTTCATTGGTTCTAAGCTGTTCATTGCCGACCTCTTGGGCCTGAAAAAGTTCCCTGCCATGATATCACTGGCAATTACCTTCATTATTCTGGGCGCCGGAATCGGCTTTTCATTGTGGAAGACGAGGAGTAACAACAACGCAAGGTAGCCCCTACCGAGGTTCTGCGAATAGCTGTAACCTCGGTAAAAGTGTGCGGGAAGACGGCTTGCGAACTGTATCCGCGTAGCGGCAACCGGCTTCCAGCGTCTTGAGCGAGGTGGTGCCGGAGTATCGTTGAAAACTTCTCCTACACTAACCAACCCGTTGATGATTTCTCCCCTCTGCAGTCGTATATGGAAGTATGTAGTCCAAGCACTTATGGTCGAAACCGTAAGATCGGCCTTCAGGGCTTTACCCAACTCGACATAGCCAATCACGAACCCGAGTTCGTAGCGGAAAACTGTAGCCTAGACCTTGATGTTGTAAGTAGGCAGTGAAGGCGCTGGTCTTGCTCGTGGCTTGGTCACGCCTGTATCTACAGATGCATTTCCCCAGCGACCTGTTGTTCGGGATAGTCGCGTCCGCCTTCTGGGGGGCTGGATTGTCGTTGTGGATGCTGCCAATTAAAGAAAGGATGAACCATGCGCAATAAGTTCCTCGGCACCGGCGAACCCGGCTGGCGTCCCCTGCGCAAACTGCGCACGATCTGTTCGGGGTTACGCTACGCCGTGGTCTTCGATTTCAGCGTTGCATGGAAGCTGGCGGTGTTCCTGCCCATGCTGGCCGCTACCCTTTGGCTGCACGAATGGTTAGACAGCCTCTTGCTCGTTGTTGCCACGGCTCTCGTCGTGATGGCCGAGATGTTCAACAGCGCCATCGAGGCTCTTTGTGACTTTGTCGAAACCAGACACAACGAAAAAATCGGTATCATCAAGGATATCGCTGCTGCGGCCGTAGCGATTACCATGCTGGCTTGGCTGCTGGTACTGGGCTTAGAATTGGCCCGCGCAATAAATTTTGTGTAAATATTCATCAATCGGCTTCTTCGGTTGCGGTTGTTCACCAGGGCGGTGGTGATGATGGCCCACTTGGCAGCATTGATTGGGCGTTAAACGGCGGGACATATCGTGCTACAGATACTTTAAATCAAGCAGATCGGGGCGGCTTACGGTTCGGCCTGCACCGAGATATCCAGCGAAAGAGGCCCCGTATGAAAATATGGCAGACGGTCATTGGATCCGCACAGTCTTTGACAGACGGGCTGCGCAACGTCTCTTCCGCACCGTGGAATCTGGTCCTGGTCTTTGGAGCAGTGGGAAGGTTTGGCGCGCCGGAGTTCGTACGGACACTGACCGAGGCGTTTCCGGGTGCAGCACTCGCCGGATGCAGCAGTGCGGGTGAGATCACGAGGGGCGGGATCCAAGAGGAGAGCTGTGTCGTCACCGCAGTGCGGTTCGACAGCGGAACCTCTGTGCGGGCGGTTTCAGCAAGGGTCGAGAACCTTACCGCCTCTTATACTTGTGGCGCCGAACTGGGACGGTCCTTGGCGGCCGACGATCTGACGGCTGTGCTGGTATTCGGCTGCGGGCTGGATATCAACGGCAGCGCGCTCATCGACGGATTGGCTGCGGAGATCGACTCTTCGGTGCCGGTTTCGGGCGGGCTCGCAGGCGATGGCGGTGCCTTCCGGCTGACCTGGACCCTTGGACCGGGGGGCGTCTCCGACCGAGAGGTTGTGGCGGTGGGCTTTTATGGTGGCGGCGCTCGCTTTGGCCATGGTTCGTTCGGTGGTTGGGAGCCGTTCGGGCCGACACGCAAGATCACAAGGGCCAGCGGCAATATCCTCTATGAGTTGGATGGAGAGTCGGCGCTTGCCATTTACAAGCGCTACCTCGGCGACTACGCCTCAGGCCTCCCCGCCTCCGGCCTGCTTTATCCCCTGGAAATGCTGAATGAGAACCACTCAACTCTCGGCCTCATCCGCACCATTCTTGGGGTGGACGAGGCTGCCGGTAGCCTGATCCTGGCTGGCGCAGTCGACGAAAGAGGCTATCTGCGGTTGATGCATGCCAGCACTGGCGCTCTCATCGATGGTGCGGAAAAAGCGGCGCAAGCCAGTCTTGGGCGTCTGGTGGATGCTGGTGAGAACGGGCTGGCGCTTCTTGTTAGTTGCGTTGGCCGCAAGCTGGTGATGGGCGATCAAGTGGACGATGAAATCCTTGCGGTGGCCGATCAGGTTGGGGCCGGCTTTACTCTTACCGGCTTCTATTCATATGGCGAGATATGCCCGATGGAAGGAATGAAGGAGTGCAAATTGCATAACCAGACCATGACCGTGACTCTACTGACTGAGTCCTGACAGGTTTTTGCACCGATGAACCGTTTGTTGCAAAGCCAGTTGAAGCGGGTCATCGGTCTCAGCACTCCGGACGAGGCCGAGGGGGCGTTGGCCGAGTTGGAAGCGTTGGCCGCCGTAGTCGCCGTTTCTCCGACGGCCACTAAAATTTTGACCGGCCTCCGCCCGCTTTTGGGCAGGATCAGTTCGAGCTACGACCAGTTCGACCGTGACTTGAGCCTGCGAGCCCGCTCGCTGCAACTAAGTTCCCAGGAGCTGTTGGATGTCAACGAGCGCCTGCGCAAGGACGGTGAAGCCCAGACCCGAGCTATCCGTTTATTGCAGGAAACGGCCAACACTCTTTTGGGAGGTCATGGTCTTGCCGTTCTTGGAGACGACGTCAACAGCCTGGAGCGGCTTTCGCGACTGATGGCCGAAATGATCGAGGAGTTCATCAAGGGCCAGCGAGAACTGGAAAATCAGAAGTTCGCTCTCGACCAGCACGCCATCGTCAGCATCACCGACGCAGATGGCGTGATCCTCTACGCCAACGAAAAATTTTGTAATATTTCTGAATACAACCGCGAGGAGCTGATCGGTTTTACCCATCGCATCGTGAATTCAGGGCTGCACCCTCCTGCATTGTTTGGGGATTTGTGGCAGACTATTCGCGGCGGCAAGGTCTGGCATGGCGATATTTGTAATCGGGCGAAAAGCGGACACCTATACTGGGTGTCAGCGACGATAGTTCCACTCATGGACGCCTCGGGAAAAATCGCGCAGTTCATCGGCATACGAACCGACATCACTCTACAGAAGACGCTGGAGAGTGAACTCGTCGAGCGACGCACTTTCCTCCAAAGCATCACGGACGCCATGGGCGAAGGTGTGTTCTCAATGGATGCTGAGGGCCTTTGCACCTTCCTCAACCCGGAAGCGCAACGCTTGCTGGGCTGGAGGCAGGAGGAACTGGGCGACCGCAGCTTCCACGATGCCGTACATTATCGTGATTGGCATGGCCGGCCTGTAGCCCGTGAGGAATGTCCGGCTCTGGACAAGGTGCGAAACGGGGAAACCTTTCGCTCCGAGAACGATAGTTTCATTCGCCGCGACGGCACCCAATTTCCGATTTCGATTGTCTCGGTGCCGTTGCACAAGGGCGAGCGGATCGTCGGTTCGGTGTCGGTGTTCCGGGACATCACTGATCAAAAAAGGTCACAGGAGGAACTTGCGGCGGCTAAAGAGGAAGCTGAGCGCGCCAACCGGCTTAAGAGCGATTTCCTCGCCAACATGAGTCACGAAATTCGCACGCCGATGAACGCGGTGATGGGATTGACCCATCTGCTGATGCGCACTGAGCTCTCCCCCCGTCAGCGTGATTATCTGGAAAAGATCGAGAGTTCCTCCCGAAACCTGCTCGGGATCATCAACGACATTCTGGATTTCTCCAAGATCGAGGCGGGAAAGCTGATCATCGAGCAAATCCCGTTTTCACTGTCGGGCATGATTCAGGAAATCGCCACGGTGGTTCAGCCCAAGGCGAGGGAGAAGAACCTGGAACTGGGCATCGATCTTGGCGCCGGCCTGCCGGTCACTGTTCTCGGCGATCCTTTGCGCATGAGTCAAGTGCTCCTGAATTTGCTGTCGAACGCGGTCAAGTTCACCGAGCGGGGTTCGGTCGTCGTGACGGTACGTGGCCAGCCCAGGCCCGACGGCACCTGCCTGCTGGAATTCCAGATTCAGGATACCGGCATCGGCATGGCCCCAGACCAGCTGGCCGGTCTCTTTCAGCCCTTTACCCAGGCCGACAGTTCGACCACTCGCCACTTCGGCGGCACCGGCCTAGGTCTCGCCATCTGCCGCCAGCTTGTCGAACTGATGGGGGGTGACATCGGGGTGGAGAGCGCCGCCCGGGTCGGCAGCCGGTTTCACTTCCGGGTTCCTTGTCCTGTGGCCGAGGAGGCACCACCGCCGATCCGGCTGCCCGAGGATGTGCTGGTAAAGCGGGTGCTGGTGGTCGACGACTGCGAGGTGATCCGCTCGATATTGGCCGACATGCTGGAAAATTTCGGTCTGACGGTAGAACTGGCCGATGGCGGAGTGTCCGCGCTCGCCCGTCTGGAGACGGCGGCAGCCGGAACCGCAGACCCGGTCGAAGTGGTGATTCTCGATTGGCGGATGCCCGACCTGGATGGCGTCAAAACCTTGCGCCGCATAAACCGCCTCTCCGGGCTAAATCCGCGCGTGATCATGATCACCGCCTATGGCGGCGACAGCGTGAAAGATGCCTTGGGGGATGAGCGGGTTTCGGCGGTTCTGGATAAGCCGGTGACGCCTTCGACTATGTTCGACGCCTTGATGCATGCATTCGATAGGCCTCTGCAAGCGGCCGGAGTTGGCTGCTCATCGGGAGGGCAATCCGAGGATGACATTCCGGTTCTGCGTGGCTGGCGAGTGTTGGTGGTTGAAGACAACGCCATCAATCAGCAAGTCGCCTGCGGCCTGCTTGAATTGACCGAAGTCGATATTAGTTTGGCCACCAGCGGCGACGAAGCCTTGTCGCTTTTGCGCAAACACGATTACGACGCGGTATTGATGGACATTCAGATGCCGGGACTGGACGGTTACCAGACCACCGGCATCATTCGTCGCGACCTGGGCCTGACCACACTCCCGATCATCGCCATGACCGCCCACGCCATGGCAGGAGACCGCGAACGCTGCCTCGCCGCCGGCATGAACGATCATGTGGCCAAGCCAATCTCGCCTCCCGCCCTCTATTCGGCACTGCGCCATTGGTTGACCACGCCGGATCGGCCGTTATCTGGCGTCGGTGCGAGAACGGTCACCCGGCGCACCTGCTCCGTTCTTCCAGTCCCGGCCCAACTCTCGACGCCGTTTCCTGAAGTCCTGCCCGGAATTGATGTGAGCGCTGCTAGGCGGCATGTGAACGGCAATCTCGCCCTGCTACGGCGGATTTTGCTCGAATTCGGCAACAGCCAGTCCACCGGAGCGGAAAAACTGCGGGACGCGGTGACCGGGCAGCGCTGGGATCAAGTCAGCCGGATCGCTCATACCCTGAAGGGCACCGCCGCAACCATCGGCGCCCTGGAGGTTTCCCGTCTGGCGGGAGAGCTGGAGCGGGGTGCTGCCGAGGGCGGGGCCGGAGTGCGTGGCGATTTGATCGAACGACTGGCACTAGCCCTGGATGTCGTCATCGTGGGGGTGGCGGTACTGGCCGAACCGACCATCGCGCCGCCGGTCGCTGGCCCCCCAAGCCAGCGCTGCGCCGTTCCCGACCGCCAGCAGATAGACCACGCGAAAAACATGATCGCCCGGCTGCGTCCGCTGCTGGCCGATGGCGATCCGGATGCAGGCGAACAGGCCGGCATTGTTTCCCACCTGCTGGCGGTGACGCCGGCCGCGTCTTTGGCGTCGGCGATGGCTCATCACGCCGATTGCTACGATTTTGAAGAGGCGGTCGCCGCCCTCGACAGAATCAGCCATATGCTCGACCAATGGTCAAACCCGGAACCACGACCGGGACCCGAGCCAACCGAAGGGGAGACGCTGGGATGAACGGACTAGCGCGCAAGGGACGGCCAGCCGCGGTGGTGGCCGTACTCGTCATGATTTCCTTTCTGGCATTGGTGCCGGACGGGCGGGCTGACACCCTCAAATTGCGTGCCGATGTCTGGTGCCCCTACAATTGCGAGCCGGACTCGGACAAGCCGGGCTTTCTGATCGAGATCGCCCGCGCCATTTTCGGTCCGGCCGGATACACCATCGACTATCGCACCATGCCCTGGAGCCGGGCCCTTTCCGAGGTGCGCAAGGGCCGCATTGAGGGTGTGGTCGGCGCCCAGCCCGGAGAAGCGCCCGATCTGATTTACGGCCCGGTTCCGACGGCACTGGATGACACCGGCTTCGCGGTCCTGAAGGGCGCCAGCTTCCGCTATGAGGGGCCGTCGTCACTCGACGCTTACCGGATCGCCGTGATAGCCGACTATAATTACGATGGCGGCGAGATCGATGCTTATCTGAAAGCCAACGCCAGCGCCAAAAATCACATCCAGTTCAATACCGGGGACGATGTCGGGGCGGCTAATCTGAGAAAGCTGATATCTGGGCGGGTCGATCTGGTGATCGACAGCGCAGTGGTCCTGTCTTATCTTGTTCGTCAACTCAATCTGACCGACAAGATCGACATCGTTTCGCTTGGCCGCCCTTCGGAGGTTTTCATCGCCTTCTCGCCGCTCGCACCCCAATCCCAATCTTGGGCGGCTTTGTTGTCCTCTGGATTGGAGAGTTTGCGTCAGCGGGGCGAACTGGCGACCATTTTAGCCCGCTACGGCATGAAGGACTGGCAGAAACCATGAGCGCCGGACGCCATCTGATATCTTTCGGGATGCCGGGTCGGTGGCGATTGGTCGCCAAACTCATGCTGTGGTTGCTTGCCCTGTTTGTGGCTTTGATACCCGTTCTCGGTGGTATCCAGACTTGGCTGTCCTACCAGCGGGAGGCCGACAGCCAGAAACGAACGTTGGCTGCAATCGCTGAAGCGTTTCAACGGCCGCTGGCCGGTGCGGTGTGGAATGAAGACACCGAAGGCATCAAGGGGCAGCTGAAAAGCATCGTCCGGTTCCCCGGTGTCGCCCGCGCGCGCCTACAAGCCGACCTTGGTGGTGGTGCCGAGAATCCCGTTTTCGACACCGGCGCCCCTCCGGGCGGTGGCTTCACCCTGACGATGCCGATTGCCGCCCCAGAGTCCGCCGGGCCCCATGAACCACTGGGCGTCCTGGAACTGGAAGCCGACAGCGGGGCTTTGCGCCATACCCTCGAAACTCAGCTACTGGGCATCTTCGTTTTTGAGGCGATCCAGATTCTTGGTCTCGGCCTGCTGTTGATGTGGGCGATCCGTCATCTGGTGGCGCAACCGGTCGAAAAGCTGGCGCAACATGTCGAGCGCCTTGGCCAGGACTTCGCAGCCCCGCCGCTGCCTACTCCAAGGTTCCACGATACCGAGGAATTCGCAGTTCTTGTCTTGGGCATCAACGGTATGCAGGCCCGGGTGGGTCGCAGTTTTGCCGAACTAACGCAGCTCAAGGATGAGCTGGCTAACCACGGTGCGCAGCTGGAATCTCAGGTGCAAGCGAGAACCGCCGAACTGACGGAAGCCAAGCAAGCGGCTGAAGCCGCTAACCGCCTGAAAAGTCAGTTCATGGCAACCATCAGCCATGAAATTCGCACCCCGATGAACGCCGTGCTCGGCTTTACGCACCTGCTGTTGAAAACCTTACAGACGGCACAGCAGCATGATTACACCGGCAAGATTGAAACCGCCGCCCGCAATCTCCTACGGATAGTCAACGATATTCTGGATTTCTCCAAGATCGACGCCGGAAGGATGCAAATCGAGAACGCCCCGTTCGAGATCGACCGGGTGGTGAGCGAGGCACTATCGTTGGTTCAGCCCCGGTTGCTCGAAAAGACCCTAGACATGACCGTTGACCGTGCGCCAGACTTACCCCGGATGCTAATCGGCGATTCGATCCGGATCGGTCAGGTGCTGCTCAATCTAGTCACCAACGCAGTTAAATTCACCGACCGAGGCAGCGTGATGGTGGTGGTCGGGGGCGGCATCCGGGCCGATGGTCTTTACGATCTGACCATAACGGTTCGCGACAGTGGCATCGGCATGACCAGGGAGCAAATCTCCACCCTGTTTCAAGCTTTCAATCAGGTCGACAGCTCAAGCACCCGGCGCTACGGCGGCACCGGTCTCGGGCTGGCAATTTCCCGCCAGATTGTAGAGTTGATGGGAGGACGGATCGGGGTCGAGAGCGTTCCGGAAACTGGTAGCACCTTCTGGTTCTCCGTCCCCTGCCAGATCGCCGAGGTTGCGGCAAGCGGTTTGGAACGGCGGGATGCACTTCACCTTTCATTTGCCTCGCCACGGCCAGAACTTGAGGATGCTAAGATGCCGCGTCCCGATCCACAACGGCTGCGGCTAGCTGAGGAAACGCTGTCGCGTCTCGAAGTGCTGCTGAAAGATTTCGACCCCGAAGCCAGCGCGCTGGCGGCAGACCTCTCAGTGCTTCTCGTCGAATCCCAGCTTGCGTCAGCAGCGGCGGAGGTGGCGCGTCTCGCCGAAGCCTTTGATTTCGAGGAAGCTGCTCTCATGCTGAAACCCTTGCGTCAGACTCTTACCCATTGGCTGGAGATCGTTCGATGACCGAGCAGAAACCTCGAATCCTGATTGTCGACGACGAACCGATCAACCTGAAGGTTCTTTCCGACCTTCTACGGGACTCCTACACCCTCAGCGTCGCCAAAGATGGTCCCAGCGCTCTGGCCCGGATGACGGCGGGAGCACCGCCCGATCTGGTTTTGCTCGATATTATGATGCCGGGAATGGACGGAATCGCCGTCTGTGAACAAATGAAGCGTGATCCCACGACCGCCGGCGTGCCGGTGATCTTCGTGACGGCCATGGGCCAGCCCCACGATGAAACGCGCGGCTTCGACGTCGGCGCCGTCGACTATATTACCAAGCCGATTTCACCTCCGGTCGTACAAGCCAGGGTGCGGACCCACATCGCCCTGGTTCAGGCCCAACGTAGGCTGAGCGAGCAAAACCGGGACCTGGAACGGCGGGTGGCCCAACGGACTCAGGAATTGGCCCATACTCAGGACGTCACCATTCGCGCCCTGGCCTCGCTGGCGGAAACCCGTGACAACGAAACCGGAAATCACATCAAGCGCACCCAGCGCTATGTCCGGGTGTTGGCTGAACGGCTGCGAGAGAATTCCGCCTTCGCCTCTTCGCTCGACGAACGCACCATTGACCTGCTGTTCAAGTCCGCCCCGTTGCACGATATCGGCAAGGTCGGCATCCCCGACGCAATTCTTCTGAAGCCCGGCAAACTGACCGACGCAGAATTCGAGATCATGAAGACGCATACCACATTGGGCCGGGACGCGATCCTTGCCGCCGAGGAGGAACCCGGCGACCGAAACAACTCCTTCCTCCGTCTCGCCTGTGAAATAGCATGCGGACACCAGGAGAAGTGGGATGGCACCGGCTATCCGCAGGGGGTGGCCGGTACCGACATTCCGCTTTCTGCGCGCCTGATGGCGGTTGCCGATGTCTACGATGCCCTGATCAGCCGCAGGATATACAAACCACCATTTTCCCACCAGCAGGCTGTTGAAATCATTCATGCGGGTCGGGGAAAGCATTTCGACCCCGATGTAGTGGATGCATTTTCGCAGGTGCTGGTGGAATTTCACGAAATTGCAGAATCATTTAAAGACCATTAGCAGTAATCCATATTCTCTGCTCCCAGCTTCAAAGTGTGCTCTCCAGGGTGATCGGCATCATGGGCTACCCGAACAGAGCCATTTAGGAAGGGTGGAAAAGGCTGGGCACGGCAGGGGGCAAGCTCAGTGATTCATCTCGACTTTTTTCCGAAAATGCGATAGAATTTTCACCATCCGTACCAGAAGGGGCGTGCGAGGGGAGAAATCCGATGATCGGCTTATCGACACAATTTGGCGTATCTGCGGCGCCCATGACAACGGTCCCGCGCCTCCTCAATTCCTACAACGCGGCAGCTGATCCACCCGCTTCTATGACGGTGGCGCAGCCAGATAAACGAGACGCCAGCCAGTCGGATGCAGAAAGCCGGGCAGCCTCATCAAAGGTAGCTTCGTCACCCAGAGCCTCTGACCCGCTTTTCAAGATCGACTCGGACACACACATCGTGGTGATCAACATCCGTTCATCCGATGGGAAGACGGCTCGCCAGATACCCGATGAGCACGTATTGGCAGCCTACAAGGCCACGATAGCGGAGCAGCGGAAAGTTCAAGGTAACTCGGGATCAGAGCAACGGCATTGACCGTCCCAAACCGTCTCCAACCCTTCACAACTATAGACAATCATCAGAGGTATAACCGAAAAGATATTCCCAACGACCCTTCAGAAAAGTGAGCTGCTCTACCACACGAGAAAATAGTTGCAATATCACACCTGATGCTCATCAGCCAGATTATGAACGCTTACCAACTACCTGACATAACACGATAAAATAAGCAGGATGGCCACAACCCATTTTCAAAGTCGATTTCAAAGTTTGCCTAATGTTCTCATCAAAGTGGCATCAAAGTCAGTTAGCTGCTCCAGCACACGGTTGATTTACACGTATTTTACACACCTGAAAAAGTGTGCTATAACATATTGATCTTTCAGCACGAATCCAGTATACTGGCTAACTCTTAATCAGCGGGCCGAAGGTTCGAGTCCTTCATCACCCACCAATCTTTTCAATAGGTTATCCCATTCCCCTCAGGGGCAGGATGAATTGGCATTTCAGCCAACCTATTGATTTTGTTTCATTTTTCCAGTTTACACATATCTGGCACAGTCGAAAAATCGCTGATTTTCGGTTGTTTTACACAGAATTTGCACATGTGATTTTGACCGTGCTTCACCGTGTTTCGACCCTATGACGACCTTGTCGTGATCTTCTGGCGATATTGATCAGATATTCTGGTGATATTGTGGGTAATGTATTGTGGCGGGAGAATATCGCACTGCGGCGGTGTCGTATTCGGAGCGTCTGGGTCGGGTTGCGGCGGGTATTTCTTCGGTATGGCTGTCGTGAAAGTATGGTGAGGTGCGATTCGCTTGGACGAAGAGGGGTGATGTCAGATTGGCGGCACCTTGGTTGACGCTGGATAACGATCGTGACCGACCTCGCCATAGTCTCCCAGCTTCGCAGTCACTGACTATTTTGATCTGCATGCATCAAGATATCGCGACGCAAATGTTTCTTCATAAAATGAGATGTCAAATAGAGGCCACCGCCCAAGAGTATGAACGGCAAGGCGCTGCCCAGTCCTATGCCTAATCCGAAACTTATCCCCTTTCCTGTTAAGCTTGATATTGCACCACATTCAGCACAATGGGGAGCCGCGCTTTTGATCATGCCAATCGTTTTTGCTCCGAAAGCCGTGGCAGCCATGCGCCCCTCCA
>JBAWVF010000123.1:0-11743 GCA_037147415.1 Rhodospirillaceae bacterium | reverse complement strand
CTTACAGCTACCAAAACGAGTCAAAGTGCTGTGTATCTCTACCGAAGACCCTCCATGGGATAGCCCCCGCTTCGTGGCCTTGCCACCGCGCTTGTGGGCGTGGCCGCAGTGCGGACAGCCCCGATGGGCGTCAAGGTCGGCCTCAATGACCGCTGCTACCGCCGCGCGCGGTGGCCGTCCGACTAGAATTTCTTCAAGCTCCAGGCGCTGAGCGATGATCAAATCGTCGACCTGCGCCAGCCACGCCCGAAAGGTGCCGCGTTCCATGACCTCACATCCGCGCCGAAATTGGAATCCCCCGAGTCAACATGTCGTACCCAGTCCCGGCAATCAGAGCAGGCCACCGGTTATTGATCATTCACTGCGGGAGTGGATGCCGATGATTTGTTATTGACTTTAGCCGTCAACTTATCTTCCAATAAAGCCTCTCGCCTTAACTTTGATCAATTCTCAGGCGCGCCGGAGGCCAAGATCGCGATGAATGACGGAACAATGTCCGGGGCTCCGCCTGACCGGCCGGTGGAAACCATGGTTGCGCGGCTGGCTTTGATACTCGCCTTGCCTTTGGGGCTAGCTCCGATTCAGCCCGGACTCGATCTGATGATGTCGGCCTTGCGCCGCCGCCATCCCGGGGCGTTCGAGCGGTTGGCCGAACTGGGTGAAACGACGCTGCTGGTCGATCCGGTTGATCTGCCGGCGGTTTTTCTGCTGCGGGTCGGCTCCCGGCCGTCGTTGCGGGCGTGCCGGCGCGACGACCCCCGTATCGCCGAATCCAGAACCCGAATCCGGGGCGCCCTTGCGGTTCTGCTCGATTTGTTCGAGGGCCGGATCGACGGCGACGCCTTGTTTTTTTCCCGGGCGCTGACCATCGAAGGCGACACCGAACTGGTGGTGGGCTTACGCAACGCGGTCGATGGCGAGGATTTCGATCTGATCGTCGATCTCGGCTCGCTGTTCGGTCCGCTGGCCCGGCTGCCGTTGCGCCGGCCGCTGGAAAGAACGGCCAAGGCCCTGCGCGATCTGCACGACGAGATTCTGGCTCCTGTGTCCCGGCGCCTCGACCGGTTCGAGCGCCGGCTCGATCGTCTTGAAGGGGGGCGGCGCTGAACCATGGCTTCGTTTGAACTGATCTGTCCGGCGGGCACGCCGGCCGCACTGCGGGCCGCGGTCGAATCGGGGGCCGATTCGGTCTATGTCGGCTTTCGCGACGAAACCAACGCCCGCAATTTTCCCGGCCTGAATTTCTCCCGGCCCGAATTGAAGCAGGCCACCGCCTATGCCCATGATCGGGGCCGGCAGGTGTTCGTCGCGATCAATACCTATCCGACTGCCGGTAAGCCCGGACCCTGGCATGCCGCGGTCGATGATGCCGCCGCCAACGGCGCCGATGCGGTGATTCTGGCGGATCCGGGCTTGCTACTTTATGCGGCGCAGCGCCATCCGAAACTGCGCCTGCATCTTTCGGTTCAGGCCTCGGCGGCCAATCCCGAGGCGATCGGGCTCTATCGCGATTGTTTCGGGGTGCGTCGGGTAGTGCTGCCGCGGGTGCTGACCATCGCCGACATCGCCCGTCTCAACAAGGAAATCGAGATCGAGACCGAGGTCTTCGTGTTCGGCGGCATGTGCCCGATGGCCGAGGGCCGCTGTTCGCTGTCTTCCTACGCCACCGGCCGCTCGCCCAACCGTAACGGCGTCTGTTCGCCGGCCAGCCATGTCCGCTACGAGACGCGCGGGGACGAGTTGGTGTCGCGGCTAGGCGCCTTCACCATCAACAGTTTCGACATCGACGAGCCCGCCGGCTATCCCACCTTGTGCAAGGGCCGGTTTCGCGCGCATGACCAGGCCTCTTATCTGTTCGAAGAGCCTACCAGCCTGAACGCCCTGCATCTGCTGCCCGATCTCAAGGCGGCGGGGGTGAAGGCACTCAAGATCGAGGGGCGGCAGCGCGGCAAGGCCTATATCGCCGAGGTGGTGGCGGCCTGCCGCCGTGCGCTCGACGCCTTCGACCGCGGCCAGTCTTTCGATCCCGGTGTGCTCGACCGGGTTACCGAGGGCGGACGCGATACCGCCGGCGCTTACGGGAAGGCGTGGCGATGACGAAGATCATGAAAGATCAGGGTTTGCGGCTGACGCTCGGCCCGGTGCTGTTCAATTGGGCGCCCGAAATCTGGCGCGACTTTTATTTCCGCATGGCCGACGAGGCTCCGGTCGATCGGGTGGTGATCGGGGAGATCGTGTGCTCGAAGCGCACCCCCTTCCTCGCTCCCTATATCCCGGAAGTAATTGAGCGATTGCAAGCGGCCGGGCGGGAGGTCATGCTGGCGTCACCAATCCTGGTCACGCTCGAGCGCGAACGCGGCGCGGTGCGGGAACTGGTCGAGCAGGCCGGCGATCTCTTGATCGAGGCCAACGATATGGGCTGTCTCGCGCAGTTGGGCGGCCGGCCGCACCATGTCGGCCCATACGTCAATGTTTATAACGAGGCGACGCTGGCCTGGATGGCCGGGCGCGGGGCGCTGTCGTTCAGCCTGAACGGCGAGTTGACCGCCACGGCGGTGGCCGCGCTCGGCCGTGTCACACGATCGCTCGGAGTCGAGTTGGAGGTACAGGTGTTCGGCCGTTTGCCGCTGGCGATCTCGGTGCGCTGCTATCACGCCCGCTCCCGCGGCCTGCACAAGGACAATTGCCGCTTCGTCTGTGCCGAGGATGCCGACGGGCTTGCGGTCACCACCCTGGACGGCGAGTCGTTCCTGGCGGTCAACGGCACGCAAACCCTGTCGCACAGCCATGTCGCCCTGACCGCCGAGGTTGCGGACTTGCACGCGACCGGGGTCAATTGTTTGAGGCTGTCGCCCCATAGCTGCGACATGGTAGCGGTCGCCCGCATCTTCCGGGACTTGGCCGACGGCGCGATCGATGCCGCCAAGGCGCGGGCGGGACTGTCGGCTCTGACCGGCGATGCCCGGCTGTCCAACGGTTTCTATCATGACCGCGAGGGCGTGGCCGATGTCTTTTCCGGCGAGACCCGGACGTCCGGTTTCGTGCCGATGACCCGCAGATAATCCTGGTGTCAACGATTGGTTCGGAGAGATCGACATGGTTCAACTCGTGAAGCTCTGCTTAGCCGCGGCGCTGCTGCTGGCCGCGCTGGTTCCGGGGCCTGTCGCGGCGGGAGACGTGCTGATCTTCGCCGCTGCCAGCCTCAAGAACGCCCTCGATGAGGTGGCGGAGCTGTCGCGCAAGGACGGCGGAGCCGTAATCCGGGTGTCCTACGCCGCCTCCTCGGCGCTGGCCCGCCAGATCGAGAACAGAGCGCCGGCCGATCTGTTCATCTCGGCCGATCTTGAGTGGATGGACTATCTGGATCAGCGCCAGCTGATCGAATCCGCGTCCCGGATCAATCTCTTGGGCAACCGGCTGGTTCTGGTTGCGCCGGCCTCGAGTGCGGCTCCGTTCGATATCGCTCCCGGTTTCCCGTTGGGGTCACGGCTGGGCGCGGGCCGGTTGGCGATCGGCGATCCGGCGCATGTGCCGGCAGGCAAATACGCCCAGGCCGCGCTGGAGTATCTCGGGGTCTGGCCGGACGTCGCCAAGCGGCTGGCCCCGGCGGATTCGGTCCGGGCCGCTTTGGCCCTGGTTGCCCGGGGCGAGGCTCCGCTCGGCATCGTCTATGACACCGACGCCCAGGCCAGCCCCGGCGTCACCGTGATCGGACGCTTTCCCGCCGACAGCCATCCGCCGATCATTTACCCGGCGGCGCTGGTGGCGGCCCGGCATGATCCCGATGCCGCGGCGTTCCTGTCCCGCTTGCGCTCGCCGACCGCGGCAACCGTGTTTCTCAAGGCCGGCTTCGCCGTCCTGACTCCGCCCCGGTAAACCGCGCGGAACCGGAGGGCCGCCTCTTGTTCGATCTTGCTCCGGATGAAATTTCCGCCGTCACGCTCAGCCTGCGGGTTGCCTTGTGGAGCATGGCCGGCAGTTTGCCGGTTGCGCTCCTGACCGCCCTGGCGCTGTCGCGCTGCAACTTTCCCGGCAAGACCCTGGTGGATGGCCTGGTTCAGCTGCCGCTGGTGCTGCCGCCGGTGGTGACCGGCCTTGCCCTGTTGCTGCTGCTTGGCCGTCACGGCTTGGTCGGCGGCTGGCTCGATCGCACGTTCGGTCTGGTCTTTGCCTTCCGCTGGACCGGAGCGGCGGTGGCATCGGCGGTGATGGGTTTTCCGCTAATGGTGCAGGCGATCCGGTTGTCGCTCGACGGCGTTGACCGCCGGTTGGAGGATGCCGCCCGCACCCTGGGCGCCAGCCGGCCGCTAGTCTTTCTGACCGTGACCCTGCCGCTGATCCTGCCGGGGATTCTGGCCGGCTGCGTTCTGGCCTATGCCAAGAGCCTGGGCGAGTTCGGCGCCACCATCACTTTCGTTTCCAACATTCCCGGCGAAACCCGGACGCTGCCTCTGGCCATTTATTCGCTGACCCAGGTTCCGGGCGGCGAGACCGCCGCGTTGCGCCTGACCGCGGTGTCGGTTCTGCTGGCGCTGACGGCGGTGGCGATCGCGGGGCCGCTGTCGCGTGCGGTCGGGCGCAGGGTCCGGGGCCATGACTCTGGAGATTGACCTTGAAAAGCGCCGGGGCGTGTTCCGGCTTGCGGCCCGCTTCAGCGCCGGCCCGGGGATTACCGCCCTGTTCGGTCGCTCGGGCTCGGGCAAAAGCACGCTGATCAACCTGATCGCCGGATTGGAACGGCCGGATCGCGGCCGGATCGTCATCGGCGACACCGTGATGTTTGATCAGACAACAGGTATCGACCTGCCGGTTCATCGTCGACGCCTAGGCTATGTCTTTCAGGAAGGCCGGCTGTTCCCGCATCTCAGCGTCCGACATAACCTATCGTATGGCCGCCGGTTCACCCGCCCGGCCGATCGTTACGTGGCGTTCGAGCAGGTTGTGGACCTCCTCGGGCTGGAGGGGGTGCTTGACCGGCGGCCGGGGACTTTATCCGGGGGCGAGAAGCAGCGGGTGGCGATCGGCCGGGCACTACTGACCAGCCCTCGTTTGCTGCTGATGGACGAACCGCTGGCGGCGCTCGATCAGGCGCGCAAGGACGAAATCCTGCCCTATATCGAGCACCTGCGCGACGAGATGCGGGTGCCGGTGATTTATGTCAGCCACTCGATCGAGGAGGTCACCCGGCTGGCCACCACTCTGGTCCTGCTCGATCACGGCACGGTGATGGCGGCCGGGCCGGTCGAAGCCCTGACCGGCCGGCTCGACCTGCATCCGCTGCTCGGCCGTTACGAGGCGGGAACGGTGATCTCAGGGCAGGTCGTCGCTCAGGATCCGGCCTATCATCTTGCCGAGGTTGCCTTCCCCGGCGGCCGGCTGTTCGTGCCGAACCTGAAGGCGCCGGCCGGGGCGGTGGTGCGCTTGCGGATTCGGGCGCGTGATGCCGGGCTGTCACTGCACCCGCCCGAGGATGTCAGTATTCTCAATATCTTGCCCGGGCAGGTTCTGGCTCGCGGTCCGGCCGACGGCGGGCTGGTCGAGGTTCAGGTCGCGATCGGCCCGACCACGGTGATCGCGCGCATCACGCTTAAGGCGCTCGACCGACTCGGCCTGAAGCCGGGGTGCGCCGTTTATGTCCTGGTCAAAAGCATCAGCTTCGATTCTCACGGCCGCGACTGAAGAGGTGGAATCAAGAACCGGGTCGAAAGGCGGTCAGAGCCGCGGGATCGGTTTCCAGAAACGGCCCGCCGATCAGTTCGATGCAGTAAGGAACCGCCGCAAAGATTGCGCCCAGGTATTCGGCGATGGCGGCGGGCTTGCCCGGCAGATTGATGATCAGGCTTTTACTGAGGTGACCCGGTCATCCGGTTGCCAACGGAGATGAGATCGCTCTCTTTCCCCCGGTTACCGGCGGTCAACGAGGCTCGACATCGTCGATCAGCGCATCCGGAAGGCCGTACTCTTCAAGCTTCAAGATATCGGAAAAAGTAACGCTGTGTCCCTGTACCGAAACGCCGTAATCGCGTAACGTTGCAAACGCGCGGGACAGATTTTCCGGAGACATGTTTAAGCGGCCGGCAAGTATTTTCTTGCTAATCGGCAAGATGATCCGGTCACCTTTAATGCGGTTGAGCCGTAACAAGTAGGCTGCCAGCCGCTGGGTCCCGGAACGCAACTTGATGTCTTTAAGCTGCTTGACCATGGTTCGGAATTGTCCGGCCATCGATGCCAACATCGCGATTGCCAGCTTCGGGCATCGGGAAATCTCCTGCCGAAGACATTTTGCCGGCAACATCAGAATCCGCGCCGATTCGAGTACTCGGGCTCCCATCAGATACGGTGTATCCAGCAGAACCGCCGCAAGGAGGAAATTATCAACCGGGGACAGAACCTCGATCACGCTCTCGCGGCCATCGGCGGAAATTGCAAATAACTCAACCTGCCCTTCAATAAGAACATGAAGAAAATCCGGCCTATCACCCTGAAAAAACAGCTGCGTGTTGGGTGGAACATTTTGAATTAGGGCCGTTTCCATCAATCCAGGAAGCTGATCGGGCGATATTTCTAAAAAAAGTGGCAGGTGACGGATAAGATTAACGTCGCATGCGCGCATTTTTATTATGTCCTACTTCGGTTCACGGCCGAACCTTTTAATTCTAGCCCGCTCTTGCGGGCAGGTTAGGCGCAATTGACGGCCTCGCCATGGGTCATTTTGTCGCAGGGTGGGGCGGCAAGTTGCGCATTAACCAATTCCTGAAATCAGAGCAAGACGGGGATTTTTCACGCTCCTTCAGTGTATATCATGGCTCTGCCATAATATTGGTCATGCTTATGTTATTATTATATTATTATATTTAGAATGATCGCGAATATCACGAACATTACCGCATTACAGGGCGCCCCAGGGTCTGGATTTCTTGATAAACATCAAGACTGATGGCGACGGACGACGCACGTCCGGTGCGATGCTATAGTGTAGATAGGCAACTAACATATTAATTCATTTTCATGGTTGACTAACGTCAAGGATGTCCTCTGGGTAACTCGCATAGGTTCGCCCGTAAAGTACAAAGAGCCGCTGAAGGCTGAAGATCAAATCGGGTTGAATTCGGCAATTATATGACAGTGAACACTTGTCGAAATCCGACCGTGAGTTAATGACATTTGAAAAGACCGATCAGGAGTCAAGACTTCCATGGGCCAGCTGGAAAGCGTAACTTCCGGACAACGGGTTCGGATGCTGAGCGCAAGCACGGTAGCTTTTACAGTTTGTTTTGCTGTTTGGACGATTTTTTCGATCATTGGGGTTCAGATCAAACGTGATCTTGGGCTCAATGATACCCAGTTCGGCCTGCTGGTCGGAACCCCGATTCTGACCGGGTCGCTGGTCCGGCTGACGCTTGGACTGTGGACCGATCGCTACGGCGGCCGTGTCGTTTTTGTTTTGGTCATGCTGTCGGCCTCGGTCGCGACTTTTTTTCTGTCCACGGTCAAGACCTATGAAATGTTTCTGGTGGCGGCGCTAGGGGTCGGCATTGCCGGCGGCTCCTTCGCGGTCGGGATCGCCTATACCTCGCGCTGGTTTCCGAAAGAACGACAAGGTACCGCGCTCGGTATCTTCGGCATGGGCAATATCGGGGCCGCGGTGACCAAGTTTTTAGCCCCGTTCGTGATGGTGGCCTATGGCTGGACCATGGTGGCGCAGGTTTGGGCCGGCGCGCTGGTCGTCATGGCGATAATTTTCTGGTTTGTTACCGAGGACGACCCGGTTTTGGTTAACCGGCGCAAACATAATCTTCACTCTCCGACCCTGTGCGAGCAACTGGCTCCGTTGAAGAATATCCAGGTCTGGCGTTTCTCGCTCTATTACTTCTTCGTTTTCGGTGCTTTCGTGGCGCTTGCCTTGTGGCTACCGCGCTATTACGTCGGCTGCTATGGACTCAGCATCGAAAGCGCCGGCATGCTGGGGGCCGCCTATTCGATCCCGGCCAGTATTTTCAGGGTGGTCGGCGGCGTGATGTCGGACCGCCTGGGGGCACGCCGGGTTATGTATCTGACCTTTGGTTGCTCAATGATTTTTGCGCTGCTGCTGTCATATCCTGATACGGACTATGTGGTTCACGGCATCCGTGGCCCGATTTCATTTACAATCCACACGGGTATCGTCGGATTTACCTTTTTCTCCTTTGCCCTTGGCTTCTTCATGTCTTTGGGCAAGGCGGCAGTTTATAAACACATTCCGGTTTATTACCCGGATAATGTCGGCCCGGTCGGCGGTATTGTCGGCCTAATCGGCGGGCTTGGCGGCTTTTTGCTGCCCATCGCCTTCGGCGCCCTCAACGATATTACCGGCGTTTGGACCAGTTGCTTCATGCTGCTGTTCGTGATCATCGCGATCAACCTACTCTGGATGCATTTCGCGATCCGTCGGATGGAACGCCAGGCGTTCCCGGCGATCCGCGATTTGCCCCCACTGCCGGAACTGGCCCGGCCCGGCCATCCGACAACCGCTTAACACCGCCCCTCTCCCGCTCTCGACTTTATTCAACCGACGAAAGGTGGTTAGAGATGTCACCTCCCTCCAGTGACGCCGCGCTGGCCTTGACCGGCAATGTTTTAACCGACTGGCGCCCCGAAGACCGCAGTTTTTGGGAACAGGGCGGACGCCGGGTGGCTACCCGGAATCTCTGGATATCGATCCCGGCCTTGCTGCTTTCCTTCGCGGTCTGGATGGTGTGGAGCGTGGTGGTGGTCAATCTGCCTGGGATAGGGTTTAAGTTCGATACCGATCAGCTGTTCTGGCTGGCGGCGCTGCCCGGTTTGTCGGGCGCGACGCTACGCATCTTCTATTCGTTCATGGTTCCGGTGTTCGGAGGACGGCGCTGGACAGCCTTGAGCACCGCCTCCCTGCTGCTGCCGGCGATCGGTATCGGCTTCGCGGTTCAGGACACGGCCACGCCCTATTCGAGCTTTCTGATTTTGGCGCTGCTGTGCGGCTTCGGCGGCGGCAATTTCGCCTCCAGCATGGCCAATATCAGCTTTTTCTTCCCCAAGGCGCAAAAGGGCAACGCGCTGGCGCTGAATGCCGGGCTCGGCAATCTCGGGGTTAGCGTCGTGCAGTTCGTGGTGCCGCTGATCATCACCATGGGCGTGTTCGGCGCCCTCGGCGGCGACCCGCAGACCCGGGTCAAGGCCGGAGTCTCCTCGATGATCTGGCTTCAAAACGCCGGCTTCATCTGGTTGCCCTTCATCCTGGCCTCGACCCTGGCCGCCTGGTTCGGCATGCACGACCTCGCCTCGGCCCGGGCCTCCTTCGCAGAGCAGGCGGTGATCTTCCGCCGGCCGCATACCTGGGTCATGTGCGTGCTTTATCTCGGCACCTTCGGCTCGTTCATCGGCTTTTCGGCAGGCTTTCCCTTGCTGGCATCCAAGATTTTCCCCGATGTCAACGTGCTGCAATACGCCTTCCTCGGACCGCTGATGGGCGCGGCCTTCCGCGCCGGGTCGGGCTGGATTTCGGACAAGTTCGGTGGCGCTCGCGTCACCCTGGTTGTATTCCTGGTCATGATCCTGGGCTCCGCCGGGGCGCTGTACTTCATGGGGCATAAGTCCGATCCGGGCGCGTTCTGGGGTTTCTTCGGCGCCTTCATGGTGCTGTTCGCTGCCACCGGGGTCGGGAATGCGTCGACCTTCCAGATGATACCGGTGATTACCCGCACCGAGCGCCAGCGTTCGCTCTACGGCACCGGCGCCGGTGCAGACCGCATCCGCATGGAGGGGGACCGCGAGGCCGCGGCCACGCTCGGCTTTACCTCGGCGATTGCCGCCTATGGCGCCTTCTTCATTCCCAAGAGCTATGGCACGTCGATTTCCTTGACCGGTACGCCGGATGCCGCGCTTTACACCTTTATAGCCTTCTATGTTCTGTGTGCGGTCATTACTTGGTGGTGCTATGCCCGCAGTAATGCCGACTACCGGTGTTGAGGAGACCCGTCATGAGTCATTTTCTTGATCGCTTGACCTTCTTCCGCAAAAAGAACGTTGCCTCTTTCTCCGACGGTCACGGCATTCTCACTCGCGAGAACCGCGACTGGGAAGACGCTTACCGTCAGCGCTGGCAGCATGACAAGATCGTACGTTCGACCCATGGCAACAACTGCACCGGCGGCTGTTCCTGGAAGATTTACGTCAAGGGCGGGATCATCACCTGGGAAACCCAGCAGACCGACTATCCGCGCACCCGGCCGGAGCTGCCCAATCACGAGCCGCGCGGCTGCCAGCGCGGCGCCAGTTATTCCTGGGCGGTCTATGGCGGCAACCGGCTGAAATATCCGCTGGTGCGCGGCCGTCTCGTCCGGCTGTGGCGTGAGGCGCGCAAGACCCTGAGTCCGGTCGATGCCTGGAGTGCGATCCAGAATGACCCGAAGAAGCGCCAGGACTATATCGGCGTGCGCGGCCTGGGGGGGTTCGTCCGGGTGTCATGGGAGGAGGCGAACGAAATCGTCGCCGCCGCCAACGTCCACACCGTCAAGACCCACGGCCCCGACCGCATCTGCGGCTTCTCGCCGATTCCCGCGATGTCGATGATCTCGTACGCGGCGGGCTCGCGCTATCTTTCGCTGATCGGCGGCGTGCCGCTCAGCTTTTATGACTGGTACTGCGATCTGCCGGTCAGCTCCCCCCAGGTCTGGGGCGAACAGACCGACGTGCCGGAAAGCGCCGACTGGTATTCGGCCGACTTCATCATGGCCTGGGGCTCCAACGTTCCTCAGACCCGCACCCCCGACGCCCACTTCTTCACCGAGGCCCGCTACAAGGGCACCAAGACGGTGGCCATCTGTCCCGACTATTCGGAGGTGGCCAAGCTGTGCGATCTGTGGGTCGCGCCCAAGCAGGGCACCGACGCCGCCTTCGGTATGGCGCTGGGCCATGTGATTTTGAAAGAGTTCCACCTCGAAAAAAAGACGCCGTACTTCCAGGAGTATTGCCGCTCCTACACAGACATGCCGTTCCTGGTCCGGCTGAAGAAGCAGGGCGAGCGCTACGTGCCGGAACGCTTCCTCCGCGCGTCCGACTTTGATGGCGGCCTCGGCGAGACCGTCAATCCCGAATGGAAGACGCTGGCTCTCGACGAGACCTCCGGTGAGGTGGTGGTGCCCAACGGCACCGCCGGCTTCCGCTGGGGCAATCCCGGCAAATGGAACCTGGAGCTGAAGGACGGCCGGGACGGCAAGGAGATCAAGCCGCGGCTCAGCCAAATCGACCGCAAGGACGCGGTGGTCACCGTCGGCTTCCCCTATTTCGGCGGCAAGCACGAGAACGAGTTTTTTGCATCCACCGACCACGCCAACATTCTCGACCGCGCGGTTCCGGTCCGGACCCTCAAGACCGGCAAGGAAGAGGTTGTCGTCGCCACGGTGTTTGACTTACTGGTGGCCAACTACGGCATCGATCGCGGCCTGGGCGGCGGCAATGTGGCCAAGAGCTACGACGAAGACGTGCCCTATACCCCGGCGTGGCAGGAGAAGATCACTGGGGTCAAGCGTCATCAAGTGTTGGCGGTGGCACGGGACTTCGCCATCACGGCCGAGAAGACCGAAGGCCGTTGCATGGTGATCATCGGCGCCGCGATGAACCATTGGTATCACAGCGATATGAACTATCGCGCCGTGATCAACATGCTGACCATGTGCGGCTGCGTCGGCAAGCCGGGCGGCGGCTGGGCGCACTATGTCGGCCAGGA